>DASQEZ010000274.1:0-5818 GCA_035633415.1 Ornithinibacter sp. | reverse complement strand
ACGGCCCGGTCAACGCGCTGGACCAGGCGCTGCGGTCGGCGCTGGCGAAGTTCTACCCCGAGATCCGCAACCTCGAGCTCATCGACTACAAGGTGCGCATCCTGGATGCCGCCCACGGCACCGATGCCGTGACCCGGGTGCTCATCGAGACCTCCGACGGCACGACCTCGTGGACGACCATCGGCGTCGCGGCCAACATCCTCGAGGCCAGCTGGGACGCCCTGGTCGAGTCGGTCACCTACGGCCTGGTCCGCGCCGGCGTCGCACCCCGCTGACGCCGGCCCCGGGCATCCTCGCCGTGAGTGCGGAAGTGGTCGCTCCGGCAGCCGTTTCCGCACTCGCGGCGGACGTCGCGGCGTCGAGCACGGCCAGCAGGCGGTGGCGCAGGGCGTTCGAGCGCCGGGCGAACCGGCCCTGGCGGTCGACGTAGGCCGCCTTTCCCTCGGGCGTCTCGATGGGCACCGGTGCGTACCCGAGCTCGCGCAGGTCGTAGGGCGAGGCCTGCATGTCGAGCACCCGGATCTCGCGGGCCAGGTCGAACGCGTCGGCCACGAGGTCGCTCGGCACGAGCGGAGTCAGCTTGAAGGCCCACTTGTAGACGTCCATGCCGGCATGCAGGCACCCGGGCTGCTCCATCGACACCTGGCTGTCACGGGTGGGGCGCAACGCGTTCCGCGGCCGCGCCGACTCCGTGAAGAAGCGGTAGGCGTCGAAGTGCGAGCAGCGGATGCCGTGCCGCTCCACCACCGCGTCGGTCTCCTCGCTGCCCAGCCGCAGTGGCCAGCCGGCGTGCCGCACGTCGTCCGCGGGGATGCCGTGGACCATCGCCCACTCGTGCAGCCCGAAGCAGCCCAGCCGGGGAGGGCGCGACACCGTCGCCGTCAGCAGGTGGTGCACGAAGGCGACGGCCGAACCCCGTGCCGCCAGGAACGCCTGCACGTCGACCAGGACCGCATCGCCGGCCGTGCGGTAGTGGGTCCACGTGGCGCGGGGGTGCGGTGCTGCGTCCTCGAGCACGACGCCGGCGCCCGGGTGCCACCGCCGCAACCTCGCCGGCGAGTTGTCGTAGTAGCGGAAGAGGAAGTCCTCGACGGGGTGGGTGCGCCCGCCGGCCCGGCGTTCCCGATGGGCGGCGGTCACGGCGTCGACGCGGGCCTCGTGGGCGGCCGCGAGGGCCTCCCACTGCGGTCTCGACAGCGAACGCGGGGTCACCGCACCACGGTACCGACGGTGCCGCGGCCCGGGGCGAGCACCCGGGCGGCGAACGGCTCAGTCCTTGGGGTAGGGGCCGTACTGGTTGTCGTTCTCGCTGTCGAGGATGAAGAAGTAGAGCAGGACGACGAAGCCGATGAGGGGGACCAGCCCGATGAGCAGCCACCAGCCGGTGCGGCCGGTGTCGTGCAGCCGGCGGACCGCCACGGCGAGGTTCGGGAGCAGGAGGGCCAGCCCGGCGATGCTGGCGATCCAGCCACCGGCGTAGGTCGCGTCCCCGTAGGTCAGGCCCGCGGCACGGTCGATGACGTTGGCGACGATGAACACGAGGGTGACGAAGAGGTACCACCACCAGTACTCGCTGCGGCGGGCGCGACCGGAGAAGGTGGCGTACTTCGAGAAGACGGTGCTGACAGCCTGGCCGAACGACATGACGCGCTCCTGATCCGAGGGGAATGCCTCAGGACGAACGGTAGTGACGGCATCACGGGTCGTGGGGGAGATCCGTGCCACACCGCACGTGGCGTGGCGCCGGGAACCCCGGGGCCGGTCCCGTTCGTCGTGATGGACGATGGGGTTGTCACCCTCCCGCTCCACTCCAGACACCACTCCGACCGACGAGGCCCCCTGACATGCGTAGGACCATCCCGCTCGCTGCCGTGGTCGCGGTGACCCTCACCCTCACCGCATGCGGCGGCGACCCCGAGCCCTCGGCCTCGAGCGCGGCCCCGGCGACGCAGGCCCCCACCGCCTCGGCCTCGCCGTCGGAGAGTGCGGCCGGGGCCGGCGGCCTCTACGTGGCGCTCGGCGACTCGCTCGCCGCGGGATACCAGCCCGGGGGCGCCGAGCTGCGCGACACGGCCTACCCGGCGCTGACCGCCACCCGCCTCGAGGCCGGCGGCGGCGACCTGACCCTGGAGAACCTCGGCTGCAGCGGCGAGACGACGACCTCCCTGGTCAAGGGCGGCAAGTGCGACTTCACCGAGGGCAGCCAGCTCGAGCAGGCCGAGAAGCTGCTCTCGGGCAGCGAGGACGTCGCCCTCGTCACGATCGACATCGGTGGCAACGACCTGCTGCGCTGCGTGCGCGGCGGGGCCCAGATCGACACCGCGTGCGTGACCTCCGGGGTCGCCACGGTGAAGAAGAACCTCCCGGCGATCCTCGAGCGGCTGAGGACGGCGGCCGGCGACGACGTCCCGGTGCTCGTGCTCGGCTACTACAACCCGTGGCTGGCGGCCCAGGCGCTGGACCAGCCGGTCAAGGGTGTCGACGCGGCCGCCAAGGCCTACACGGCGCTGAGCGCGGCGATCGAGTCGGCCGCCACGAGGTCGGGCACCACCTTCGTCGGGCTCGACGAGGCGTTCTCGACCAACGACACGACCCCGACGACGATCAACGGACGCTCGGTGCCCGAGAACGCCGCCAAGATCTGCACGCTCACCAACATCTGCACGGCCGCCGACATCCACCTCACCGACGAGGGGGCGGCCACGGTCGCCCGGGTGCTCGCCAAGGCCGCCGAGAAGGCCGGCGTCTCCTGACCCTAGGCTGGAACGCATGCGCATCGCGAGGTTCACCACGGGTGACGACCCGGCCTACGGTCTGGTCGACGGTTCGGGCGAGAAGATCGCCGAGATCACGGGCGACCCCCTCTACCAGCGGATCGAGCTCACCGGCACGGTGCACGACGTGGACGACGTGCGGCTGCTCGCGCCGGTCATTCCACGCAGCAAGGTGATCGGCATCGGCCGCAACTACGCCGACCACGCCAAGGAGATGGGCACCGACACCCCCGCCGAGCCGATGATGTTCCTCATCCCGAACACCGCGGTGATCGGCCCCGGAGACCCGGTGGTGATGCCACCGCAGACGTCCGAGGTCGGCTACGAGGGCGAGCTCGCCGTCGTCATCGGCCGGCTGTCCAAGGACCTGGAGCCGAAGGATGCCCTCGCGGCCGTCTTCGGCTACACCGTCGCCAACGACGTGACGGCCCGCGACCTCCAGCGCGGCGACGGTCAGTGGGCTCGCGCAAAGGGGTTCGACACGTTCTGCCCGCTCGGGCCGTGGATCGAGACCGACCTCGACTCGGAGCGCCAGCGGATCATCACCCGGCGTGACGGCGAGGTGGTCCAGGACGGACGCACGTCCGACATGGTGCACGGTGTGGCGATGCTCGTCTCCCACGCCTCGAAGGCGTTCACGCTGCTGCCCGGCGACGTCATCCTCACCGGCACCCCGGCCGGCGTGGGCCTGGTCGAGGCCGGGCAGCGGGTCGAGGTCGAGATCGACGGCATCGGCGTGCTCAGCAACCCGTTCGTGCGTCACTAGGCTGGGCCCACCATGAGCGAGAACCCCGATGCCCCCCGCCACGCCGGTGACCACGACCAGACCACCGACCCCCGCGGGGCCGGCGACGCCCTGCCCGGCAGCGTGCGGCTGCGGGTGGCGCCCTCGCCCACCGGCGACCCCCACGTCGGCACGGCGTACATGTCGCTGTTCAACCTGGCGTTCGTGCGCCAGCAGGGTGGCCGGTTCGTGCTGCGCATCGAGGACACCGACCGCGCCCGCTTCCGCGAGGACTCCGAGCAGCAGGTCTTCGACACCCTGCGCTGGCTCGGGCTGACCTGGGACGAAGGGCCCGACGTCGGCGGCCCGTGCGCCCCGTACCGGCAGAGCGAGCGGCTCGACACCTACCGGCCCTATGTCGAGCGGCTGCTCGCCGAGGGCAGGGCCTACCACTGCTGGTGCTCCACGGAGCGGCTGGCGCAGATGCGTGAGGCGCAGCAGAAGGCCAAGCTGCCCACGGGCTACGACCGGATGTGCGTCGGCAGGACCGAGGACGAGCGACGCGAGCTGCCCGGGTTCTCGCCGACGCCCGTGGTGCGCATGCTCATCCCTGATGACGCCCCCCTCGAGTTCGACGACCTGATCCGCGGCCGGGTGTCCGCCCCGCGCCCCGACGACCAGGTGATCCTCAAGGCGGACGGCTTCCCGACCTACCACCTCGCCGTCGTCGTCGACGACCACGAGATGGGCATCACCCACGTCGTGCGCGGCGAGGAGTGGATCTCCTCGACCCCCAAGCACGTGCTGCTCTACCAGTGGCTCGGCCTGCAGCCACCGGCGTTCGCGCACATGCCCCTGTTGCGCAACACCGACAAGTCGAAGATCTCCAAGCGGAAGAACCCCGCAGCGCGTCTCACCTGGTTCCAGGAACAGGGCTACCTGCCGGAGGCGCTGGTCAACTTCCTCGCGCTGCTCGCGTACCCGCCGGCCGAGGGCGCCGAGGGTGAGGACGTCGAGGTGTTCGGGTTCGACGAGTTCTCGCAGCGTTTCGACTGGGCCGACGTCAACCCGGTCGGCCCGATCTTCGACCTCAAGAAGCTCGACTGGCTCAACGGCGTGCACATCCGCGCCCTGACGGTCGACGACCTCGCCTCGCGCCTGCTGCCGTTCCTGCAGTCCGACGGCGTGCTCGGCGACAACCCCTCGCTCGGCGAGCTGGCCCGCCTGCGGGCCGTCACCGAGCTGATCCAGACCCGGATGGCGCACCTCACCGAGGCCGCCGCCCTCGTCGGCCCGTTCTACGTGGCCGACGACGCCGTCGACGTGGCCGACGACGCCCGCGCCCAGCTCAAGGACGATGCCGGCCCGGTGCTCGACGCCGCGGTCGCCGCCCTCGAGGCACTGCCCGAGGACCACACGGGTGTGCTCGGGTCGCAGTCGTCGTGGTCCGCGTCCGCCGTCGAGGCGGCCCTGCGCGAGGCACTGGTCGAGGGGCTCGGCCTCAAGCCGAAGTTCGCCTTCGGCCCGTTGCGCACCGCCGTCTCGGGGCGTCGGGTGTCCCCGCCGCTCTTCGAGTCGATGGAGATCCTGGGCAAGGCCTCGACGCTCACCAGGCTCCGGGCGCTGCGCGCCACGGTCTGACCCCGTTGCGGTCCGCCGCCTCACCTGCGATTTGGGTGCGGGGGAGACCGCCCGGTAGGATCATCCCTCGGTTCGCCCGACGACCAACCGCCTCCCGGAAGGTCCGACGGCATACCCCATGGGGTATGGTGTAATTGGCAACACTGGTGATTCTGGTTCATCCGTTCTAGGTTCGAGTCCTGGTACCCCAGCTCTCGCCCTCGGCCTTGCGGCCGGGGGCGATTCGGAGAAATTCCCGCCGTTCGGTAAGGTTCTTCTCCGTTGCCCGCCGCTCCCAGCGGCAGGAACGTCAGGTCACGGCCCCGTTGTGTAGTGGCCTAGCACGCCGCCCTCTCAAGGCGGTAGCGCGGGTTCGAATCCCGTCGGGGCTACGTAAAGGTGAAGGCCCGGTCCACCAGGACCGGGCCTTCGTCGTCCCCCGGTGGCGCCCGGTGACCGGCGTGGGGGCTCGTCCCCCGGATGCTTGACGCGGCGGTCGTCCGCCGCAAGGCTGACCGCCCCGGCGGCGCGGCCCGCCCACGCCCCTGGAGGTCCCGATGGACTCGGCACTCGTCTCGGTGGGTCTGCCCGCCGCGCTCGCGATCATCATGTTCGGGCTGGGGCCGGTATAGTTCCCCATGCCCTTGGGGTATGGGGTAATTGGCAGCCCGGCTGATTCTGGTTCAGCTAGTCTAGGTTC
>DASQEZ010000273.1:0-15944 GCA_035633415.1 Ornithinibacter sp. | reverse complement strand
GATGTGACGGGGAAGCTCTCCGTCACAAGGAGCGCAAGACACATGGTCATCCTCGGCATCGTCCTCGCCCTCATCGGATGGATCGCCAGCATCTCGATCCTGCTGTGGATCGGCGTGATCCTGATCATCGTCGGGCTGGTGCTCAACTTCGTCCCGATCGGCGGATCCAGGCGCCGCTACTACTGACGGCCCTACGGCACACCGGGGTCCGGCACGGCGCGAGCCGGGCCGGACCCCGTTTCACTTGGTGTGTCTCAGCCCGGACCTGGGTTCGTGCGGCCGTGCGGCCGTGTGGGGGGGCCGGGTGGTCAGGAGCGCAGGGAGGTGCGCCAGGCGCCGGGGCCGTGGTCGACCGCGTGGCGCATCGCCGCCGAGTGCGCGGCCCAGGTCGAGGTCGAGTGCTCGGATGCCGGGTCGTCGCCACCCGACGCGGCCGACAGCACCGCGACCAGCGCGGCCAGCTGCTCGGGCGTCGCGTCGCCGCGCACCACGATCGCCGGCGCCACCGGCGGAGCCACAGCGTCGGTGGCCCCGGAGTCGGTCGTCCCGCTCTCGGCCGTCACCGGGCCGGGCCCCATGGGCTCTGAACCTGGAAAGAGGTCATAGTGGGATGTTGCCGTGCTTCTTGGGGGGCAGCGACGCCCGCTTGGTGCGCAGCGCCCGCAGGGCCTTGGTGACGTTCATCCGGGTGTTCGACGGGGTGATGACGGTGTCGATGTAGCCGCGCTCGGCCGCGACGTAGGGGTTGGCCAGGGCGTCCTCGTACTGCTTGATGAAGCGCGCGCGGGCCTCCTCGACCGAGTCACCGGTCTCGGCGGTCCTGGCGAGCTCCTTGCGGTAGAGGATGTTGACAGCGCCCTGCGCACCCATGACGGCGATCTGGGCCGTCGGCCAGGCGAGGTTGATGTCGGCGCCGAGGTGCTTGGACCCCATGACGTCGTAGGCGCCGCCGTAGGCCTTGCGGGTGATGACGGTGACCAACGGCACGGTCGCCTCGGAGTAGGCGTAGATGAGCTTGGCGCCGCGCCGGATGATGCCGTCCCACTCCTGGTCGGTGCCGGGCAGGAAGCCCGGCACGTCGACGAAGGTCAGGATCGGCACGTTGAAGGCGTCGCAGGTGCGCACGAACCGGGCCGCCTTCTCGGAGGCGTCGATGTCGAGCGTGCCGGCGAACTGCATCGGG
The DNA here is from genome assembly GCA_035633415.1 of Ornithinibacter sp. Taxonomy (GTDB): domain Bacteria; phylum Actinomycetota; class Actinomycetes; order Actinomycetales; family Dermatophilaceae; genus Fodinibacter. The sequence goes on along the minus strand of DASQEZ010000273.1, from coordinate 14,761 downwards.
TTGTTGGCCACGACGCCGACCGAGCGACCCTCGACCCGACCGAAGCCGACGATGATGTTCGGCGCGAAGAGCGGCATCACCTCGAGGAACTCGTTGTCGTCGAGCACCTTCTCGATGACCTGGTGCATGTCGTAGGGGACGTTCGGGCTGTCCGGGATGATCGTGTCGAGGAACCGGTCGTCGTCGGAGATCTCGAGGTCGTTCTCCTCGCCGTAGACCGGCGGGTCCTCCATGTTGTTCGACGGCAGGTAGGACAGCAGGGCCTTCACGTACTCGACCGCGTCGTCCTCGTCGGTGCCCATGTAGTGCGCGACGCCGGACTTGGTGTTGTGGGTGCGGGCGCCGCCGAGCTCCTCGAACCCGACGTCCTCACCGGTGACCGTCTTGATGACGTCGGGGCCGGTGATGAACATGTGCGAGGTCTTGTCGACCATGACGGTGAAGTCGGTGACCGCGGGGGAGTAGACGGCGCCACCGGCGCAGGGCCCCATGATCAGCGAGATCTGCGGGATGACGCCCGACGCGTGCACGTTGCGGCGGAAGATCTCGCCGTACAGGCCGAGCGAGACGACACCCTCCTGGATGCGCGCCCCGCCCGAGTCGTTGAGCCCGACGACCGGGCAGCCGACCTTCATGGCGAAGTCCATGATCTTGACGATCTTCTCGCCGAACACCTCGCCGAGGGACCCGCCGAAGACGGTGAAGTCCTGGGCGAACACGGCGACGGTGCGGCCGTCGACCGTGCCGTAGCCGGTGACGACGCCGTCGCCGTAGGGACGGTTCTTGTCCCCGCCGAACGCGACCGAGCGGTGCCGGGCGTACTTGTCCATCTCGACGAAGGTGCCCTCGTCGAGCAGCAGCTCGAGGCGCTCGCGAGCGGTCTTCTTGCCGCGCGCGTGCTGCTTCTCGATGGCACGCTCGGACCCGGCGCTGGCGACCTCGGTCACCCTCCGCTTCAGGTCCGCGAGCTTGCCCGCCGTCGTGGTGGTGTCAAGGTCCTTCGGGACGTCGGTGCCGCCGATGGACTGGGTGTCGCTCTTGGACATGGTCCGAGCCTAGCCTTGCCCTCGTGAACGAGCCGCACCGATCCCGACCGCTCGGCGAGCGATCCGTCACACCCGGCGATCCCTGGGGTCCCGTCGAGGTCTTCGACCGCCTCGGATCGACGAACGACGAGGTCCGCGAGCGCCCTGCGCCCTGGCGGGTGGTCGTCGCCGAGCAGCAGGATGCCGGCCGCGGACGGCTCGGTCGGGCGTGGACCACGACGCCCGGCACCAGCCTGGCCGTCTCGGTCCTGGTGCCACCCCCGGCGTCCGGCGCCTCGTGGGTGCCCTTGCTGGCCGGCCTCGCCGTGCACCGGGCGGTCCGGGAGGTCGCGGGGGTCGTGACCTCCCTGAAGTGGCCCAACGACGTGCTCGTCCCGGCCGACGGTGACCGCAAGGTCGCCGGGCTGCTCTGCGAGTGGACCGAGGCCGGCGTCGTCGTCGGCCTCGGTCTCAACGTCGACACCCCCCGTGCGGGTCTGCCGCTCGACACGGCCACCTCGCTGAGGGCGGCGGGGGCCCCGGGAGTGGACCGCTCGACGCTGCTCACGGCCTACCTGGTGCACCTCGCCCGGGTGCTCACCGAGGACACCGGGCCCGGTGGGCCCGCCCAGACCGCCTACGTGGGCGCCTGCGCGAGCGTGGGTCGGGAGGTGGAGGTGCACGAGCCGGGTGGGGTGGTGCGCCACGGGGTCGCGACAGGGGTCGACGATGCGGGCAGACTGACCGTGCGCTCCGACACCGGCGCGTATGCCGTGTCCGCGGGCGACGTGGTCCACGTCCGGGCACGCTGAGGTAGCGGAGAGGAGGCCTGATGTCCCCGGAGGATGTCGGCCTGCCCACCGGCGACCCCGGCGACCCCGTTCCGGGCGCGCCGGACGAGGTGGCCGAACGGGTCGAGCGGGTGCTGCTCGGCCGCCCGGCCTCGATGCGACGTCGCGAGGTGTCGGACGACGCCGGGGTGGAGCCGGTGACGGCCCGGCGGTTCTGGCACGCGATGGGCTTCCAGAACGTCGAGGACGACGAGGCGATGTTCACCGAGGCCGACACCGAGGCCCTGAGCCGGGTGGCCCGGATCATCAGCGAGGGACGGGTGAGCGAGGAGCTCGCCCTGGGCATGACCCGCGCGTTCGCCCGCACCGCCGACCGCCTGGCGGTCTGGCAGACCCAGCTCGTCGCGGAGTCGCTGGCCTCGCCGTTCTCCGAGGAGCTCGAGGGCAGCGACAGCCGCTCGGTGCCGGAACCGCAGGTCGCCGCCGCCGCCGCCGAGCTGCTCGCGTCGCTCTCCACCGAGATCGAGCCGCTGCTGGTCTACGTCTGGCGCCGCCATCTCACCAACGCCATCGCACGGATGCTCGCCGACGCCGACCCGGCGGTGCACTCCGACCCGTCGGCCCCGATCCGCGCCGTCGGCTTCGCCGACCTGGTCTCGTTCACCAGCTTCGTGCGGCGGATGAGTGAACGGCAGCTCGCGCGCCTGGTGCAGCGCTTCGAGCTGCTCGCCAGCGACGTCATCACCGAGCACGGCGGCCGGGTCATCAAGACGGTGGGCGACGAGGTGCTCTTCGTGCACACCGACGTCGCGGCGGCCTCGGCCATCGCGCTCGACCTCGTCGACGCCATGGCCGAGGACGAGCTGCTCCCCCCGGTGCGGGTCGGCCTGGCGCACGGGCGGGTGGTCTCACGGCTGGGCGACGTGTTCGGGATGACGGTGAACAAGGCGAGCCGGATCACCGCCGTCACCCCGTCGGGGCACGTCTACGTCGACGACGACATGGCCCGTGTGCTCGGGTCGGTGTCCGGCTTCTCGGCCATCGAACGCCGCCGCCGCATCCTGCGCGGTATCGGTGTCGTGACCCTCCACGAGCTGCAACGCGCGCCGGGCGAGCGTCGCCCTCCGTCGGATGGGCCCCCCTCGTGACTACCATCGGCCCATGACCAAGGTGCTCCTGGCGGAGGACGACCCCGCCATCTCGGACCCGTTGGCCCGCGCGCTGCGGCGTGAAGGCTACGACGTCGACGTGTGCACCGACGGCATCTCCGCCCTGGAGGAGGCGCTGCGCTCGCCCGACCTGCTCGTGCTCGACCTCGGCCTGCCGAAGATGGACGGCCTCGAGGTCTGCCGCCGGCTGCGCCAGGAGGGCAGCACCGTCCCGGTCCTGGTGCTGACCGCCCGGGCCGACGAGGTCGACACCGTCGTGGGGCTCGACGCCGGCGCCGACGACTACGTCACCAAGCCGTTCCGCCTCGCCGAGCTGCTCGCCCGGGCCCGGGCACTGCTGCGCCGCGGGGTGATCGAGGTGCCGCCCCCGGAGGCCCTGGTCAGGATCGACCCGGAGGGGCGCCGCGTCTTCCTGCACGGCCAGGAGGTGCAGCTCACCGGCAAGGAGTTCGAGCTGCTCAAGGTGCTCGTCGCCAACGAGGGCAAGGTCGTCTCCCGCGAGAAGCTGATGCGCGACGTCTGGGACAGCGCCTGGTACGGCTCGACCAAGACGCTCGACATGCACATCTCGGTGCTGCGCCGAAAGCTCGGGGACGACGCGGCGCACCCGAGCTACATCACCACCATCCGTGGGGTCGGGTTCCGCTTCGACGCCCCGGAGGAGTGAGGGCGGCGTGCGACGACTCCTCGTCGTGACCGTCGCCCAGGCGGTGGGGATCACGGCTCTCCTCGTGGGGGCAGCGGTGGCGGCCCTGCTCCTGTGGCCGGGCGATCCACTCAAGTCGCTGGTCCCACCTGCCGAGCAGGGCTTCGCCGGCACGCCGCCCGAGCCCGTGGTTCTCGGGGCCCTGGCCGCCGCGGTGGTCGTGGCCGGAGCGATCGCGCTCGGGGTCGCCTCGCTGATGGCCGACCGGCGCGCGTCACGCGTCGCGCACTTCCTCGCGACCCTGGGGGAGCGCGCCGAACGGCTCGGCCCCGGTGACCCGCGCCCGGTGCCGCTGCGCTCCGGGATCGAGGAGGTCGACCGGCTCGACGCCGCGCTGGCGCGAGGTGCCCAGCAGGGTGCCAAGCGGCTCGCGTCGGAGCGCGACTTCGCGGCCGATGCCTCGCACCAGCTGCGCACGCCCCTCACCGCACTCCTGATGCGACTCGAGGAGATCGCGAGCACCGACGACCTCACCGTCGTCGAGGAGGAGGCGAACATCGCCATCGGCCAGGTCGAGCGGCTCAGCCGGGTCGTCGACGACCTGATGAGCCGCACCCGCAGCGGAACCGAGACCAACCCGGCCGTGTCGCTCGACTCGGTGCTGGCCTCCCTCCAGCGGGAGTGGCAGCCGGCCTTCGCCGGCGCACGGCGCAGCATCCACGTCAGCGGCGAGCGGGGTCTGGGCATCCGGGCCACCCCCACCGCGCTGGCCCAGATCCTCACCACGCTGCTCGAGAACTCCCTGATGTACGGCCGCGGAACCGTGGAGATAGCAGCCCGACGGGCCGGTCCCTCGGTGGTCATCGAGGTCGCCGACGAGGGCGACGGCGTGCCGGCTGCCATCGCGCCGCACATCTTCGAGCGCTCGGTGTCGTCCTCGGGCAGCGGGCTCGGGCTGTCGCTGGCCCGCGACCTCGCCGAGGCCGCAGGTGGCCGGCTCGAGCTGGTGCGGGCCAAGCCGCCGCTGTTCGCGCTCTTCCTCTCCGCCAGCGCCTCCTGAGGGCGCGCCCGACGGGGTTCGGATCCGGGTGCTGGCCCCATCGCCACCGCGCCCCGCGGCGTCTACCGTGGCGAGATGGGTCCACGCACCCCGTGGCTCGGGCTACTGGTCGCGACGCTCCTCGTCGGCCTCGGGCTCACCGAGGACGCCGGTGCCGCACGCGCTGGTGCACCGGGTGCGGTCGTGCCGGTGGGGGTGCTCGTCGGCGGCGGGCTGCTCGTGCTCGCGGGCACGATCCTGCAGGGGGTGCTGCCGTGGTCGGGCCTGGTGCTGACCGCTCTCGGGTGCGGGGCCAGCATCCCGGCGGCCCTGTGGACGGTGTTCGTGCCCCTGCTGCTCGTCGCGCTGTTCGTGCTGCGGGCCTGGCAGATCCCGGATCCGGTCCCCGCCGGGCGACACGTGGGCGTCGCGCAGCGGCAGCCGGTCTGACCCCCTCCCGGTCGCGCAGCGACCCGACCCACGGGTCAGGCGCGCTCCACGGCCAGGTCGAGCAGGGACGCCAGCGAACGGATCTCGCGGTCGACCGCGGCCCGGGTCGTGACCGACAGCGGCTCGTCCTCGTGGAGCGCGTCGACGCGCAGCAGGCCGGCCTCCGGGTCGGCCGTGGCGTCGAGCTTGCCGACGAGCCGGTCGCCGTGGAGCACCGGCATCGCCCAGTAGCCCCAGCGCCGGGCGGCGGCCGGCTTGTACATCTCGAGCTGGTAGTCGAACTCGAACAGGTCGGTCATCCGGGCGCGGTCGAACACCAGGCGGTCGAGGGGCGAGAGCAGCGCGGTGCGTCCGCGGAACGGCCGGCCGATCGCCTCGAGCTGCTCGGGGTCGACCCGCCACGCGCCCCGCACGCCCTCGACCACCGCCGGCTCGCCGGCATCCGCGACGGAGTTGGGCTCGCCCGGTGTCTGCGTGGCCCGGGCCCGGGCGATCCCCAACGAGGCCAGGCGGCGCCGGTCACGCTCGATGCGAGCCTCCTGCCAGGGCACCGCCCGGTCGTCGGGCAGCACCCGCTCGGCGAGGTCCCACAGGCGCTCGCGGCCCTCGCGCGACGACACGGCCACCTCGCCTCGACGCTCCATGCAGCCCAGCAGCATGAGCACGTTCTTGCCGCTGTTCCAGCCGCTCGAGCGCCACGGCACGTCGCACGTGTCGGGCAGGTCGCGGGCGGGCAGGGGGCCATCGGCGCGCAGTCGGCGCAGGATGTCGTCGCGGCAAGTGGTGTTGGCCTCGACCCAGTCGAGGGTGTCCTCCTGCCACTCGCGCAGCGGCGGCCGCCCGGGCCAGTCCCGCATGTCGGCCCGGAACAGGGCCATGTCGTCGGCCGCGTGGAGCAGGCCGTCGTGCTCGACGACGGCGCGGTCGACGAGCAACGCGTCGAGCTCGTGGGGCGAGTACGCGGAGCCGAGGCGGCTCCAGAGCACCAGGTCGGCGCTGGGAGCCACGGCAGCGGTGAGGTCGACCTGCACGACCCACAGCCGGCGGACGACCTGGAGCAGGCCGGTCGGGCGTGGGGTGTCGAGCAGCTGGGCGCGGACCGCGATGCGGCGGGCCTGCTGCCGGGTGAGCTGGTGCACCATGCGCCTGACGTTAGGCCAGGGCACCGACCCCCGTGGCGGGACGAGTCGTCAGAGCGGCTCTCCGGCGAAGACGAACTTGCGGTAGGCCCAGAACCGGAACAGGGTGCCCAGCCCGATGCCGAAGATCACCGCGACGTTGTCGGCGAGGATCGAGGTGAACCCGAGGCCGTAGTGCGAGAAGTAGAGGGTCGCCGCCGAGATGACCAGGGCAATGCCGTTGACGCCGAAGAACAGCACCACCTCGTGGTGCGCCGGGCGGCTGCGCCGGTGGCGGAACGTCCACTGCCGGTTGCCGACCCAGGAGAAGAGCGTCGCGACCGCCCCGGAGATGACCTTGGCGGTGGTGACCTTGTCGGAGAGCACGGTGTGCCACAGCAGGTTCGCCAGGCCGATGTCGATGACGAACGCCATCAGGCCGACGACCCCGAACTTGATCATCTCCCGGTAGATGACGTCCATCGCCCCGCGCGCCGAGTCGAGCAGGCGGGCGATGCCGCCGGTCGGGGGCGGGGCGGTCGTGGGCACCGAAGCAGCCTATACACCGGCGGTCGCTATCCTCGCCGGGTGACCACCCCCCGTCGCGCACCCGGAGGTTTCCCCGTCGTCGGCATCATCGGCGGTGGTCAGCTGGCCCGGATGTGCGCGGGTCCGGCGGCCGAGCTCGGGGTGACGCTGAGCGTGTTCGCCGAGGCCGACGACGCCAGTGCCGCGCTGGTGGTGCCGAGCTCCCCGGTCGGCGACCACACCGAGGCCGACGCGGTCCACGCCTTCGCGCAGCACTGCGACGTCGTGACGTTCGACCACGAGCACGTCCCCGCGCACGTGCTCGACCTGCTCGTCGCCGAGGGGGTCGAGCTGCACCCGCGACCGGGGGCGCTGCGGTTCGCCCAGGACAAGCTCGCCATGCGCGAGCGGCTCACCGCCCTCGGCATCCCGTGCCCGCGCTGGGTGCGTGCCGACACCGCGGCCGACGTCACGGCGTTCGGGGACTCCGTGGGGTGGCCGGTGGTCGCGAAGACGCCGCGGGGTGGCTACGACGGCAAGGGCGTGAAGGTGGTGGCGGATGCCGCGGAGCTCGCCGACTGGTTGGAGCGCGCGGCATCCGAGGGGTCCGGTCTGCTCCTGGAGCAACGGGTTCCGTTCCGCCGCGAGCTCGCGGTGCTCGTCGCGCGCAGCCCGTCCGGGCAGGCCGCTGCCTGGCCGGTCGTCGAGACGGTGCAGACCGACGGCATCTGCACCGACGTGCTGGCCCCCGCGCCCGAGCTGGATGTCGGGTTGTCGGCCGCCGCCGTGCACGCCGGCCTGCGCGTGGCCGGTGAGCTGGACGTCACCGGGGTGCTCGCGGTGGAGCTGTTCGAGGTCCAGGGTGCCGACGGGAGGCCCGGCTTCGTCGTCAACGAGCTCGCGATGCGCCCGCACAACTCGGGTCACTGGTCGATGGACGGCGCGGTGACGGGCCAGTTCGAGCAGCACCTGCGCGCCGTGCTCGACCTCCCGCTCGGCTCACCGCGCCCGCACGGCACGTGGACGGTGATGGCCAACGTGCTGGGGGGCGACTTCGCCGAGCTGTACCCGGCATACCGTCACGTCATGGCGCGCGACCCGGACCTGAAGGTGCACATGTACGGCAAGGGTGTGCGGCCCGGTCGCAAGATCGGCCACGTCAACGTCTCCGGCGACGACCTCACCGACCTGCGCGAGCGGGCCCGGCACGCAGCGGACTACATCCAGGGAGTGGTGACCGAGTGAGCACGCACACGGACGGTGGAGCCGGTACGCCGGTGGTCGGCGTCGTCATGGGGTCGGACTCGGACTGGCCGGTGATGGAGGCCGCCGTCGTCGCGCTCGAGGAGCTCGGGGTCGGGTGCGAGGTCGACGTCGTGTCGGCGCACCGGATGCCGCAGGAGATGGTCGAGTACGGGCGGTCGGCCCGGTCGCGAGGGCTGCGCGTGATCGTCGCCGGGGCCGGGGGAGCGGCCCATCTGCCGGGGATGCTCGCGTCGGTCACCTCCGTGCCCGTCATCGGCGTGCCCGTGCCGCTCCGGTACCTGGACGGCATGGACTCGCTGCTGTCGATCGTGCAGATGCCGGCCGGGGTGCCCGTGGCGACGGTGTCGGTCGGTGGGGCGCGCAACGCCGGGCTCCTGGCCGCGCGGATCCTGGGCGCCGGGGAGGGCGCGGAGGCCGCTCGGCTGCGTGCGGCACTCGACGACTTCCGGGCCGGTCTGCGCGACGAGGCGCTCGCCAAGGGCGCGGCCCTGCGGGAGCGGCGCGCCGGGGGCGGGCCAGGCTGACCGGATGTGGGTGGGAACCGCCGTCCGGGCGCCGGTGTTCACCCACATCGCGAAGGAGGTCCTAGCGCTGCATCCCGTCGTGGCGCAGGCGCGGCCACTCGATCTTCGGGCAGGTGTCCATGACGACGTCGAGCCCTGCGGCGCGGGCGCGGTGCGCTGCGGCCTGGTCGATGACGCCGAGCTGCATCCAGACGGCGTCGATCTGGAGGCGGTCCTTGTTCCTGATGGCGTCGTCGACGACCGCGCCGACGTGCTCACTGTTGACGAAGCAGTCGATCACCTTGACGTGCTGGTCGGGGATGTCGTCGAGCGACGCGTAGCCCTGGGCGCCGTGCACCGTCTCGGCCCGGGGGTGCACGGGGATGATCGGCGTGCCGAGCTCGACGTGCATCCATCGCGAGACGCGGTGCGCGGTGCGTTCGCGGTTGGACGACAGCCCCACCACCACCCACACCCCGGGGTCCATCAGCAGCTCGCGGATGACGTCGGGGTCGTTCTGGTGCTTCAGGCCCATGCACCCATCATGCCCGGGCGGGCGTCGGGCAGACCCGGCTGACGCGGGCTCAGTCGTTGCCGAAGAGGTCGCGCGTGTAGACCTTGTCGGCAACGTCGTGGAGCTCTGCGACGAGCCGGTTGGCGAGGATGACGTCACTGCGCCGCTTGAGCTCGTCGAGGTCGCGGACCACCTCGGAGCCGTAGAACCGCTCGGCCGCGAGCTCGGGCTCGTAGACGATCACCTCGATGCCCTTGGCCTTGATGCGCTTCATCACGCCCTGCACGCTGCTGGAGCGGAAGTTGTCCGACCCGGACTTCATGATGAGGCGGTGGATGCCGACGACGTTCGGCTCGCGCGACACGACGTCCGCCGCCACGAAGTCCTTGCGGGTCGTGTTGGCGGTGACGATGGCGCTGATCAGGGTCTGCGGCACGTCCGCGTAGTTGGCCAGCAGCTGCTTGGTGTCCTTGGGCAGGCAGTAGCCGCCGTACCCGAACGAGGGGTTGTTGTAGTGCGACCCGATCCGGGGGTCCAGGCCCACCCCCTCGATGATCTGGCGGGTGTCGAGCCCGTGGGTGAGGGCATAGGTGTCGAGCTCGTTGAAGAACGCCACGCGCATCGCGAGGTAGGTGTTGGCGAAGAGCTTGATCGCCTCGGCCTCGGTGCTGTCGGTGAGCAGCACGGGCACCTCGTCGAGGGCGGCCTCGGCCAGCAGGGCGCCGAACCGCTGCCCGCGCGGCCCCGGGTCGCCGACGATGATCCGCGAGGGGTGCAGGTTGTCGTGCAGCGCGCGGCCCTCGCGGAGGAACTCCGGGGAGAAGAAGATGTTCTCGGTACCCAGGCGCCGGCGCAGCGCCGCCGTGTAGCCGACCGGGATCGTCGACCGGATGACCGCGGTGGCGTCCGGGGCGATCGCCATGACGTCGCCGACGACCTGCTCGACGCTGCTGGTGTCGAAGTAGTTGGTGCGCTCGTCGTAGTTCGTGGGGGTGGCGACGACGACGAACTCGGCCCCGGCATACGCCTCGTGCTTGTCGGTCGTCACGCGCAGCCGCAGGTCGTGGGTCGCCAGCCTCTCCTCGATGTCCGGGTCGGAGATCGGGCTGCGCCGGGCCCGCAGCATCTCGATGCGGCGGTCGTCGATGTCGTACGCGACGACGTCGTGGTGCTCGGCGAGGAGCACGGCGAGGGACAGTCCGACGTACGAGGTGCCCACGACGCAGATGCTCACCCCGGCACGATACGGCCACCCGGTGGGCCGACTTGCCACGAGCGGTCCGCGGGGGGTTGGCTGGGTGGCACGGCGACCGACCCGGGATGCCGCGCGCAGGCACCGAGAGGACCCCCATGAAGTTCGGACTGTTCATCCCCCAGGGCTGGCGCCACGACCTCGTCGGCATCGACCCGGCACAGCACTGGGGTGTGATGGCGGGTCTGGCCCGGCGGGTCGACGGCAACCCGGACTGGTCCTCGATCTGGGTCTACGACCACTTCCACACCACGCCCCGGCCGACCGAGGAGGCCACCCACGAGGCGTGGACCCTGATGGCGGCGTTCGCCGGGGTCACCGGCCGGATCCGACTCGGCCAGATGTGCACCTGCATGGGCTACCGCAACCCCGCCTACCTGGCGAAGGTCGCCGCGACGGTCGACATCGTGTCCGAGGGGCGCCTCGAGATGGGCATCGGCGCCGGCTGGTACGAGCACGAGTGGAAGGCCTACGGCTACGGCTTCCCGGGCGCCGGTGACCGGCTCCAGGCGCTGCGCGAAGGCGTCGAGATCCTGCGCGAGATGTGGTCGACCGGCCGGTCGACGTATGCCGGGGAGCACTTCAGCACCGACGGCGCCCTCTGCTTCCCGCGCCCGCTGCAGGGGGAGTCGCTGCCCGGCAACCCGCACCACGGCATCCCGCTGTGGATCGCCGGCGGCGGTGAGCGCAAGACCCTGCGGATCGCGGCGGAGTACGCGGACTACACCAACTTCAGCGGGATGCCCGAGGAGTTCAGTGCCAAGAGCGAGATCCTGCGTGGGCACTGCCAGGACGTCGGCCGCCCCTTCGAGGAGATCGTGCGCAGCGCCAACTTCAACGTCGTCATCGGGCGCGACGAGGCCGAGGTGCAGGAGCGCCTCGACTGGATCCGCGCCCACTACACCTCCGCCGGGCTCCCCGCGGACGTCGTGGAGTCCACCGTGAAGTCGTTCGCCGACGGCCCCCTCGTCGGCACCCCCGACCAGATCGTCGAGGCCCTCGTCGACCTCCAGTCGCGGGGCATGGACTACGCCATCACCTACTTCGTGGAGCAGGCCTACGACGTGTCCGGCGTCGAGCTCTTCGAGCGCGCCGTGATCCCGGCGTTCATCGAGCAGGAGCCGCACAGCAACCTGTGGCACTTCATGCACGGACGCTGACCCGCCCGCAGCGCGCTCGGGGAACCACGCAGCAGCGCTCGTCGCGATTCGGGACGCCGGCGTCACGCCGATAGGATCGGGCGCGAGAAACGTAACGAAGGGAATCGCTGGTGAGGATCACCGTCGTGGGGCTCGGCAAGATCGGTCTGCCCCTGGCCGTCCAGTTCGCGGACTCGGGGCACACGGTCCTCGGGGCAGACGTCGACTCGAGGACCGTCGAGACCGTCAACGCGGGCACCGAGCCGTTCCCCGGCGAGGACCACCTGGCGCAGAAGCTGGCACAGGTCGTCGGCTCGGGTGCCCTGACGGCGACCACCGACACCGCCGCCGCGGTCCGCGACAGCGATGCGGTGGTGGTGGTCGTGCCGCTCTTCGTCGACGAGGAGGCCCGGCCCGACTTCGGCTGGATGGACTCCGCCACCGACGACATCGCCCGGGGGCTCACGCCCGGAACGCTGGTCAGCTACGAGACCACGCTGCCGGTCGGCACCACGCGCACCCGCTGGAAGCCGCGGCTCGAGAGCGGGTCCGGGCTGGTCGAGGGAGTCGACTTCCACCTCGTCTTCTCCCCGGAGCGCGTGCTGACCGGTCGCGTCTTCGCCGACCTGCGCAAGTACCCCAAGCTGGTCGGCGGGCTGTCGCCGGAGGGATCCGCGCGGGCCGTCGAGTTCTACGAGTCGGTGCTGCAGTTCGACGAGCGTCCGGACCTCGAGCGCGGGAACGGGGTCTGGGACCTCGGCTCCGCCGAGGCGGCGGAGATGGCCAAGCTCGCCGAGACGACCTACCGCGACGTCAACATCGGCCTCGCGAACCAGTTCGGCGCCTTCGCCGCCCGCGCCGGCATCGACGTCTACCAGGTCATCGAGGCCCGCAACTCGCAGCCCTACAGCCACATCCATCGGCCCGGCATCGCGGTCGGGGGGCACTGCATCCCCGTCTACCCGCGCCTGTACCTGTGGAACGACCCCGACGCCACCGTCGTGCGCGCGGCCCGGGAGGCCAACGCCGCGATGCCGGCGTACACCGTCGGTCTCGCCGTCGGCGCCGCGGGTGGTGACCTCACCGGCAAGCGCGCCGCGGTGCTCGGCGCCGCCTACCGCGGCGGGGTCAAGGAGACGGCGTTCTCCGGGATCTTCGCGACCGTCGAGGCACTCGAGGCGGCCGGAGCCGACGTCACCGTGCACGACCCGATGTACTCCGGCGAGGAGCTGGCCCGGTTCGGGTGGGCCGCCCACACCCTCGGCGACCCCGCCGACGTCGTGGTCGTGCAGGCCGACCACGCCGAGTACCGCGGTCTCGCCGCCGCCGACTTCCCCGGCGTCCAGGTCGTCGTCGACGGCCGCAACATCCTCGACCGCGACCGCTTCGACGGCGTGCGGTTCCTGGTCGTCGGCCAGGCCGAGCGGGTGGCGTGAGCGTGGCTGTTCGAATCGTCGAGTCCGCCGACGTCTCCGAGGGCGCCACGATCGGCGACGGCAGCTCCATCTGGCACCTCGCGCAGGTGCGCGAGGACGCCGTCCTGGGCCGCAACTGCATCGTGGGTCGCGGCGCCTACGTCGGCACCGGGGTGCGGATGGGGGACAACTGCAAGCTGCAGAACTACGCACTCGTCTACGAGCCGGCGGTGCTCGAGGACGGCGTGTTCGTCGGCCCGGCCGTCGTCTTCACCAACGACCACTACCCCCGCTCGGTCGACCCCGACGGCACCCTCAAGCGGGGCGACGACTGGGAACAGGTCGGGGTGACCTGCCGCGAGGGCTCGTCCATCGGAGCCCGCGCGGTGTGCGTCGCCCCCGTCACCATCGGTCGGTGGGCGCTGGTCGCCGCCGGGTCGGTCGTGATCAAGGACGTTCCCGACTTCGCCCTCGTGGCCGGCGTGCCGGCGCGACGGATCCGTTGGGTCGGCCGCGCCGGTGTGCCCCTGGAGCCCGGCCAGCAGGTCGGCTCGTGGGTGTGCCCGCAGACCGGCCAGTCCTACCTCGAGCACGACGACACCCTCACGGAGGCCCAGCAGTGAGCGACTTCATCCCCCCGGCCAAGCCCATCATCGGAGAGGACGAGAGGGCTGCCGTCGACCGGGTGCTGCGCAGCGGCATGCTGGCGCAGGGCCCCGAGGTCAAGGCGTTCGAGGAGGAGTTCTCGCAGCACTTCGGGCTGGGCCGCGCGTGCGTCGCGGTCAACTCCGGCACCTCCGGCCAGCACCTGGGCCTGCTCTCGTGCGGCGTCGGTGCCGGCGACGAGGTCGTCGTCCCGTCCTTCACGTTCGCTGCCACCGCAAACTCGGTGGCGCTCACCGGCGCCACACCGGTCTTCGCCGACATCGACGCCGACGACTTCTGCCTCTCGCCGGAGGCGTTCGAGGCCTCGATCACCGAGCGCACCGTCGGCGTCATGCCGGTGCACCTCTACGGTCACCCGGCCAAGATGGCCCGGATCGTCCAGATCGCGAAGGACCGTGGCCTGCAGGTGTTCGAGGATGCCGCGCAGGCGCACGGCGCGTCGCTGAACGGCACCCCGGTCGGGGCCTTCGGGTCCTTCGGGATGTTCTCCCTCTACCCGACCAAGAACATGACCTCGGGTGAGGGCGGCATGGTCTCGGTGGCCACGGACGACATCGAGCGGCTGATCCGGCTCTACCGCAACCAGGGCATGGAGCGGCAGTACCACAACGAGGTCGTCGGCTTCAACATGCGGATGACCGACATCCACGCGGCCATCGGGCGGGTGCAGCTGACCAAGGTCGCCGGGTGGACCGCGCAGCGCCAGCAGAACGCGGCCTTCCTGACGGCCAACCTGGTGGGCGTCACGACGCCCCCGGTCGCCGACGGAGCGGTGCACGTCTACCACCAGTACACGGTGCGCGTCCCCGAGGACCGCGACGGGTTCGCCGCCGCGCTGCGCGAGGAGTACGACGTCGGGTCGGGCATGTTCTACCCCGTGCCGAACCACCGGCTGCTGCCGTTCCAGGTCGACGTCGACCTGCCCGAGACCGAGAAGGCCGCGGCCGAGTGCCTCTCCCTGCCGGTGCACCCGTCACTGAGCGAGGCCGACCTCGAGCGGATCGTCACCGCGGTCAACACCCTCGCCGGGGCGGGTGCCTGATGGCGAACCTGCGAGCCGGCCTCATCGGCCTCGGGATGATGGGCCGCCACCACGCCCGCGTCCTCGGCAGCCTGCCGGGGGTCGACCTCGTCGCCGTCGCCGACCCGGGCGGCGACGTCCACGGGGTGGCGGGCGGGCGCCCCGTCGAGGCCGATGTCGAAGCCCTCATCGCCCACGGGATCGACTACTGCATGGTCG
>DASQEZ010000272.1:0-5069 GCA_035633415.1 Ornithinibacter sp. | reverse complement strand
CCCTCACCGGTGAGGGCGGCGAGGTCACCCCGGAGGTGGCCGGTACCCACACCCTCGTGGCCGGCGAGTTCGTGCTCTTCGTCGATTCCGGCGACGGCGGCCCCGAGGTCGGCATGGCCTGTGAGCTGAGCGACGAGGGCGACATCGCGATCGATGCGTTCGAGGCGACGGCAGCGGCCACGCCCACCGGGTCGCCGTCCACGTCCGTCGCGCCGACCCGGCCCGCGGTCGTGCAGACCGACTTCGCCGGTGAGGACCGTGCGTCGGCCCTGCCGCTCGTGCTCGGCGGCGGCCTCCTCGTCGCCGGCACCGCGGCGATCGCCACCGGTCGGTCCCGCGCCCGCGCCACCTCGCGCCGACACTGAGGTCGTGCCCACCCCCATCCCCACCTCGCGTCGCCGCCGGACTCCCCTGGCGGCCTGCGCCTGGGTCGCGCTCGCCCTGCTCGGGGCGTGCTCGGCCGACCCTGCGCCACCGACGACCAACGCGACTGCGAGCCCGAGCCCGAGCGCGGCGTCGGTGACCCCCTCGCCCACGGCCTCGCGGTCACCGGCCGACCAGTCACCCCCCGCGAGCGACCTCCCGCAGGGGAAGCCGAGACGCGTGGTCGTCACGACTCTCGGCGGTGCCGAGCTGGTCGACGCGACGCTGGTGCCGAGCGGGCTGGACGAGGACGGCATCCTGGCCCCGCCCGCCGGCGTCGCCGGCTGGTACGACGAGAAGGGCTGGCCCAAGCCGGGCTACCCGGGCGCCTCGATCCTGGCCGGGCACATCAACACCCGCGCCACCGGGCCCGACACGTTCGCCAAGCTGCCACAGGTGCGCCCCGGTGCCCGGGTCCGGGTGACCTACTCCTCCGGCGACGAGGTCGACTTCATCGTGACGCGGTCGAAGGCCGTGCCCAAGGAGCAGACCCCCAAGGACGACTCGATCTGGGACGCCGACAACCCCCGCCCGTTGCTCCGACTGATCACCTGCGACCCGACGACACCGGTCAAGGGCGGGCACTACGTGGGCAACTGGGTCGTCTGGGCCGCCGCGCGAACCTGAGGGCCCACCGGGGCCGGGTCACGCGGCGCGGTCACGCGTCGTCGTCGTCGTCCTCGTCGGGTGGGTCGACGCGGCACCACCGCTGCGCCACGAGCCCGGCCGCTGCGAGCGCGACCCCGGCGACGACGAGGGCGGCGAGCGGCAGCAGGCGGCTCTGGTTCGCGTCGAGCGAGAGGTCGGTGAGCACGACCGCCACCTGGCCGGCATACCATCCGGCGGCGGCCGACCCGGTGAGGGCGGCGGCCTGGGCGAGCACCACGGTGCGGGCCGCGCGCAGCGGGTCGAGTGATGTCGTGGCACGCCCTTGCAGGTAGCGGCGGACCGGGCGGGCCAGCCAGAGCACGAGACCGCCCATCGTGACCAGCAACACCCCCGACAGCAGCGCGGGCCGCGGCACGAGCGTTCCGTCGCGCGTGATCGTGGCGAACACCGCGAACCCGACGACGGCCGTGACGGCCGCCACCAGCGCGAGCGTCTTCACGCGAATCTCTCTGCGCCGCATCAGCTCTCGAGTCCTAGGTCGGTGGTGGAGCCCGCCGGGTGCGGCCGCACGCCGCTGGTGTCGAGCAGCGAGACGAGATCGGCCACCCGCACGACCCGACCCTCGCGGCGCAGCACGGCGCCGGGATCGGCCTCGAGCCACGGCACCAGGACGAACGCCCGCTCGTGCGCCCGCGGGTGCGGGAGCTGCAGGCGTGGCAGCGCCGAGGTGACGTCGGTGCCCGAGGCCGGGTCGCCGTACTGCACGAGGTCGAGGTCGAGCGTGCGGGCCCCCCACCGCACCTCCCGACGGCGGTCGAAGGACGCCTCGAGCGCGTGCAGCTCGCGCAGCAGCGAGCCCGGCGAGAGCGTCGTGCGGGCAGTGACGACGGCGTTGACGTAGGTGGGCTGGTCGGGTCCGCCGACCGGGACGGTGTCGTACAGCCCGGAGACGGCCACCACGGTGACCTCCGGGTGCCGGGTGAGGGTCTCGACCGCCGCGCGGGCGGTGTCCTCGGGACGCTGCGCGCCCCGAGGCAGGTTCGCCCCGACGGCGAGGACGACCGGCACGGGCGTCCGCCGCCGGGTCACGGTGACGGTGACGTCGCCGAACGGCACGCCGACCGGCGCCTGCGGCTTGTGCACGGTGACGGTGACCTCGTCGACGGCCGAGTGCTCGAGGGCGTCCTGCGCGACGAGCTCGGCGAGGCGCTCGATGAGGTCGTGCGGCTCGCCCTGGATGCGTGCGAGCACCGCGGCGCCGATCTCGCCGTAGTTGACGGTGTCGACGAGGTCGTCGCTCGCCCCGGCCGGGCCGAGGTCGACCGCGAGCTCGATGTCGACGACGAACTCCTGCCCCTCGCGCCGCTCGTGCTCGAAGACCCCGTGGAAGCCCCGCCCGCGGACCCCCGACAGCCGGATGCGGTCGCGCGCGACGCCCGCACTCACCGTCGGCCCCCGTACCCGTCGAGGTGTCCGAGCGCCTCGGCGACGTCGAGGGCGTCGACCGTCGCCACGACGTCGTGCACCCGCACGCACCACACCCCGTGCCGCGCGACGTGCACGGTGGTGGCCGCCGTGACGACGTCCCGCTCGAGCGGAGGGCGGGCCGTCTCGACGGTGCGGCCCACGAGCCCCAGGAAGGTCTTGCGCGAGGTGCCGACGACGACGCGATGGCCGAGCGCCACCACCTCGTCGAGCCGCCGGAGCAGCTGCCAGTTGTGCTCCGCGCGCTTGGCGAAGCCGAACCCGGGGTCGAGCACCACGGCCTCGGGTGCCACCCCTGCTGCGGTCAGCGCCTCCACGCGCTCGGTCAGCTCGCGCAGCACGTCGGTGACGACGTCGTCGTACCGGGCCCGGGTCTGCATGTCGCGGCTGTGCCCGCGCCAGTGCATCGCGACGAACGGCACCGACCGCTGCGCCACCAGGGACGCCATCTCGGGGTCGGCGAGCCCACCGCTGACGTCGTTGACGAGCGCCGCGCCGGCATCCAGCGCCGCGGCGGCCACCTCGGCGCGCATGGTGTCGACCGAGACCGGCGCCAGGGCGCTCAGGGCCTCGACGACCGGGATGACGCGACGCAGCTCCTCGACGGTGCTCGGTCGCTCGGCGCCCGGGCGGGTGGACTCACCACCGATGTCGAGCAGGTCGGCCCCCTGGGCGACCAGCTCTCGCCCGTGCGCCACCGCCGCCTCGGGGGTGAACCACGCGCCACCGTCACTGAACGAGTCGGGCGTGACGTTGACCACGCCCATGACCAGCGGGCGGCCGGCCCGGGGTTCGGGCAGGGTCACCGTGCGGTCACCGCTTGCCGCCGAGGAGGAGCGACATCGCCTCGGCCCGGGTCGCGGGGTCACGCAGCTGACCGCGCACCGCGGAGGTGATGGTGCGCGAGCCGGGCTTCTGCACGCCGCGCATCGACATGCACAGGTGCTCGGCCTCGATGACCACGATGACGCCCTGCACGCCGAGGTGCTCGACGAGCGCGTCGGCCACCTGGGTGGTGATCTGCTCCTGCACCTGGGGCCGCCGGGCGAAGACCTCGACGAGGCGGCCGAGCTTGCTCAGGCCGGTGACCTTGCCGTCCGGTGCGGGGATGTAGCCGATGTGCGCCACACCGTGGAAGGGCAGGAGGTGGTGCTCGCACGTCGAGTACATCGGGATGTCCCGGACGATGATGAGCTCCTCGTGGTCGATCGAGAAGGTCGTCGAGAGCACGTCGGACGGGTCCTGCCACAGCCCTGCGTACAGCTCGCGGGAGGCGCGGGCGACCCGGCCGGGTGTCTCGAGCAGGCCTTCGCGGTCGGGGTCCTCACCGATGGCGAGAAGGAACTCCCGGACCGCGGCCTCGGCGCGGGCGAGGTCCACGGGGCCTCGCACGGTGCCGTCCTCGAGATCCTGCGGGTCAGGGCTCGACACGTCCACCGTCCGGCACCTGGATGACCTGGGTCGGAGGGCGCTCGTCCTGGACGGGGTCGGCACCGGCCTGCGCGGCCGCGTCGATCTCGGCCTGCGTACGGGGGTCGCCCGGGGTCACCACGGCGCCCGCGGGGGCGCCGGCGCCGTTGCGGCCGTTCATCGCGGCCTGCTCGGCGGCGGTGAGCACCGGCGGCAGGTCGGACAGCGTGCGGTGCTCGCTGGACAACCAGGTCGGCCGGATCGGGCGCTTGACGATGTCCTTGAACATCTCGGCCAGCTCGGCCGCGTTCAGCGTCTCGCGCTCGAGCAGCTCGAGCACGAGCTTGTCGAGGATGTCGCGGTTGTCGTTGACCGCGCGCCACGCCTCGTCGTGCGCGTCGTCGACGAGCTTGCGGACCTCCTCGTCGACGACCGCGGCGACCTGCTCGGAGTAGTCGCGCTGGTGCCCCATGTCGCGGCCGAGGAAGACCTCGCCCCCGCTCGAGCCCAGCTTGACCGCGCCGACCCGCTCGCTCATCCCGTACTCGGTGACCATCTTGCGGGCCATCGCGGTGGCCTTCTCGATGTCGTTCGCGGCACCGGTGGTCGGGTCGTGGAAGATGATCTCCTCGGCGACGCGCCCACCCAGGGCGTAGGCCAGCTGGTCGAGGATCTCGTTGCGGGTCGTGGAGTACTTGTCGTCGGTCGGCATGACCATCGTGTAGCCGAGCGCACGGCCCCGGGGCAGGATCGTCACCTTGGTGACGGGGTCGAGGTGGTTCATCGCGGCGGCGACGAGCGCGTGGCCGCCCTCGTGGTAGGCCGTGATCTTGCGCTCCTTGGCCGACATGATGCGGGTGCGCTTCTGCGGGCCGGCGATGACCCGGTCGATCGCCTCGTCGAGCACCTCGTCGTCGATGAGCTTCTTGTCGGTGCGAGCGGTGAGCAACGCCGCCTCGTTGAGCACGTTCGCGAGGTCGGCACCGGTGAAGCCGGGGGTGCGGCGCGCCACGGCGAGCAGGTCGACGCCGGTGGCCAGCGGCTTGCCCTGCCCGTGCACCTCGAGGATGCGGTGGCGGCCGATCATGTCGGGGGCCTCGACCGCGATCTGCCGGTCGAACCGGCCCGGGCGCAGCAGCGCC
>DASQEZ010000271.1:0-3266 GCA_035633415.1 Ornithinibacter sp. | reverse complement strand
GCACTCCCGACGTCGCACCCATCACCGTGCGCATCGCCGAGCTCTCCGGGTCCCGAGGAAGTGCCTGGTACCTCCTGTCCGCGGGTGCGTTCATCGCGATGATCGTCCCCGTCGCGGTGTTCCTCGCGCTGCAGCGGTACTTCGTGCGCGGACTCCTCGCCGGTGGGCTGAAGGGCTGAGGCCCGCAGCCCGCGGAAAGGAATGACAGATCAGCACCATCACCGATGTGGCGCGGGTGGCCGGGGTCTCGGTCGCCACGGTCTCCCGCGCCCTTCGGGGTCTTGACCGGGTCTCGCCCGAGACCCGTGAGCGTGTGCTGCGCGTCGCGGAGGACCTGCACTACGTGGCCTCCCCCACCGCGACGTCGCTGGCCTCGGGGCGCACCCGCGTCGTCGCGGTCGTCGCGCCCTTCCTGACCCGCTGGTACTTCGCCACCCTGGTCAGCGCGATCGAGAAGAGCCTGCGGGCCCGGGGCCACCACGTCATCCTCTTCGACCTCGAGGACGACTCCTACGACCAGCGCCTACCCCTCTCGCAGAACATGCTCTGGAAGCGGGTCGACGGCGTGATCACCCTCAACGTGCCGATGACGCCCGAGGAGATCGAGCTGGTCGACCGGCTCGGGCTCCCGCTCGTCGCCATCGGCTCGCCGGTGCCGAACCGGGCCTGCGTGCGGATCGACGACAGGGCCGCGATGCGCACCGCCGTCGACCACCTCGCCGGCCTGGGCCACACGAGGATCGGCTACATCGGCGCGGTCCCGCAGAACGTCGCCCACATCCAGACCCCGCAGGACCGTCTCGAGGCCTTCCTCGAGGCCGTCGACGACCTCGGCCTGCAGTGCGACGACGCCTGGGTCCTGGGCTCGGACTGGACCGCCGAGGCCGCGGCCCGCGACAGTGCCGTGCTGCTCGGGCGGGACGACCGTCCGACGGCCATCGTCTCGGCGTCGGACGAGATGGCGATCGGGGTGCGAGAGAGCGCCCGCCGGATCGGGCTGCGCGTGCCCGAGGACCTCTCGATCATCGGCATCGACGACTTCGTGCTCTCGGGGGTGCTCGGCCTGAGCACCGTGCGCCAGGACGTCGCCGGCCTGGGCCACGCCGCCGCCGACCTGTTGCTGCGCGCCCTGCTCGACGACGACGAGCCGACCCAGACGCTCGTGCACCCCACCGAGCTCGTCGTACGCGAGTCGACCGGCCCCGCCCCCCACTGAGCCCCGACTTCTTGCAGATCTGCGACAAGCAGGGCATGTCGCAGATCCGCAAGAAGTCGGTTCAGTTGCGGGTGGAGTCCTCGCTGGCGAGCTCCTCGGGGTCGCGCAGGTAGGTCTTCTTGCCGAAGAAGGCCCGGTTGGCGCCCCACGTGAGCGCCCACAGCACGACGCCGATGACGAGCAGCCAGCCCGCGATCACGTACTGGATCGACTCGCGGCCGGTGATCGGCAGGGTGAAGAAGAAGCACACCGCCGCACCGATGACGGGCAGCACGGTCGGGGTGACGAAGTGTGCGCGGTCGATCGGGTCACGGCGCAGCACGAGCACGGCGATGTTGACGATCGTGAACACGCCGAGCAGGAGCAGGGCTGTGGTGCCGCCCAGGGCGGCGACCGCGCTGCCGCTGTTCTTCGTGACCAGGGTGATCAGGCCCATCGCGATGACGGTCGTGAAGATGATCGCGACCCACGGCGTCCGGCGGCCCTTGTGCACCCAGCCGAGCACCGGGGGCAGCACGTCCTGCCGGGCCATGCCGTAGAGCAGCCGGCTCGCCATGAGCATGTTGATGAGCGCGGAGTTCGCGACGGCGAACATCGCGATGAAGGGCATGATCGCGTCGATCGGGAAGTCGGGCAGCCCCGCGGTGACGACCTTGGTCAGGGGGGTGTCGCCCTCACCGAGCTCGCCGATCGGCACCAGCGCGACGGAGAACACCGCGATGAGCAGGTAGATCACGCCGGTGATCCCGAGGCCGGCGAGCATCATCCTGGGGAAGTTGCGCACCGGGTCGTGGGTCTCCTCCGCCATGTTGACGGCGTCCTCGAAGCCGACCATCGCGAAGAACGCGAGCGAGGTGGCCGCGGTGATCGCGAGGAAGACGTTCTTGTCGCCCGAGGTGTCGAAGACGGTGACGCGCGAGAAGTCGGCGTTTCCGCCCGTCGCCGCGTAGATGCCGACGAGGATGACGAGCAGCAGGCCCGACAGCTCGACGCAGGTGAGCACGACGTTGGCCTTGACGCTCTCACCGACGCCACGGAAGTTCACGGCGGCGATGACGAGCATGAACACCAGGGCGATGCCCAGCACGAGGTTGGTGTCGTCCGGGTCGAGCCCGAACCCGTCGGCGAGGTTCGCGGCGAAGGCCTTCGAGGCGGTCGAGGCGGACGTGATGCCCGAGCACATGACCGTGAACGCCACGAGGAAGGTGACGAAGTGGATGCCGAACGCCTTGTGCGTGTACAACGCCGCACCGGCCGCCTTCGGGTACTTCGTGACGAGCTCGAGGTAGCTGAAGGCCGTGACGAGGGCGATGGCGAAGGCCACGAGGAAGGGTGCCCAGGCCGCTCCCCCGACCTCGAGCGCCACCTTGCCGGTGAGGGCGTACACGCCCGTGCCCAGGATGTCGCCCACGATGAACAGCAGCAGCAGCTTCGGGCCGATCGCCCGCTTCAGCTCGGTGTGCTCCTCACCGGCGACCTTCTGCTCGTCCTGACCCACCGTCGCGCTCATCGTGCCCTCCCCGGCCCGGGACGTCGGCCGACGTCCGTCATCGGCCCACTGTGGCCGACCGCCGCGCCACACGGCATGCGCGGTGCAGACGAGTTTCGCCTCAGACGTCGATGCGCTCGCGGTCGAGGGCGTGGGCGGAGTCGATGATGAAGTCCTTGCGCGGGCCGACGTCGCCGCCCATGAGCAGCTCGAAGACCCTTGCGGCGGAGTCGAGGTCGGCGGCGGTGACCTTGCGCAGGGTGCGGTGGTGGGGGTCCATCGTCGTCTCGGCGAGCTGGTCGGCATCCATCTCGCCCAGCCCCTTGTAGCGCTGCAGGGGCTTGGTCTTCTTGCCACGCCTGGTCAGCGCCGCCAGGGTGCGCCGCATCTCGGCCTCGGAGTAGGTGTAGATGACCTCGTTGGCCTTCGACCCGGGGTTGATCACCTCGATGCGGTGCAGCGGCGGAACCGCGGCGTAGACCCGACCGGCCTCGACGAGGGGGCGCATGTAGCGGAAGAACAGGGTGAGCAGCAGGGTGCGGATGTGGGCGCCGTCGACGT
>DASQEZ010000270.1:0-7432 GCA_035633415.1 Ornithinibacter sp. | reverse complement strand
ACGCCGTGCGCTCGGTGGCCGAGGCACTGGCGCCGCACTGCTCGTCGATGAACGTGCCCGAGGCGCCCTTCGTGCTGCACCTGTCGAACGTCATGCACCTCGCGACCGACGTCGCCGGGGTGCTCGTCGACGACGCGTCGTCGCTCACCCTGGCGGCGTCCCTGCACCCGTCGGCCGCGGTGTGCGGCACGCCGACCTCGGTGGCCGACGCCGTGATCGGCGAGCTCGAGCACATGGACCGGGGCCGTTACGCGGGCCCGGTCGGCTGGATCGACGCCACCGGTGACGGCGAGTGGGGCATCGCGCTGCGCTGCGGGGCGGTGTCGGTCGACGACCCGTCACGGATCCGGCTGTTCGCCGGGTGCGGCATCGTCGCGGGGTCCGACCCCGACGCCGAGGTCGCCGAGTCGTCGGCGAAGTTCGTGCCGATGCGCGACGCCCTCACGGCATCCACCCCCGCCTGACGCTTCCCCCCCGATGCGCGGCGAGTGCGGAAACGGTCGCCAGGGCAACCACTTCCGCACTCGAGCCGGGAGTCTTGCGCGGCGAGTGCGGAAACGGTCGCCAGGGCAACCACTTCCGCACTCGCGGCGGTCAGGTGAAGGGGGGCCTCGCGTCGATGGCGACGGAGCGGCGGCCGGCCCAGCGCCAGACCCGCGCCGAGCGGTCGCGGTCCTCGTCGGTGACGAGGTTGCCCATCCAGCGCAGCGCGAGCGTCATCAGCCAGTCGCTGCGCATGCCCACCGGTCCGAGGGCGCTGAGGATCTTCGGTGTCGTGAAGACCCCCGCGAGCCGCCGCGCGATGGAGAACGCCTCGCCGTAGTGGTCGCTCAGCAGTGCCGGCCAGGCGGTGCCCAGGTCGGCGTCGAGGTGCTCGACGACCAGCCGGCCCGTCTCGAGCCCGTAGTCGATGCCCTCGCCGTTGAGGGGGTTGACGCAGGCGGCGGCGTCGCCGATGAGCGCCCAGTTCGCGCCGGCGACGTTGCTCACCGCCCCACCCATCGGCAGCAGGGCGCTGGTCGGCATCCGCTGCTCGCCGGTGAGTCCGAAGTCGGCGCGGCGCTGGTCGGTGTAGCGCTTCATCAGGGGCTTGATCGCGATGTCGGCGGGACGCCTGGTCGTCGCGAGGGCGCCGACCCCGACGTTCACCTGACCGCCGCCGAGGGGGAAGATCCAGCCGTAGCCGGGTAGGGCCTCGCCGCGCTCGCCCCGCAGCTCGAGGTGGCTGCTGATCCACGGGTCGTCGGACCGGCTCGAGTCGACGTAGCAGCGGCCGGCCACGGCGTAGACCGTGTCCTTGTGCCACTCGCGGCCCAGCACCTTGCCCAGACCGGAGCGCACGCCGTCGGCGACGACGAGCCGCTCGCACTCGACGTCGAAGACCTCGTCGCCGCGGACGAAGGTCACGGCCGTCACGCGACCGCCCTCCACCCGTGCGTCGACGGCCTTCGCGCCCTCGAGGCCCTCGGCGCCGGCGTCGATCGCGTGGGTGCGGATGCGGTCGTCCAGCTCGGTGCGGGGCACGGCCGAGCCGTGGTCGGGCAGGCTGCCGCCGGGCCACGGCAGCAGCAGGGTCTGACCGAACCCGTGCGCCCGCAGGCCCTGGTTGACCGTGTGGTCGCGCACCCAGTCGCCGAGGCCGAGCCGGTCGAGCTCGGCGATCGCGCGCGGGGTCAGCCCGTCTCCGCAGGTCTTGTCGCGCGGGAAGACCGCCGCGTCGGCGAGCACGACGTCACGGCCGGCGCGGGCCGCCCACGCCGCCGCGGAGGCGCCGGAGGGGCCGGCGCCCACGACGAGGACGTCGGTGCGCTGGGGGGTCTGGGTCACCTGCGCATTCTCGCAACCCTGTGCCGTGCCGCCGAAATCGGTCCTTCTACAGCAGCGACCGGGCGGCCAGTGCGCGTAGGTCGGCGTGCGCCTGCCGGTGGCTGCCGCGGTCGACGACGACCTCGACGACGCGGATGCCGCGTGGTGGCTCGGTGACCGCCGTCGTCAGCTCCTGCGCCGTCGTCGCCCGGTCGTGCCGGATGCCGTGGGCTCGGCACAGTGCCCCGAGGTCGGT
This sequence comes from Ornithinibacter sp., assembly GCA_035633415.1. GTDB lineage: Bacteria > Actinomycetota > Actinomycetes > Actinomycetales > Dermatophilaceae > Fodinibacter. The sequence goes on along the minus strand of DASQEZ010000270.1, from coordinate 5,370 downwards.
GCCGGTCGGGGTGCCGAAGAGCCGCTCGAAGCCGGCGGCCCGCTCGGGTGAGCCGTGCTCGAGGGTGGTGAAGATGCCGCCGCCGTCGTCGTTGACGACGACGAGGGTGAGGTCGGGGGCGGGCTCGTCCGGGCCGAGGAGCAGACCGTTGGCGTCGTGCAGGAAGGTCAGGTCACCGAGCAGGGCGTAGGTCGGGGCCATGGTCCGGGTCAGGGCGATGCCGGCCGCCGTGGAGACCACCCCGTCGATGCCGGCCAGGCCGCGGTTCGCCAGCACCTCGTCGGCGATGGACCCGGCCACGGCGAGGTCGACGTCGCGCACCGGGTTGCTGGATCCGAGGACGAGCACGGCGTCGCCGGGCAGCCCGTCGACGAGGGCGCTCGCGACTCCAAGGCCACTGGGCCACGGGAACGGCTGCGCAGCAACGGCATCCGCGACCTGTCGTGCGGCCGTGCTCCAGGCCTCGCTCCAGCCGTGGTCGTCATCGGGCGTCGTGGGGCCACCGAGGCGGAGGGCACGGGGGGGGTGCACGGCGATGGCGACGTGTGACGGGTCGGGCCACTGGCCTCCCTCGGACACCACCTCCACGCGCAGGCCCGGGCGGCGCAGAAGGGCGCCGACCGCACGGGACAGGGTCGGCCGGCCGACCACGACGACCCGGTCCGGGACATGGGCGCCGAGCCAGTCGGTGGCCGTGAGCAGCAGCGGCCCGTGGGGCACGGCCTCGGCGCGGACGGCGGCGCTGCCGAAGGGCTCGGCCACGACGGGGTGGCCGCGCTCGGTCGCCCAGGCGACGGCACGTTCGCCGAGGGCGGGGTCGCGGGTACCGCCGACGACGACCAGCGTTCGTGCCACCTCGGTCAGCGCGGTGGGTTCCGTGGGCCCGGTTCCGTTGTCGCCCACAGCCACCCAGGGCTCGCCGTCGGCCCGGCCCTCGAGGGCGTCCGGCCACGCGTCATCCGTCTCGAGGCCCGTGGTGGCCGGCCCACGGCCGGACGTCTCCTCGAGATCGGGGGCGAGCGGCTCGCGCAAGCAGATGTTGAGGTGCACCGGCCCCGGCAGCCCACCGACGGCACCCGTGGCGGCGGCGATCGCGCGGCACACCGTGCTGCGCCAGTACGGGCCGAGGCCCGGGCGCACCACCGGAGCGGGCACGTCGACGCAGTGGCGGGCGCTCGCCCCGAAGATGCCCGGCTGCTCGGTGGTCTGGTTCGCGCCGGTGCCCCGCAGCTCGTGGGGCCGGTCTGCGCTCACGACGACGAGCGGGGTGCCGGAGTGGTGGGCCTCGAGCACCGCGGGGTGCAGGTTGGCGACAGCCGTGCCGGACGTCGTCATCACCGCCACGGGCGCACCGGAGCCGCGAGCCAGGCCCAGGGCGAGGAACCCGGCGCTGCGCTCGTCGACCCGCACGTGCAGGCGGAGACGCCCGGCCTGCTCTGCGGCGAGCACGGCATGGGCCAGCGGCGCCGACCGGGAGCCGGGACACAGGACGACCTCGCGGACGCCGTTCCTCACCAGCTCGTCGACCAGGACCGTCGCGAGGGCGGAGGACGGGGTCACGAGCGTGGATTCTGCCACCCCCGCTCGACACGCAGCTCGGACACCGACCGGACCGGCCGCCCGAGGACCCCGCCTGCGGAGGCCTGCCAGGCGTCGAGGCCCTCGATGGTGCCCCGCGGTGCGCCCTCGGCGGCGCGCACGACGTCGACATAGCCCTCGAGGCGATGGCTGCGCACGTCGACCGGCGGGCCGTCACCCGAGGTGCGCACCGTGACCCAGGACGACCGGTCGGGGTTGGGTGACAGGTCGAGCCGGGGAACCGGGTCGTCGCCGCGCTCGACGCAGAGCACTCGAGTCGTGTCCGGAACCGGGAAGAGCCCGATCGGCGACCCGGTGGTGACCACGTGCGTGACGTGGTGGCGGCGGGTGAACCCGGCGTCGCTCGCCAAGGCAGCCGCCAGGATGCCGCCCTGGCTGTGGCCGACGAGCACCACCGGGTCGGCGGCGGTCGACCGCGCGCCGGCCCGACCGCGAACGACCTGGAGCGCTGCGGCGACACCGGCCGCGGCGAGGGTGGCGACGCCGGTGACGGCCCGCACGTCGGTGGTCGCGTCGAACGGGTTCGCACCCGCTCGCGGCGACCACTCCTGCGTGCCCGGAACGACGACGACCCAGGCCGACCCGCCGTCACCGCGAACCACCTCGACCACGCGAACCCGGCCTCCGTCGAGACCCTCCCCGGCGGCGACGAGGTCGGTGGCACCCCGCAAGCCCCGATCATGATCGAGCACCAACGTCGGCGCGAGCGTGGTCACCACCGGTCTCGAGGTGCCGTCGGTGAGCCAGCCACCGCGCGCCGCGAGGTCGGCGCCCGCACCCACGCCGGCGAGCACCGCCGCCACCGACTCCTCCACCTCGGCGTAGACCCGCGCGGCTGCCCGCAGGTGCAGCGCCACGGCGTCCAGGCCCACGGCCTCTCCCCACGCCCCCAACGGGCCGACGACGCGGGTGGTCTCGGCCTCGAGCCGCAACCACTGCGCGAAGAGCGCCGCGTCTGCGGGCCGCGGCACCGGAGGGGGCCGCACCCGCGCAGCCACCGTGGCCAGCCGTTGGGCGGCAGCACGCACCTCGTCGGCCGCCACCTCGACCCGCGCCGCCGTCGCCGTCATCGCCTCCGAGCGCACCCTCACCCGCACCCTGCACCCCACACGTCATCGCAGGACGGCCGGGTTCGCAGCGTGGATCGCGGCGATCGCAGCGGCGAGGTCGGCCTCGCGGTCGAGGGCGTGCGCGAAGCGGTCGGCCCGTCGCGCGAGGCCCTCGAGGTGCGCCGACAGCCCCGCAAGGGCGTTGACCCGCTCCTGGACGAGCTGCTGGTAGCGCTCAGCCGCACTCCCCTGCCACCACACCAGTGCGTTGCGCGCCAGCGCAGCCCGGTGCTCGTCCATCTCGCTCGCCTCGCGCCGGGCCTGCACGGACACGTCGCGCACCGCCTCGGCCACGGCCCGGTAGGACCTCTCATCCATCGGCTCCCCCCTCGTCGAACCCACCCTGGCCTCGAGGCGCCCACCGCCGACAGCCCCACCGCCGACCTGTGGAAGGGCCTGCCCTGCCGAGCGGCCTGTGGACGAGCGACGCCTACGCTGGCCGCCATGCCGCACCACGACCTCGTCATCATCGGGAGCGGCTCGGGGAACTCGCTGCTCACCCCCGAGCTCGACGGCCTCGACGTCGCGATCGTCGAGGACGGGACCTTCGGGGGCACCTGCCTGAACGTCGGCTGCATCCCGACCAAGATGTTCGTGCTGCCCGCCGACCGGGTCGTCGAGGCCGCCGACGCACAGCGCCTCGGAGTCACCCTCGCCGAGCCCACGGTGGACTGGCCCGGCATCCGCGACCGGATCTTCGGGCGGATCGACCCGATCTCCGCGGGCGGCGAGGCCTATCGCCTGGGCCAGGAGCACACCACCCTCTACCGCGCCCACGCGACCTTCACCGGTGAGCGCCGGCTCGCCCTGTCGACCGGCGAGGAGGTCACCGCCGACCGGGTCGTCGTCGCTGCGGGGAGCCACCCCGTCGGCCTGGACGTCGACGGCCTGCGGTCCCCCGACCCCGAGCACGGCCTCCACACCTCCGACACGGTCATGCGCCTGGACGCCCTGCCGCCCCGGATGGCCGTCATCGGGGGCGGGTTCGTCGCGTGCGAGATGGCCCACGTCTTCGCCGCGCTCGGCGTCGCGGTGACCCAGGTACAGCGCGGCCCGGCCCTGCTCCGGTACCACGAGGTCGAGGTGTCGCAGCGCTACACCGAGGTGGCACGGCACCGCTACGACGTGCGCCTGTCGACCACCCCCACGGCTGCCGTGCGGATCGACGGGGCCTGGCGGATCGACCTCGACGGCCCCGGCGGGCCCAGCCACGTCGAGGCCGAGGTCGTGCTGCTCGCGGTGGGCCGCGTGCCCAACACCGACCGGCTCGCCCCCGCCGCCGGTGGGCTCGCGGTGCACCGCGACGGCCGTCTCGTCGTCGACGAGCAGCTGTGCACGACCGCTGACCGGGTCTGGGCGCTCGGTGACGTCTCGTCACCCCACCAGCTCAAGCACGTCGCCAACCACGAGGCGCGGATCGTGGCCCACAACCTCGCGGTGGACCTCGGACGCCTCGCCGCGCTGCCGCGCGCCACCGACGGCCGCCCGATCCCGCACGCCGTGTTCGGTCACCCCCAGGTCGCTGCCTTCGGCCCCACAGCGGCAGAGCTCGACGCGGCAGGCACCCCCTACGTCACCGCGACCCAGTCCGTCGGCGACATCGCGTACGGCTGGGCGCTCGAGGACACCACCGGCCTGCTCACCGTCCACGCCGACCACGACGGGCGGATCCTCGCGGCGCACGCCATCGGGCCGCACGCGTCGACCGTCATCCAGCCGCTGGTCCAGGCCGCCTCCTTCGGGCAGCGTGCCCACGACGTCGCGCGCGGGCAGTACTGGATCCACCCGGCGCTCGCCGAGGTCGTCGAGAACGCCCTCCTGGGACTGCCGCTGCCTGGTCCCGACTGAGCTGCGACCGGCCGGGTCAGGTGGGGATGAGGGTGTTCGCGAAGATCTGCCACGCGAGCACGGACTTCGCGACCAGGCTGAGGATCACGTACTGCCACTCCCCGAAGAGGTAGTCGCTCCAGCGCCCCACCTGCCGGTACTGCAGCCACTGGTTGAGCGCGAAGGTGTTGAAGAGGGCGAACAGGCTGATCAGGATCCCCCAGACGAAGCCGGGAGGCCCCTGACCGTCGAGCACCACGATGGCGGCCCACAGGTACGCACCGATCGCCAGCCACGGCCCGATGCCAGCGACGCAGCCGAACCAGAACGGCGTCCACCAGGCCCGCTCGCCGCGAGCGGGTGACTGGTCGCGGCCGTGCATGAGGCCGTTGTTGGAGACCTCCATGAGCCAGCCGGAGAGGATCATCGCGACGTTGGCGAACGCGATCCCGATGAGCGCCGCCAGGTCGGTGATGCCGGTGACGAGGGCGATCAGGACGATCATCAGCGTCGACGACAGGGAGTACTCCACCCACCGGAACCGGTTCCGCCCCCGCTCGAGCTCTCGCACGTAGCGCGGGAAGCCCCAGGGCGAGGCGATGACGAAGTGGAAGACCGCGGACAGGAACAGGAAGCTGGCCGTCGCCCAGGCGAGGGGGACGTCCACGATGCCGGACAGGGTCCCGTCCTCGAGCGGCGTCCCGGGCGGGCCGCCGAGTGCGAACACCGACACGGGGAGGGTGAAGTCCGTGCTCAGGGCCACCATGGCCGCGCCCGACACGAGGTGCACCAGCCCCATGACGGCGTTGAACACCCGAAGCGAACGGGCCTTCTC
>DASQEZ010000269.1:0-7831 GCA_035633415.1 Ornithinibacter sp. | reverse complement strand
GCTCGCCCTCGGCCTCGTGGTCCTCGTGTTCTCGCTCGGCTCCGGCGCCTCCGGTGCAGCGGGCCCCTCCGTCTCGCCGACGCCCACGCCATCGGCCACCGTCGCCCGACAGCCGGCCGACCTGGCCGCGGACGAGACCTGGCTGGGCGCCGTCGAGCTGCGCAGCCAGGACGTCGTCTCGGCCCAGGGCGATCTCGTCGACGTGGTGGCGACCGGGTCGGGCGTGCGATTCTCACAGGCCGGCCTGCGGGCGCAGCGGCTCGACATCGACGCGACGATTCCCTTCGCCACCGTCGCCGAGCAGGTCGGCCAGGACGTCACGGTCTACGACGCCGGCAACGGCAAGACCGGCGTCGAGCGTCAGGTCACCATCCTGGGGCGCGACCTCACCCTCAAGGCGACCGGCACCGTGAGCGCCGACGGCGGCCAGCTGCTCATCGAGCCCGAGACCGTCGACCTCGGTGGCCCGTCGTTCCTCGACTCGGCGGCCAGCACCCTCGCCCGCGGCCTGGCCACCATCCGTCAGGACGTGGCCGGCGTGCCCACGGGCATGTCGCTCACCGCCGTCGAGGTGACACCCGAGGGCTTCGACGCCCGCCTCAACGGCACGGACGTCACGATCGGCAACTGACGGCGGGCGGCGCGGCCACCGCTACCGGATCGTGCCGACCACCTCGACCCCGGTGGCCTGGACGACGCGACCGAGCTCGTCGTAGGCCACCACGGCGATCTGCCCGGCCCGCGAGATGTGGCGAGCATCCCTGGCGTCCTTGCGGCTCAACCTGAGCACCTCGTCGTCGGCGAGCGCGGGGTACTTGACGGCCAGCGCCGGTGACAGCCCGCCCGGATCGAGGGTCAACGGGATCGAGGACCCGCCGACCGTCTCGGCGTCCAGGGCCAGCGAACCCTCACGCCCCCAGTGCAGGCGGTAGGTCCACGAGCCTCGCACGTCGGGCAGGTTCCACGACAGCACGTCGGCGGTGAGCCAGGAGGCCCGCGACACCGAGAGGTCGGGCCCGAAGTCGGGGGCGAAGAAGTCGACGGTGAGCCCCTTCGACGCCACCTGGTAGGAGATCGTCGTGGCGAGCCCCTGCTCGACGGTGAACGGCACCGGGGCGCCGCCCGCGACGGCCACCGAGTAGCTGCCGGCGGGGATGTCGATCGTCGAGAACGAGTAGGTGCCGTCACCGTCGGGGTCCTGCAGCCAGGACCGCATGCAGGTGGCGTCGCCATCCGCCGGGCAACCCATCTCGGACTGGAAGCTCCCCGTGGCCACGAGGATGGGGTCGAGCTCGGTGTTGGTCACCCAGTGCGTGCGGTGGTCGTAGTAGAAGCTCACCTCCCCACCGTCGGTGGCGTACGGGATGTCGGAGCCGTTGCGGTTGCCGCCCGCACCGTAGTTCACGTCCCAGGAGCGGTTGATCGCCGCCTTGAAGGCGTACTGCCCGGCCTGCGGGCTGAACGTCCCCTTCCAGACCTGGTCGGCGCCCAGGGCCAGCTGGATGTTCGTGCACGGGGGGTCCCAGTCGGCTGCGCAGCCGATCTCGCTGCCGTGGCTGCCCGGCACGGAGACGGCATCCGGCTGGGTGATCGGGCCGAGGTCCACCCCGGCGTCGGCCGGTGGCTGCGGCTGGCCGACGACCGCGCTGGTCGAGACCACCCCGAAGTCGTCGTCGTGGTCCCGGGCGATGGCGCGGTACTCGACCGGCGTGCCCTGGGCCAGACCACTCACGTCGTGGAACACCCGGTAGGGGGCGTTGTCGTCGGTGCCCAGCGCACGCCACTTGGTGGCACCGACGGGGCGCCAGGCGAAGGTCACCTGGGTGAAGTCCCCACCCGGCACCGTGACGCCCACCTCGGCGCGACCGGTGACGATGCCGGCGTCGCCGGGCGCGGTGAACGTCGGCATCGGCCGGTCACGGTCGGACCGCAGCTTCGAGCTCGCCTTGTAGACGACCGCCGAGAGCGGCGGGACGGTGACCGTGACGCGACCCTCGGTGTCGGTCTTGACCTTGCGCGGGGCCGACGCCGGCCAGACGGCCTTGAGCGTGCTGCGCGCCGGCTGGTAGGTGTCGAAGGTCGCCGTCTGCTTCGTGTCGGCGTTGTTGACGGCGACGACGTACTCGACCTGCTGGTCGGCATCCATCCTGCTGAACGCGAAGATGCCGGGGCCCGTGGTGGCGTACCGGTGGGCCTGCGCGCCGTCGGCCAGGGCGGGGTGCCGCTCGCGCAGCTCGGCGAGGCCGGCGATGTGCCGGTAGATAGGGTGCTTCGTGTTGAAGTTGTCGTCGGCGGTCGTCGCGTTCGTGCCGATGAGGTCGAACGTGCTGTTGTGCAGCTCGACCTTGCTCGGGAACATGTCCTCGCGAGCGCGCTGGTCGCCGATGCCGCCCGGCACGTCCTTGGGTGCCGAGAAGCCCTGCTCGTCGCCGTAGTAGACCACCGGCTGTCCGCGGGTGAGGTACATCAGGGAGTGGGCGAGCTGGTCGCGCCGCAGCAGCTGCGCGTCGGTCCAGCCCTCGGTGTTGTCGCGCAGGAAGCTGCCCACGCGACCCATGTCGTGGTTGCCGAGGAAGGTCGGCAGCGAGTAGGCGTTGGAGTCGGCGTCGGTGAAGTAGTCGTCGAGCGCGTAGAAGTCCCGCAGCTCGGTCGTCGCGCGGCCCTTGGCGAAGTTGACGCCGCTGCCCTGGAAGCCGAAGTCGACGGTGGCCTGCAACCTGCCCTCGGTGGTGTACTGCGACATGAAGCGGGGGTCGGCGTCGTAGACCTCTCCGAACATGAAGAAGTCCTTGTTGCCGACCGACGCGGCGTGACCCTGCAGGGCCGGGCCGAACTGCTTCCAGAAGTCCATGTTGACGTGCTTGACGGTGTCGATGCGGAACCCGTCGACGCCGGCCTCCTCGACCCAGGTCTTGTAGATGTCGATCATGCCCTGCACGACCTGGGGCCGCTCGGTCCACAGGTCGTCGAGCGCGGAGCGGTTGCCCGACGGGAAGTCGCCGTACTCGCTGTTCTCACCGGAGAAGGTCGACGTGCCTCGGTTGTGGTACATCGTGGGGTCGTTGAGCCAGTCGGGCACCTTGACCGACGCGTCGGCCGGGTCCTTGAAGGTGGGCTCGTAGGGGAAGCTCACCTCGGGGTCGACCGCGGGGAACGGGTCGCCGATGAACGTGAAGTCGCGGTCGTCGAAGGCGTTGCCGGCGGCGTCCTGGTAGGGGACCTCCGCCTTGGTCTTGTACGGGACCTGGCCGGTGGCGTCGTAGGCCGAGTCCTGGTAGTCGAGGACGTCGGCGGTGTGGTTGGTGATGATGTCGAAGAAGACCTTGATGCCGCGGCGGTGGGCGAGGTCGATCAGTGTCTTGAGCTCCGCGTTCGTGCCCAGGTGCGGGTCGATCTGGGTGAAGTCGGTGATCCAGTAGCCGTGGTACCCGGCCGACTCCGAGCCGGCCGCGCCCTGGACCGGCTTGTTCTTGAAGGACGGCGTCATCCAGATGGCCGTGGTCCCGAGGCCCTCGATGTAGTCCAGCTTCCTGATCAGGCCCTTGAGGTCGCCACCGTGGTAGAACCCCTGGCTGGTCGGGTCGAAACCGTGCTCCAGCCGGGTGCCCGGAATCGAGGCCTTGTCGTTGGCGGTGCTGCCGTTGTTGAAGCGGTCGGCCATCACGAAGTAGAAGTTCTCGCGGGTGAGGTCCTTGCGCAGGCTGTCGCGCGCCATTGCCCGGTCGGCCGCCGTCAGCCCGCCGGCCGGCCGTGCCGGGCCGACCCGGACCCGGTGCGTCGCGTGGTCGTAGGTGAAGCGCAGGGTCGTGGTGGCCTCGATCGCCAGCGGGATGTTGGTGTCGGGGAGGCCGAAGGTGGCGTCGCCGTAGTTCTCGCTCCAGGAGCCGTTGAGTCGCACCTTGTACAGGTAGTCGGTGGGCTGGGCGGGGTCGCCGGCGGGCACGGAGAAGGTGCGCGCGAACAGGCCGGGTGAGCCTGGCACCGGGAGCAGGTCGGTCTTCGTGCAGGTCTCCGACCAGTCGGACTCACAGCCCAGCTCGCTCATGAGCGACCCCATCAGGGTCACCCGCGAGGGCAGCGGCGTGTGGTCGGCGGCGGCCGGCGCCGCGGCGACGAGCGCGGGGACGGCGACGAGGGCGGCTCCCGCCGCGACGGCATACAGGCGACGGAAACGGGGCATCGTTGCTCCTCGGGAAGTGCCTGGTCGACGCGGCGACCGGTGGGGTTGTCCGAGAACGTAGATGCGTAAACGCTTTACATGGGGGTTCGGAACCGAAAACTTGCGATGTCTTTACTCCCCGCTGGGATGCCGCGGCACACCCGGCCGCCGCCTCGTCCCGTCGCCGGGCGGGTTCCTCGCCCGATCAGACCAGGCCGAGCTGGTGGAGCAGGGCGAGGTCGTCGCCGATGATCCAGCGCTCGACCACTCTTCCGTCGTCGTCGAACCGCCGGAACGTCATGGCGTCCCAGGTCAGCACCCTGCCGGTGGGCTCGACCCCGCTCATCGTCCCCAGGTGCGTGCCGGTGTAGGTGATCCGCGCGGCGAGCAGGTCGCCCTCGGCCACCACGGCGTCGACCTGGGCCCGGAAGTCGGGAAGCGACCTGCGGATGTCGGTGAGCACGGCACGGTGGCCCGCTGGGTCCGGTGTCACGTGCTCGGGGAGCCCGTGGACGACGGCGGCTGGTGCGTAGATGGCGAGGTAGCCCTCCACGTCGCCCCCGTTGAGGGCGGCTACCGCGTCGAGAGTGAGTGCCTTGTTGCGCTGTGCGTCCATGACGCCAGTGTCGTCCCGCGTCTTCGGGCCCGACAAGCGCAACGGGTGTGACGTGGCGGACGTCGGCTCGGGCGCGTACCGGCTGCCGGGGTCAGCGCCGGCGGCTCACCCTGCCCTCGTCCCAGACCGGCTCGTCGGACTCCACCACCATGCCGTCGGCGCGAAAGACGAGGAAGCGGTCGAACCCACGCGCGAACCACCGGTCGTGCGTCACGGCGAGCACGGTGCCCTCGAACGCCGCCAGGGCGTCCTCGAGGGACTCGGCCGAGTGCAGGTCGAGGTTGTCGGTCGGCTCGTCGAGGAGCAGCAGGGTCGCCCCGGACAGCTCCAGCAGCAGGATCTGCAGCCGGGCCTGCTGGCCCCCCGACAGCGAGTCGAAGGTCTGCTCCGAGGCCCTGGCCAGGCCGTAGCGGTCGAGGGCACGGGCGGCCAGGTCTCGCGGCATCCCGGCGCGGTGGTCGTCGCCCCGGTGCAGGATCTCGAGCAGGGTGCGTCCGTGCAGCGCGGCGTGGTCGTGGGTCTGCGCGAACCAGCCCGGCCGCACCCGCGACCCGAGCACGACGCGACCCTCGTGCTCGACGGGGGTGGGCCGGATGTCGCCCACCGGCTCGTGCTCGCGGTCGGGGTCGCTGCCACCGGCCGCGAGCAGCCGCAGGAAGTGCGACTTGCCCGAGCCGTTGCTCCCGAGCACGCCCACCCGTTCACCGAACCAGATCTCGGTGTCGAACGGGCGCATCAGCTGGTCGCCGTCGACCCGCAGCTCGAGCCCCGTCGCGATTACCGCACGCTTGGCCGTGCGCCCACCCGTGAGCCGCATCGCGACCTTCTGGCGCAGCGGCACGGCCTCGGGCGGCCCGGCCTCCTCGAAGCGCCGCAGCCGCGTCTCGGCGGCCTGCAGCTTGGGCGCCATGTCGGAGTTGTAGGCCGCCTTCTGGCGGTACATGACCACCAGGGCCTTGAGCTTCGCGTGCTCCTCGTCCCAGCGCTTGCGCAGCTCCTCGAGCTTGGCGTTGCGGTGGGCCCGTGCGTCGGCGTAGGTCGAGAACCGCCCCGGGTGCACCCACACCGTGTTGCCGCCGCGGCTCGGCTCGAGGGTGGCGATGCGGGTCGCCACCCGGTCGAGCAGCTCGCGGTCGTGGCTGACGAACAGCACGGTCTTGGGCGACTCGACGAGCCGCGCCTCGAGCCACCGCTTGGTCGGCACGTCGAGGTAGTTGTCCGGCTCGTCGAGCACGAGCACCTCGTCGGGGCCGCGCAGGAGCGCCTCGAGCACCACCCGCTTCTGCTCCCCGCCGGAGAGGGTCGACACCTGGCGCCACTGGGCGCGCTCGAACGGGGTGCCGAGGGCCGCGACCGTGCAGACGTCCCAGAGCGTCTCCCACTCGTAGCCGCCGACGTCGCCCCAGTCGGCGAGTGCCTGCGCGTAGTCGAGCTGGTCCTGCTCGGTCTCGCGCTCCATCATGGCGAGCTCGGTGCGGTCGACCTCCTGCGCCGCGAGCCGCACCGGGTCGGGAGCGACCGAGACGAGCAGGTCGCGCACGGTGCTCTCGTCGCGGACCTTCCCGATGAACTGCCGCATGACGCCCAGGCCGCCGCTGCGGGTCACGGCGCCGTCGGATGCCGTGAGGTCGCCGGCGAGGATGCGCAGCAGGGTGGTCTTGCCGGTGCCGTTGGGGCCGATGAGCGCCACCTTCGCGCCCTCCCCCACCCGGAAGGTGACGTCGCGCAGCAGGCGCCTCCCGTCGGGCAGGGAGAAGCTCACGGCGTTGACGTCGAGGTGGCCCACGAGGCACCAGTGTCCCCGACGCGGACCTCGAACTCACCCGAGATTCGCCGTGGTGCCGACGGGCTCAGTGCAGGAAGGTCTTGAGCAGGATGAACAGTGCCCCGAACATGCCGGCGACGACGGTCGACGCGAGCCGCTCGCCCGGCGACAGCCGGCCCCCCCGCCCGATGGACCAACCTGCCACGCACAGCAGCACGGTGCTGCAGATGAGCGCCCCGAGCACGGCAGTCGACAGCTCCGCACCGAGCACGGTCATGGCGAGCAGTGTGAGCAGCGGGAGGGCAGAGGCTGTCACCATCTCCCACCCGTGGGTGAGCTGGTGGCGCACCGACGTCCAGCTGGGGCGGTGTCCCTCGTGGATGCGCTCGGCCACGATCCGCGCGTACCGCTCCGCCCCCCAGTAGATGGTGAGGGTCACGACCACGGCGATCATGACCTGATAGGCCTTCTCGGCGTGCGAGGCCGACAGCACCGCCGCGCTCACGATGACGCCGTAGATGCCGGATGCCGTGGCCTCCTGGTCGCGGTGTCTCATCCGCACGTGTCCCGAGACCGAGCTCGACCAGTCGTCGTCGTCCGTCGACATGGGCTCCACCTCTCGCGAGTCAACGGGGCCGGGAGCTGTTTCCGGGCGCCGGTCCACCATGCTCCCCCACCGCGGGCCCCGGCCGGAAGTCGGGACCACGTTCGCTTCGCTCAGCCCGGCAGCACCCGCCGCACCCGCGACTCGGCGGCCCGGGCGGCGAGCTCACCGTCCCCGGGGTAGACGACCTCCTCGAGCGAGAGCCCGTGCGGCGGCATCACCCGCACCCGGGAGTCGCGCAACCGGCCCCGGAGCACCTCGGAGGGCACCTCGGCTGCCAGCCGTCCCTCTCCCACGGGCACGACCGCCCCGACGAGGGACCGGACCATGCTGTGGCAGAAGGCGTCGGCGACGACCGTGGCCTCGACCGTGCCGTCCGGCGCACGGTCCCACCGGTGGTCCAGGAGGGTGCGAACCGTGGTGGCGCCCGCCCGGCGCCGGCAGAAGGCGGCGAAGTCGTGGAGCCCGAGCAGGGTGCGCGCGGCCCGGTCCATGCTCTCGACGTCGAGCGGGCCCCGGACCAGCACGGTGTCGTGGCGGCGCAGCGGGTCCAGGGTGGCCGGGTCGTCGCAGATCCGGTACAGGTAGCGGCGACGCAGCGCGGAGAACCGGGCGTCGAAACCGTCCGGCGCCGTGCGCACCCGCCGGATCGTGACGTCGGACGGGAGGATTCCCCGCAACCGGGTC
>DASQEZ010000268.1:0-27365 GCA_035633415.1 Ornithinibacter sp. | reverse complement strand
TGTCGCCGACCGTGGCCCTCCCCTCGAGCATCGGCTGCTGCAGCGGCACCAGGTAGTTGATCGGCCACATCTGGCCGCCGTGGGTGTGGCCGGACAGCTGCAGGTCGACGCCGCGTCCCTCCACATCCAGGGCCTGCAGCGGCTGGTGCGCGGCGAACAGGGTGAAGGCGCCGCCATCCGTGCTGTTCAACGCGGCGTCGTAGTCCGGAGCCCACCGCCCCTCGCCGGTGAGGTCGTGCACCCCGGCGAGGGTGATCGTCGCGCCGTCGCGCTCCAGCGGCACGGCTGAGTTCTGGAGCATCGTCAGGCCGACGTCCTCGAAGGCAGCCACCCAGTTGGCGGTGTCGCGGAACATCTCGTGGTTGCCGGTGGTGGCGTAGACCCCGAGCGGCGCCTCGATGTCGGCCAGCGGGGCGATCTCCGGGGCGTAGCGCGCGGCGTCGCCGTCGACGAGGTCGCCGACGATGACGACCAGGTCGGGCTGCTCGGCGTTGACGAGGTCGACGACCTGGCGGGTGAACGACGCGCTGCGCACCGCACCGGCGTGCAGGTCGGTGACCAGCGCGACCCGGACCCCGTCGAACTGGGACGGCAGCTCGGGGGAGGCGACCTCGAACCGGGTGACGGAGGGACGGGCCGCCTCGACCGCGCCGTAGGCGATCAGCCCGACCGACACGGCCACGACCAGGGGGGAGGCGACCCGGTTCAGCCGGCGGCGGCCCACCCGCCCGTGGTCGTGCCGCCAGCGGACCAGCCAGATGCCGACGCAGACCAGCCAGACCGGCACCAGCCCGAGGAAGAGGTAGAGGCAGGCCGCGAGGAACGCCTGCCCGACCCACACCGCGGGCCGCATCTGCGCGGGCGTGAACCAGCCACCCCACAGGTCGAACCCGGCCAGCGCCAGTGCGGTGAGTGCGAGCAGCACCAGCGCGACGGCGTACCGGACCCAGCGGGGACGCCAGCCGGGGGCGACGGCGAGCCGCTGCCAGACGAACGCGAGGAACCCGCCGAGGACCCCGATGGGGACCAGGACGAGCCAGGGGCTCATGCCGCCCGGGTGGCCAGCGCAGCCCGGACGTCGTCGGCGATGTCCTTGGGCTCGGTGGTGGGGGCGTAGCGAGCGATGACCTGGCCGTCACGGCCGAGCAGGAACTTGGTGAAGTTCCACTTGATCCTGCCGCCGAGCAGGCCGCCCTTCTCGCCCTTGAGCCAGGTGAACAGGGGGTGGGCGTCCTTGCCGTTGACGTCGACCTTGGCGAACATCGGGAAGCTCACGCCGTAGTTGACCTGGCAGAACTCGCCGATCTCCTCCTCGGTGCCCGACTCCTGGCTGCCGAACTGGTTGCACGGGAACCCCAGGACGACCAGCCCCTCGCCGTGCAGCTCCTGGTGGAGCGCCTCGAGGCCGGCGTACTGCGGGGTGAGGCCGCAGGCGCTGGCGGTGTTGACGACGAGGACGACCTGGCCGGCGTAGTCGGCGAGGTCGCGCTCCTCGCCGGCCAGCGTGGTGGCGGTGAAGTCGGAGAGGGAAGTCATGCCCCCATCGTCACACGAGGGGCCGACGCGACCGACACGGCGGATCGCGAGGTTCGACATGCGCAGAACCGCAATAGCCTGTGGCCGTGCCCGACCCGACGACCCCCAGGTCACCCGTCACCCAGAGCGAGCCGGCGCAGCGGACCGCGGCGGAGGTTCCCCCTGCGCCGCCGCTCGACGTCGACGTGCTCGTCGTGGGTGCCGGCCTCGCCGGGGTCGACGTGGCCTGCCGCCTGTCGAGGCACTGCCCCGACGAGGTCTGGGCGGTGCTCGAGGCGCGCGACGCGGTCGGTGGCACCTGGGACCTGTTCCGCTACCCCGGCATCCGCTCGGACTCGGACATGTACACGCTGGGCTTCCCGTTCCGGCCGTGGCGCGGGCCGACGTCGATCGCCTCGGGCGAGGAGATCCGCGAGTACGTGCGGGCCACCGCCCGCGACGAGGGGGTCACCGAGCGGATCCACTTCGGCCAGCGGGTCGAACGGATGGAGTGGTCCTCGGCGCAGCGCCGCTGGACGGTCACCAGCCGCACCCGTGACGGACTGGTGCGGCACACCGCACGGTTCGTCTACCTCGCCACCGGCTACTTCTCGTACGCGTCGGGGCACGTCGTCGACTTCCCGGGGCAGGCGGACTTCACCGGCGAGGTCGTGCACCCGCAGGCGTGGCCGGAGGGGATGCCGTTGGCCGGCCGCCGTGTCGTCGTCGTCGGCAGCGGCGCGACGGCCATCACCCTGCTCCCGGCCCTGGTCGACGCGGGGGTCGCGCACGTGACGATGCTCCAGCGCAGCCCGAGCTACGTCGCGGCCCTGCCCTCGCGCGACGTCGTCGCCGACGGGCTGCGGGCCGTGCTGCCGGATGCCGTGGCCCACCGGGTCGTGCGCGGCAAGAACGTGCTGCTCTCGACCGCGGGCTACCAGGTACTGCGCCGCCACCCCGACCTGGGCCGGCGCCTGTTGCGCCGACGGGCGATGCGCCGCCTGCCCGAGGGCTACCCCGTCGACACCCACTTCGCCCCCCGCTACGACCCGTGGGACCAGCGGCTGTGCGTCGCACCCGACGGCGACCTGTTCGAGGCCCTGTCCGGGAACCGGGCGGACGTCGTGACGGGGACGGTCGAGCGGTTCGAGAGCGACGGCATCCGGCTGACGTCGGGGGAGCTGCTCGAGGCCGACGTCGTCGTCACGGCCACCGGGCTGCAGATGCAGATCGGCGGCGGCGCCGAGCTGGTCGTCGACGGGGAGCCGGTCGACCTGTCGCGCGGGCACGTCTACAAGGGGCTGATGCTCTCGGACGTCCCCAACGTGGCGATGGCCGTCGGCTACACCAACGCGAGCTGGACGCTCCGTGCCGACCTGTCGGCCCGGTGGTTCTGCACGCTGCTGCACCACCTCGACCGGCACGGGCTCACCGTCGCGACGCCGCGCTACGACGAGCCCGAGGTCGGGGAGCGGCCGCTGCTCGACCTCACGTCGGGCTACGTGCAGCGGGCGGCGGCCCTGCTGCCGCGCCAGGGCGAGCGCCGGCCCTGGCGGGTGGTGCAGAGCTACGTCTACGACGTCGCGGTGACCCGGCTGGCCAGGATCGACGACGGCCACCTCGAGCTGCGCTGACGAGACGAGGCGCGGGTCAGGACGCGAGCGAGGCCGGCTGGGCCGTGGCGCGGGCGACCCGCGAGAGCAGCGCGGCGCCCTGGCGCACCGACGGCAGGTGCGCCCAGTCGTGGCCGGCCGCCCAGGAGACGAGGTGGTGCACCCGCGCGGGGTCGCGGCGGGCGGTGGCGGTGCGCAGCTCGGCGCCGAGCACGAGCGGCGTGCACGGCGTCCGCTGCGCCAGGGGGCGAGCGCGCAGGGCATCGGCCCACGGACCGTCGGCGAGCTCGAGGAGGGGGAGCGGGTCGGCATCCGCCGTCGGTTCGGCACCTCGGCCGGATGCCGTGCGCCTCCTCGCGGGGGCGTCAGGTCGGTCGCTGCGCAGCAGCGCGGCGGCGAGCACGCCACCGACGACGCCGGTGTGGTAGCTGGTCTGGATGACGTAGGTCGAGCGGTCGGCCGGGCGGAGCCCGCCGGCGACCGCCGGGTCGTGCTCCGGGCCGGGCAGGAAGCCGTGCGTGGCCTCGGCCCGGTCGAGCTCGGCGAGGGCGTACCGGGCTCCGGCCCCCAGCGGCTCGCCGAGCATCGGCCAGGTCCACAGCAGCTCGGCGGCGATGTCGAGGTTGTCCGAGGCGAGCGCGGCGCCGAGCAGCGCCTCGGCCTCGTCGGCCACCACGGCGGCCGGGTGGTCGAGGCGGGGTGGGAGCAGGCCGCAGTCGGTGGCGTGGAGCACGGCGTGGGTCAGGCCGTAGGCGTCGGTCAGCTCGCCGTGCAGCAGGTCGGCACCGCGCCGCAGCACCGACCCGGTCGGCACGTCGGGGGTGGCGCAGCCCTCGGCCAGGCCCTGCAACCACGACAGCTCGAGGCGGTCGAAGGGGTCGGGCTCGTCGCCCAGGTCGTCGTCGGCGAGGTCGAGCAGGTGGCGGGCCACGGCCCGGTGGCCGGTGTCGAGGTCCCCGAGCAGCGCGAACGGGAACGCCTCGTGGGTGCGGCGGCGGGGGTCGGCGGCGACGGCCAGCGCCGCACGCTGCGGGTCGAGCGCCCGGGTCAGGGCCTCGCCGAGCCGGGCCTGGGCCGCGCCGAGCCCCTCGTGCCGGGCCAGCGACGGCTCGTCGGCGAGCAGCCGCCCGGCGACGCGGCAGAGCAGGGCGGTCTCACCGAGCACCTTGCCCGGCACGAGCGGCCGCGCGCCGCCGACACCGGGCCGACCCTCGCTCGCGGCGGCGACACCGGCCGCGCCCAGCCGAAGGCCGTGCGCGAGCCGGCGTCGCAGCCCGTGTGGAGTGCTCACCCCACGGGTCCCTCGAGGCCGACGTCGAACTGGCGCTGGAACACCGGCCAGCCGCAGTTGATCATCACGTGCTTGCCGACGGCCAGCACGAGGTCCTCACCCCGGATCAGCGCGTCCTCGGCGAAGCCCTTGTAGACCTCCGTCATCTTGGCCAGGTCGATCGCCCCGGACTCCACGAGCGCCTTGGCCACCTCCTGGTTGAACCCGGACTGCCTCGATGCCGCCATGGTGTTCCTCCTCGGTCGTGGGGACCGTCCCCTGCGGCGGTCCCACGGGGAAGAGGAGCGGTGACGGCGCGCAGTGATACCCACGCGGGTGGCGTGCCCCACACCGGTGGCCTCGCGGCATCGCGCCCTGCGAGGATCCGGCCGTGTCGTACGCCGTGTGGGTCGCAGCCCTGGTCACTGCCGCGCTGTTCGCCGCCGACTGGTGGGCGGTGTGGCACCGGCGCGCGGATGTCGAGCGGCTGGCCAAGCCGGCCGCGATGGTGGGCCTGTTCTGCGTGGCACTGCTCGCGGGCGCGGCCGACAGCACGGCAGGCCGGTGGCTGCTCCTCGCACTGGTGCTCGGTCTGGTCGGCGACGTGCTCCTGCTCGAGGACACCCCGCGTCGGTTCGTCGGCGGGCTGGCGGCCTTCCTCGTCGGCCACCTCGCCTACGTGGCCTCGTTCGTCGCGGTGGGTCTCGACCGCCCGGCGCTGGGCTGGCTCGGTGTGCTCGTGCTGCTCGTCGCGCTGGTCGTGGGTCGCCGCATCCTGCCCGGCGCGGTCGCCGAGGGGGGCGCGACGCTGGGGGTCGCCGTGGCGGCCTACATGGCGGTGATCGGGGCGATGGCGGTGACCGGTTGGGCGACCGGGCGCCCACTGGTCGGGCTGGGCGCGAGCCTGTTCGTCGTGAGTGACACGGCCCTGGCGATGGGCAAGTTCGTGCAGGACCGGCGCTGGACGGGGCCGCTCGTCATCGTCACCTACCACCTCGCGCAGGTCCTGATCGTCGCCGGCCTGCTCTCCTGACGCGGCTCCCGCCGGGCCGGGACACCTGGCGAGCGACGGCATCCGTGCGTCGTGCCCTACCGCGTGGGACTCGCTGTGATCGCCGCGACTACCACGCGGTAGGCGGCGCGCTGGGTGACGCCGTACCGCAGCGGTGGGGTCGCGGGCCGCGCGGATCGCCTCAGGATGCCGGAATATACCCCCAGGGGGTATCAGTTGACAGGGGCATGGAGACCACCACCCACCCCCAGCACGCGTCGCACACCCACGCCGCCCCGACCGGCGGTTCGTGGTCCCAGGCCGCTCGGGCCACCCTGCACTGCCTCACCGGCTGCGCCATCGGCGAGGTGCTCGGACTGGTCATCGGCACGGCCCTCGGGCTGTCGACCGGGGCGACGATCGCCCTGGCCGTCACGCTGGCCTTCGTTGTCGGCTACGCCCTGACGATCACGCCCGTGCTGCGGTCCGGCCTCGCCCTCAAGGCAGCCCTGGCGGTGACCCTGGCCGCCGACACCGTGTCGATCACCGTCATGGAGGTCGTCGACAACTCCGTCATGCTCCTCGTCCCCGGGGCCATGGATGCCGGGCTCGGCTCCGCGCTGTTCTGGGGGGCCCTGGCCTTCTCGCTCGCGGTCGCCTTCGTGCTCACCGTGCCCGTCAACCGGTGGCTCATCGCCCGGGGCCGCGGCCACGCTGTCGTCCACGGCCTGCACTGACCCGACGCACCGGCATCCGAGTGCTGGACCGGCCAGCTCCTGCGGCGAGTGCGGAAGTGGTCGCCAGGGCAACCACTTCCGCACTCGAGCCGAAGGGGTGCGACCGGTTCGGCGGCCGTCGGAGCCGCTGCGATACCCTGAGCAGGTGACGAGGTTCGAGCTTCTTCCCTAGCCGCGTCGGCCACCGGCCCGCGCGGCGACCCCTCCTGCGTGAGGGGTTTTTTGTTGTCCAGCCCGAACCACACTGACCATGACGACGAGGACGAGATGAGCGACACCCCGCACCGCTACACCGCCGAGCTGGCCGGTCGGATCGAGGTCGCCTGGCAGGACCGCTGGGCCGAGCGCGGCACGTACCACGCCCCCAACCCGGCCGGGCCGTGGGCCGACCCCCAGGGCGTCGCCGAGTACGCCGGTGGGCACCTCCTCGTCCTCGACATGTTCCCCTACCCGAGCGGTGCCGGCCTGCACGTCGGCCACCCGCTGGGCTACATCGCCACCGACGTCGTCGCGCGCTTCAACCGGATGCTCGGGAAGAACGTGCTGCACTGCCTGGGCTACGACGCGTTCGGGCTGCCGGCCGAGCAGTACGCCGTGCAGACCGGCCAGCACCCGCGCAGGACCACCGAGGACAACATCGTCATCATGGCGCGCCAGCTGCGCCGCCTCGGGCTGGGCCACGACGACCGTCGCGCCATCCAGACCATCGACCCCGAGTACTACCGCTGGACCCAGTGGATCTTCCTGCAGATCTTCAACTCCTGGTACGACGCGGATGCCGTGCGCCCCGACGGTGGTGTCGGCCGCGCCCGCCCGATCGACGAGCTGGTCGAGGAGTACCGCTCCGGTGCCCGCCCGCTGCCGGCGGACGACGGCCGCGACTGGGACGACCTCAGCGACGTCGAGCGGGCCGGCATCCTCGACGGCCAGCGACTGGCCTACACCAGCGAGGCCCCGGTCAACTGGTGCCCCGGCCTGGGCACGGTGCTCTCCAACGAGGAGGTCACCAACGACGGCCGCTCCGAGCGGGGCAACTTCCCGGTGTTCAAGCGCAACCTGCGCCAGTGGATGATGCGCATCACCGCGTACGCCGACCGGCTCGCCGACGACCTCGACCGGGTCGACTGGCCCGAGAAGGTCCGGATCATGCAGCGGAACTGGATCGGCCGCAGCGCCGGCGCCCGGGTCACCTTCCCGATCGCGGATGCCGCCGCCCCGGCGGGGACGGGGATCGAGGTCTTCACGACCCGGCCCGACACCCTGTTCGGTGCCACCTTCATGGTGCTGGCCCCCGAGCACCCGCTGGTCGACGAGCTGGTGCCGGCCGGCGGCTGGCCCGAGGGCACGAAGGACGCGTGGACCGGTGGCGCGGCCACGCCGCAGGAGGCCGTCACGGCCTACCGCCGGGCCGCCTCGCGGCGCACCGACATCGAGCGGCAGAGCGAGGGCAAGGACAAGACCGGGGTGTTCACCGGCGGCTGGGCGACCAACCCGGTCACCGGCACCCGCATCCCGGTGTTCGTCGCCGACTACGTGCTCATGGGCTACGGCACCGGCGCGATCATGGCGGTTCCCGGCCAGGACGAGCGCGACTGGGACTTCGCCACGGCCTTCGACCTGCCCATTGTCCGCACGGTCCAGCCCGCCGAGGGGCACGACCCGGACACCGCGTTCACCGGCCAGGGGCCGGCGATCAACTCCAGCAACGACGAGCTGAGCCTCGACGGCCTCGACGTCCCCGACGCCAAGCAGCGGATCACCGCCTGGCTGCAGGAGAAGGGCCTGGGCGAGCCCACGGTCACCTACAAGCTGCGCGACTGGCTGTTCAGCCGGCAGCGCTACTGGGGCGAGCCGTTCCCGGTCGTCTTCGACGAGGACGGCACCGCGCACGGCGTGCCCGACTCGATGCTGCCGGTCGAGCTGCCCGAGGTGCCCGACTACAGCCCCAAGACCTACGACCCCGAGGACGCGAGCAGCGAGCCCGAGCCGCCGCTGTCGCGGGTCGACGAGTGGGTGCACGTCGCCCTCGCCCTCGGCGACGGCCGCGGCACCCGCCGCTACCGCCGCGAGACCAACACGATGCCCAACTGGGCCGGGTCGTGCTGGTACTACCTGCGCTACCTCGACCCGGCCAACCGCGCCACGCTGGTGGACCCCGAGAACGAGTCCTACTGGATGGGGCCGCGCCCCGAGCCGGTCGCCGGCGCCCCGGCGGGCACCCGCGACCCGGGTGGTGTCGACCTCTACGTCGGCGGGGTCGAGCACGCCGTGCTGCACCTGCTCTACGCGCGGTTCTGGCACAAGGTGCTGCACGACCTGGGCCACCTGAGCAGCGACGAGCCGTTCCGCACCTACTTCAGCCAGGGCTACATCCAGGCGGCGGCCTTCAAGGACTCGCGCGGTCAGTACGTCGAGGCCAAGGAGGTCGACGAGGCCGCCGACGGCAGCCTGACCTGGCAGGGCCGGCCGGTCACCCGCGAGTTCGGCAAGATCGGCAAGTCGCTGAAGAACATGGTCAGCCCCGACGAGATGTACGCGGCGTTCGGTGCCGACACCTTCCGGCTCTATGAGATGGGCCTGGGCCCGCTCGAGCAGAGCAAGCCGTGGGACACCCGGGCCGTCGTCGGCAGCCAGCGGTTCCTGCAGCGGCTGTGGCGCAACGTCGTCGACGAGGAGACCGGCGCGGTGGTCGTCGTCGACACCCCCATGGATGCCGCGACCACCCGGGTGCTGCACCGAACCATCGACGCGGTGCGCACCGACTATGCCGCCCTGGCATTCAACACCGCGATCGCCCGGCTCACCGAGCTGAACAACGCGCTGACCAAGCTCAGCGGCGGAGTGCCCCGTGAGGCGGCCGAGTCGATCGTGCTCATGGTCGCGCCGATGGCCCCGCACATCGCCGAGGAGCTGTGGGCACGGCTCGGGCACGAGGAGTCGCTGGTGCACGCCGACTTCCCGGTCGCCGACCCGGCCTTCCTCGTCGAGGACACCGTCACCTGCGTCGTGCAGGTCAAGGGCAAGGTCCGTGACCGGCTCGAGGTGCCCTCCGACATCGGCGAGGACGCCCTGCGTGAGCTCGCCCTCGCCAGCCCCAAGGTGCAGGCGGCGGTGCCCGACGGCATCCGCACGGTCATCGTGCGTGCGCCGAAGCTGGTCAACGTCGTCCCCGCCTGACCTGATGGTCGACCTGATGCTGCACGGCGGGCCGGTGTTCACCGCCGGCGCGGTCGCCGACCGCCCCACGGCCGTCGCGGTCGAGGGCGGGCGGATCGTGGCCGTCGGGCACGACGAGGTGCTCGACCTCGCCGGCCGGGGAACCGAGCACGTCGACCTGCGGGGGCGCCTGCTGGTGCCGGGGTTCCAGGATGCTCACGTGCACCCGGTCTGGGCCGGCCTGCACCTGCTGCGCTGCGACCTGTCCGAGCTGTCCACCGCCCCCGCCTACCTCGAGGCGATCGGGCGCCACGCCGCGGCGAACCCCCACCTGCCCTGGGTGCTCGGCTCGGGGTGGTCGATGCCCGCCTTCCCGGGCGGCACGCCCACGGCTGCGGCCCTCGACAGCGTCGTACCCGACCGCCCGGCCTACCTCACCAACCGCGACTCCCACGGGGCCTGGGCCAACTCCGTGGCCCTGCGGCTGGCCGGAATCGACGCCTCCACGCCGGACCCCGCCGACGGGCGGATCGAGCGCGACGCCGACGGCGCACCGACCGGCACCCTCCACGAAGGAGCGATGAGGCTGGTCGGTGCCCTGGCCCCGCGGCCCTCCGACGACGAGCTGCTCGAGGCCCTGCTGGTCGCGCAGGCCCGGCTGCACGGGTTCGGGGTCACCGGCTGGCAGGACGCCATCGTCGGCGACTACGGCGACGGCATCGACCCTGCTGTCGCCTACCGCGCAGCGGTGGCCCGGGGCGACCTCACCGCGCGGGTGGTGGGCGCGCTGTGGTGGGACCGGGGGAGGGGCCTGGAGCAGGTCGACGACCTCGCGGCACGACGCGAGGAGCTCTCGCTCGGGCGGTTCGTGGCGACCACGGTGAAGATCATGCAGGACGGCGTGGCCGAGAACTTCACGGCGTCGATGACTGACCCCTACTGCGACGGGCACGGCCACCCGACCGACAACTCCGGCATCTCGTTCGTGCCCCCCGAGCTGCTCCTGCCGGCCGCGGCCGAGCTCGACGCCCGTGGCTTCCAGCTGCACTTCCACGCCATCGGCGACCTGGCCGTGCGGCAGTGCCTCGACGCGGTCGCGCACGCCGTCGCGCGCAACGGCCGGCGCGACGCGCGGCACCACGTCGCGCACCTCCAGGTCGTCCACCCCGACGACGTCCCGCGCTTCCGCGAGCTCGGCGTGGTCGCCAACATGCAGGCGCTGTGGGCGACCCTGGAAGCGCAGATGGTCGAGCTGACCCTGCCCTTCCTCGGCGAGCCGCGGTCGTCGTGGCAGTACCCCTTCGGTGACCTGCACCGCTCGGGCGCGGTGCTCGCTGCCGGGTCGGACTGGTCGGTCTCCAGCGCCGACCCCCTCGCGGCTCTCCACGTGGCGGTGAACCGCACCCTGCCCGAGGCGATGCGCGAGGACGACGTCGTGTACCCGGTGTTCCTGCCCGAGCAGCGGCTCGACCTCGGCACCGCCCTCACGGCGTACACGGCCGGCTCGGCGTACGTGAACCACCTCGACGACTGCGGCGTCATCCGCCCGGGAGCGCTCGCCGACCTCGTGGTGCTCGACCGCGACCCGTTCGCCGGGCCCCCGCAGGAGATCGGCGCGACGAGGGTGCTGCAGACCTTCGTCGACGGCCGCCGGGTGCATGCCGCACCCGACGCCTGAGGCCGGGGGCCGACCGGTACCGTCTCGGGTCGTGGACCTCGGGTGACGCACCCCCCGGGCGCCTCCCTACACTCGTCGGCGTAGGTCATGAGTGCTAGTGGCAAGCCCCGGCTCGCTGGCCAGCAACCCTCCTCCGCGGTGGGGTGCTCCGGGTGACGACCTGGTCGGCGACCCCTTCGGCGCCGGCAAGCGCGGGACCCGGGTCGTACCCGAGGTCCTTGGGACCATCGGAGATACCCACCGTGTCGATCGCCAGCACCCCCGTCACCTCTGCACCGACCTCGACCCCCACCTTCCACCGCCGACCGCGGCTGCGTGCCGTGCCGGATGCCGTCGCGCGGTTCAGCGCCCCGGCCCACCCGGGTGCCGGCCGCCACCTCGCCGGGCCGGCCCACCACCACCTGCCGGTCACCGGCCGCGACCTGCCCGCCGTCGTCCGCCCCGACCTGGTGCCCACGCTGTCGGGCGACCTGGTGGAGTACGCGAACCTCGACCACGCGGCATCCACCCCGGCCTTCGAGCGGGTGGCCCGAGCCGTGGAGGGCGCGACCCGCACCTACTCGAGCGTGCACCGCGGCACCGGCTGGCTCTCGCGGGTGACCAGCGCGCACTACGAGGCCGCCCGCGAGGAGGTGGCGCGCTTCGTCGGGGCCCGCGAGGACGACGTCGTCGTCTTCACCCGCAGCACCACCGACTCGGTCAACCTGCTCGCCAGGGCGCTGCCGCGCGAGACCTCGGTGGTGGTCTTCGCCTCCGAGCACCACGCGACGCTGCTGCCCTGGCGTGGGCGCGACACCGTGCGCCTGCCCGTGCCCGGCAGCACCCGCGACGCCGAGGCCCTTCTCGAGGCCGCCCTGCGCGCCCTTCCCACCGGCACCGCCCGCCGTCCCCGTCAGGCGCTCGTCGTGCTGACCGCGGCCTCCAACGTCACCGGTGAGTTCTGGCCGGTCGAACGGCTCACCGCGATCGCCCGCCGCCACGGGGCCAGGGTGCTGCTCGACGCCGCCCAGTACGCCGCCCACCGGGTCGTCGACCTCGAGGCCCTCGACGTCGACTGGGTCGCCTTCTCCGGGCACAAGGTGCACGCGCCCTACGGCACCGGTGTGCTTGCCGGCCGCGGCGACTGGCTGGATGCCGCCACGCCCTACCTCGCCGGGGGCGGTGCCACCGCGCAGGTCACCGAGCGCGGCACCCGCTGGGCCACCGGTGCGGCGCGGCACGAGGCCGGCAGCCCGAACGTGCTCGGCGCCATCGCGCTCGCGGCCGCCTGCGCCACCATCCGCGAGCACCGCGCCGCGGTCGAGGACCACGAGACCCGGCTGACCGAGCGCCTCGTGCACGGGCTGCGGGGGATCGACGGGGTCACGACCTACTCGGTCTTCGGCGACGACACCGAGCGCGGCCCGGTCGTGACCTTCACCGTCGACGGGCTGGACAGCCACCTGGTGGCGGCGGCCCTGTCGGCCGAGCACGGCATCGGGGTGCGGGCCGGCAAGTTCTGCGCGCACATCCTCGTCGACACCCTGCTCGAGGAGGGGTCCGACGAGCACGACACCGCCGTGCGGGTCAGCGCCGGCCTCGCGAGCACGCCCGAGCACGTCGAGCGGCTGCTCGCCGCGGTGACGACGCTGGCCACCGGCGGCCCGGGCGCGCAGTACGAGCACACCGCCGAGCAGGGCTGGGCCCCGCTCGACGACACCCGCGAGCTGTCGGTGCCGTTGCCCTGGTGACACGGTCCCGGCATCCGCGAGCGGCCGCCACCGCGTGAACGTCCCCGACGTCACCGTGACGTCGGGAGAGCTCAACGATGTCGGGGCAACTTCCCCGACATCGTGGAACTTCTGGGACGTCACAGTGACGTCGGGGAAGCTACAGGGCGGCGCGGGCGGCCTCAGGCGGTACGCAGGTGCAGGGCGCGCCGCGGGCAGGCGGTCACGGCCTCCCGGGCGAGCCGCTCCTCCTCGGGCCGCACCGGGCCGAGCACCACGGGGTAGCCCCACTCGTCGACCCGGATCCGCTCCGGCAGCAGCTCGGCGCACAGCCCCCTGGCCCGGCACTGCGGCCAGTCGACCTTCAGCACGCTCTCGCGCGAGCTCATCGCCGCACCGCCCGGTCGCTCGTCACGGGTCGCCAGGCCTCGCTCCCGCCGGGCGACCGGGGCGTCGAGCACCCGCAGTCGCCGTCGAGGTGCGCCTCGACGTGGTCGTGCAGGGTGGTCAGCAGTGAGCCGACGAGGCGGGCCGTGCCGTCGGGGTGGGCGCAGGCGCCCCGCCCGGTGACCAGGCCGGCCAGCTCGCGCAGCCGCCGCCGGGTGTCGGCGCCCTCGGCGAGCCCGCGCATCTCGTCGGCCAGGGCCGGCAGCCCGTTGCGGCAGGGGCCGCACCGCCCGGCCGACTCCCCGGCCAGGTAGTCGGTGTAGCGCGCGGTCTCCGACACCGGGCAGGAGCCGTCACCCAGCGAGAGCAGGGCGCCGGCGCCCAGCCGCGCCCCGACCTCGCCGAGCGAGGCGCTCGACCAGCTCAGCCCGGGCACGTCATCGGGGTGCACCCACGAGCCGTGGAAGCCACCGACGAGCAGGGGAGCAGCCAGCGCGTCGTGGTCGAGCACGGTCGCGGCGGCAGCGCCGTGCTCGACCTCGACGACGTGCACCCCGGTGAACCCGCCGTCGGCACGCGGCGGCGTGGTGAGGGTCAGCAGCCTGGTGCCCGGCTCGTCGGGCGTGCCGAGCGCGGCGTACCCGTCGACGCCCCACAGCACCACGGCGGCGAGGTGGGCGAACGACTCGGCGTTGGACAGCAGCGTCGGCCGGCGGCGGTGGCCGTCGACGGCCTCGGGGGCCCAGGACGTCACCGGCAGGCCCGGGCGCCCGGCCATCAGCTCGATGAGGGCCCGCGACTGGCCGGAGACGAAACGCGACGCGGCCTGGTGCTGCACCCAGCGGATGCCGGAGTCGTCGCGTTCCGCGGTGGCCCGGGTCACCGCCGTGCCGACCCAGGGCCGGTCCTCGGAGGAGACGACGTGGATCTCGCGTGCTCCCAGGGCTCGCGCGGCGATGACGGCGCCGTCGAGCACGAGGTGCGGGGCGACGTCGAGCAGGGCGCTGTCCTTGGCACTGGCGGGCTCGCCCTCGGCCGCGTTGACGACGACGAAGGGGCGGCGGCTGGTCACCCCCGGGCGCGAGCCTCCCGCACCGACCACGGTCTGCAGCTTGCGCGCGAGCGGGAATCCCGCACCGCCTCGGCCGCGCACCCCGACCTCGCTCAGCAGGCCCACGAGGGCGTCGGCCCCCGGCTCGGGAAGGGCACCCAGACGTGCGCGGTGGGCCGCCAGGCCGGGGCCGCGGTCGATGCCGGAGAGCAGGAGCGGGCCGCTGTGCACGTCGACGCTGGCGGGGGGGTGGATCACGACGCACCCCCGCCGGTGCGGGCGCCGACCGGGGACGGGGTCTCGCCCCGGGTGGTCTGCTCGCTGCTCGTGCGGCGCACGCCGAGGGCAGTCGCCGTGTGGGTCCTGCGGCCCACCCACTTCCCGTGCGCGACGGCGACGAGGCGGGCGAGCACGGCCAGCCCGACCGCCGCGACGCAGGCGATGTACGTGGTGACCATCCAGCCCTCGCCGGAGTCGGTGCCGATGAACAGGCCGTGCACCACCGCGGAGGCCCAGGCGGCATACGTGCTCAGGTGCACGACGAACCAGACCCGGTGCGGTATCCGGGAGCGGGCCACCGAGGTGGCGACGACGAGGGCGACCAGGTCGAGCGAGATGGCGCCGAGGGCCATCCACACCGGCTCGTAGGTCGCGCCGAAGGGCACGAACGACTGCCACCACCGGATGTCGACGTAGGAGTCGACGACCGCGCTCACGACGTGGGCGGCCAGCATCACCACCGACAGCGCCGCGAGTGACCGGTGCAGGCCCTGCGTGACGAACCGGGGCCACAGCGGAGTCGCCGAGCGGCCGGTGGCGAGCACCCCGAGCACGACCGTCACGGTGAAGACGACGAGCAGCACCACACCGGTGCCGCGGTTGAGGTACCAGAGGATGGGGGAGGTCATGGGGTCTCCTCGAGGCCTGACGAGAGCCAGGCGGGGGTGTGGGTCACGGCGCCGTCGTGGCCGACGAGCCGCGCGGCGACCCGCCGCTGGACGAGCCAGCCGTAGGCGGCGTCGCCGAGCACGATGGATGCCGTCGTCGCGGCGTTCGCTGCGGCCGCGGTGCGGCCCAGCGCGGTCACGGTGCGCACGGGGCCCTGGGCGGGCCGGCCGGTGCGCGGGTCGACGAGGTGGTGCCACTGCAGCCCACCGCGGCGCCAGCGTCGCGCCGAGACGCTCGAGGTGGCGAGCCCTCCGGAGCCCAGGCGGACCAGGGTGCTCGGGCCGCCGGCCTCGAGCTCGGCGCGGGTGTGGCCGAGGGCGACCAGGTGGTCCTGGCCGGTGTCGTCGGGGGAGGCCACCCGCAGGTCCCCGCCGACGCCGACCAGCACCGGGACGTCGAGGGCGTCGGCGACGCTGAGCGCCACCAGGTCCGCGGCGAACGCCTTGCCGGTGGCGCCGAGGTCGAGGGCCGAGCCACGGGGCACGGTGACGGTGTCCTCGGTGACCACCACCTGCTCCCACGAGCCGCCCCGCACCGGGAGTGCGGCGGGCGTCGGGTCGTCCGAGGGGACGAGGGCGAAGGTGCGGTCGTAGCCGGCGGCGCGAAGCAGGTCCCCGAGCAGCGGGTCGACCAGTCCGTCGGTCTCGGCCGCGGCCTCGAGGGCCACCCGCACCGCGCCGACGAGCACGGGGGAGACCTCGACGGGGTGTCCGGCAGCGCGGTTGGCGCGCATCAGGTCGCTGTCGTCGCGGAACCGGCTGCAGGCGACGTCGACCTCGTTCAGCACGTCGGCGGCCAGGGCGGTGGCGGCCAGGACGGCATCCGGGGTGGTGCGCAGCTCGACGTACGTGCCGAGCGCGCGCCACGACGAGGCGCCCACCTCCCGGTCGACCGTGGCCGCGGTCGCGGGCTCGTGCACCATCGTGCTCACGAGCCGGTGCTCGCGGGCGGCGGAGGCGGCGGGGGTGCCGGGCGGCTGGTGGAGGTGCGCGGGGACGAGCTGCTGGTGCCCGACCTCGAGCTGCTGCCGCCGCCGACCCTCGCGGTGCCGGACGACGACGCCCTGACCAGCACGGGCGGGCCGACGACCGTCTTCTTCTTCCGGTCCTTGGTCACGACGACCGGGTTCTCCTGCGCCCACTTCACCAGCGCCTCGTGGTGGGCCGTGGCCGCCGCCGCGTCGGCCGCGGCCTTCTCGGCGGCCTTGACGGCGTTGCTCCTGGCGGTCTCCTGCGCCGCGGCCGCGGTGGCGACGCCGGTGCCGGCGACGGTGGCGGCGGCGAGCGCTCCGCTCAGCACGGTGAGCGCGAGGCGCGACCGGTCTCGTTGACCGGAGCTCAGCAGGGCTCTCACGGGGGCGGTCCTCTCGTCGGTTCAACGGCACGCCTGGTCGGTGTGCCGGTGACGACTCTCGTCGCCGGCACGACAAGGGCGCCTCATCGACCCGTCAAGAGCGGGTTAAGGGGCGAGCGGGCTTAACCCGCTCTTGAGGTGGCGACGACGCCCACTTGAGCCTGCGACGTCCACCATGGGGCCGAGCCGCTTCCTGCTGCTCCGCGCACCGACCCACCGTCCGCATCCTCCGGAGGCCCCCTTGTCCATCGTCCGCGCCGTCAGTGTCGGGTCCCTCGTGGGGGCCGTCGCCGCCCTGTCCATCTACAACGCGATGGGCCCCGACGACATGGGGCGGGCCGCGGCGGCCGCGCCACCCACCTTCGCCCCGGTCCCGACCCCGACCGTCACCCAGCTCGCCGACTGCCTCGCACCCGCGGTGCTCACGAAGGGGATCTGCGTGACCACGAAGCCGGGGCCGCGGGTGGTCGTGCAGGACCCCACTCCCCGTGCACCCGCCACGGCCCCCCGCACCTCGGGGCCGGCCACCACCGATGACGGGGACGACGAGTACGAGGACGACGATGAGCACGAGGACGAGGACGACGAGGACGACGAGGACGAGGACGAGGACGAGGAGGACGAGGGCGACGACGACTGAGTCGCCACTCGACCGCGGTCGGATGACGCGGCTCCGGTCAGCGACCGGCCTCCCCCTGGTCGGCCCCGAGCAGCCCGGCGTCGGGCGTCACCGGCAGGTGCACGGTGACGCACAGGCCGCCGAGGGCGGACGGGCCGAGGTCGACCGACCCGCCGGCGCCGTCGGCGATGCGGTGCACGATGGCCAGGCCCAGGCCCGTCGACCCGGCGGCGCTGTGGCCCCGCCCGAGGTAGGGCTGCGGCATGCCGGGGCCGGCGTCCTCGACGGTGACGACCACCTCGTCGGCACGTGTCCGCACCGTGACCCGGGCGTCGGTGCCGTCGGGGGTGTGGGCGAAGACGTTGTCGACGAGGGTGTCGACGAGCTCGGCGAGGTCGTCCGGGGCGAGCCCGACCGCCGCACCGCCCGGGGCGCGCAGCTCGACGACGAGGTCGAGGCGGCGGCCCTGGTCCTCGGCGAGCGGCAGCCAGAAGGCCACCCGGTCGGCCACGACCGGGGCGACCTGGGTGCTGCCGGGCAGCTCGTCGCGAACCGACCGCCGCGCCTCGTGCACGACGTCGTCGATGCTGCGCTGGAGGTCCGCCACGTGACCGCGCAGGCGGCGGGCGACGTCGTCGTCCTCCACGAGGTCGGTGTCGAGGCGCAGGGCGGTCACCGGGGTGCGCAGCCGGTGCCCGAGGTCGGCGACGTGCTCGCGCTCGGCGTCGACGAGCTCGTGGATGCGGTCGGCGAGCGCGTTGAGTGCCCGGCCCAGCTCGGCGGTCTCCGGCGGCCCTCCCGGCACCGCCCGGGCCGTCGAGTCGCCCTCGCGCAGCCGGTGTGCCACCAGGGCCACGTCCGTGACGGGCACGCTGGTGCGCCTGCCGAGCCGGAAGGCCACCAGGACGGAGAGCGCGACCAGCCCCAGCCCGAGCGCACCGATCGTCGCCCAGGCGCCCCACACACCGGCGCGCAGCTCGGACGTCGGCACCGAGGCGACCACGACCTCGAGGCCGCGGGCGGTCGCGACCGGCACCACGGCATCCAGCCCGTGGTCCTGGTCGACGGTGAAGGCCGCCTGCTCGGTGCGGGCGCGCGCGACGGCGGTGGCCGTGTCGGCCTCCAGCGCGTCCTGGCTGCCCAGCAGCTGCCCGTCGGGCTCGACGACGACGACCTCCGGACCGCGGGCACTGAGGTCGGCGACGGTGCGCGACAGCGTCGCGCTGTCGTCGACGGTGGCCACGAGGGTCGCCACGCTCTGGGCCTGTTCGCGGGCGCGCGTCGTGCCACGGTCCTCGGCGAGGTTCGCCACCAGGAAGCACAGCGGCACGATGAACGCGACGACGACGGCCGAGGTCGTGGCGGCCACGAGCCACGCGATCCGGCGGGCCATCAGCCCTCGCCGTCGGCGACGTCCGAGGGCGGGGCCAGGCGCACGCCGACCCCGCGCACGCTGTGCAGGTACGCCGGATGAGCGGCCGTCTCACCGAGCTTGCGGCGCAGCCACGACAGGTGCACGTCGACGGTGCGCTCCCCGCCGCCGTAGGGCTGGTTCCACACCTCCTCGAGGATCTCCCGCTTGGTGACCACCTCGCCGGCGCGCTGGGCCAGCAGCAGCAGGAGGTCGAACTCGCGCCGCGAGAGCTCGAGGTCGCGCCCGGCGAGGGTGCAGCCGCGCGCGGACGCGTCGACGACGAGGTCGCCGACCCGGATCGGCTCGTCCGGGCCCTCGGCGCCGGTGCGCCGCAACACTGCTCGGATCCGCGCCTCGAGCTGGTCCATGCCGAAGGGCTTGACGACGTAGTCGTCGGCGCCGGCGTCCAGGGCCCGCACGATAGAGGGGTCGTCGTCGCGGGCGGTGACGACGATGACCGGGGTGCGCCGCACGGCGCGCAGCATGGTCAGCAGGCTGTGCCCGTCGAGGTCGGGCAGGCCGAGGTCGAGCAGCACGAGGTCGGGCTGCTCGTCGAGGGCGTTCTGCAGCCCCACCATCCCGGACGGCGCACTCGACACCGCGTAGCCGCGGTCGGTCAGCGAGCGCACGAGCGAGGAGCGGATCCCCGGGTCGTCCTCGATGACCAGCACGTGTGTCACAGTGGGCACGCTAGAGCAGGAAGGGGGTGATCGGCGTGGAGATGGGACGACGCCCACTGCTGGGGATGGTGCTGGGCTGGCTGGCCGTCGTGGTCGCCGTCGCCGCCATCACCTTCGTCGTCGTCGACCGTGCGGGTCGCGGCGTCGGCCAGGCGTCGGCCGCTCGCACGGTCGTCGTGCCGACGGACTCCGCCCCCCTCCTGACGCCGACGACGGCGTCGACGTCGTCGCCGTCGCCGACGACCTCTCCGACGAGGAAGGCCCCGACCGCGGCGCCGTCCCGACCGGTGGTCAAGCCGTCCGTGGCACCGTCCGTGCGCCCGGCGGAGCCACGCACCGCGTCGTTCACGACCGACGGTGGCACCGTCGTCGCCGAGTGCGTGGGCACCGCGCTGGAGCTGGTGTCCATCACCCCGCGCGACGGGTGGCGCTTCGAGCAGGAGTCGGAGCACGGCGGGCTCGAGGTCAAGTTCAAGAGCGGCGAGCGCGAGGTCGAGATCGCCGTGGTGTGCGTGCGGGGTGCCCCCGTCCTGGCCGAGAGCTGACCGCCGCCTGGCCCGCGCACTCGGGGTACGGTCGCGGCGAATCGGACGGCACGGCATCCGGCACGGCATCCGGAATGTGCGCACGGATGCTGGTTCCCCCGCCCGTGAGGGTGCACGCTGGGGGTCCGAGGACGTGACCCCCGCCACATCCCGCACCGAGGAGAACCCCCATGGCCGATCTCGACACCCCCCAGCTGCTGGCCGCGCTCGAGCCCGTCGCCGAGGAGAACCTCAACCGGCACCTCGCCACCGCGCAGGAGTGGATGCCGCACGAGTACGTGCCGTGGTCGCTGGGCCGTGACTTCAAGGAGCTCGGCGGTGACCCGTGGTCGGTCGACCAGTCGCAGCTGTCGCAGATCGCCCGCACCGCCCTCGAGGTGAACCTGCTGACCGAGGACAACCTGCCGAGCTACCACCGCGAGATCGAGCGGGCGTTCGGCCGGGACAGCGCGTGGGGGGCCTGGGTGAACCGGTGGACCGCCGAGGAGGGCCGGCACGCCTTCTGCATCCGCGACTACCTGCTCGTCACGCGTGGCGTCGACCCCGACGAGCTCGAACGGGCCCGGATGGAGACGATGCAGTCCGGCTACGACTCCGGTGACAAGCCGCTGCTCAACGTGTGCGCCTACGTGTCGTTCCAGGAGCTGGCCACCCGGGTGTCGCACCGCAACACGGGCAAGTTCACCGACGAGCCGATCGCCGAGAAGCTGCTGACCCGGGTCGCCAAGGACGAGAACCTGCACATGATCTTCTACCGCAACATCGTGCAGGCGGCTCTCGAGCTGACGCCCAGCCAGACGATGCGTGCGATCACCGACGAGGTCGTCGACTTCCAGATGCCCGGCTCGATCATCCCCGGGTTCGGTCGCAAGGCGGTGCAGATGGCCATGGCCGGCATCTACGACCTGCGCATCCACCACGACGACATCGTCGCGCCGCTGTTGCGCCAGTGGGGGGTGTGGGAGCTCGAGGGCCTCGACGCCGACGGCGAGGCGGCCCGCGACGAGCTGGCCGCGGCCGTGAAGGCGCTCGACGCCGAGGCGGCCAAGTTCGTCGAGAAGCGTGAGGAGCGGGCGGCCAAGCTCGCCGCACGGCAGAACGCGTGACGGGTGCGCGGCGCTCGCCAGCACGCGCCGGGCCACGGGATGCCGGGTCGGGGCGCGGTGAGCACTAGCCTGCTCGCGTGAGCACCGCCCTCGTCACCGACTCCACGGCCTACCTCCCGCCCGACCTGCTGGCGGGCCTGGCCGTTCACGTCGTGCCGTTGCACGTCGTCGTCGGGGGCACCGAGCACTCCGAAGGCGTCGACATCGACCCGGCCGCGGTGGCCGCGGCGCTGCGCTCGTTCACGCCGGTGTCGACCTCGCGGCCCGCGCCGGCGGCCTTCCTGGCGGCGTACGGCGCGGCAGCGGATGCCGGGGCCGACTCCGTGGTGTCCGTCCACATCTCCGGCGACATGTCGAGCACCATCGGCGGTGCCGCGATCGCCGCCGAGGACTCACCGGTGCCGGTCACGGTCGTCGACTCCAGGGCGCTGGGCATGGCGATGGGGTACGCGGTCCTCGCCGGCGCGCGGCTGGCCGCCGGTGGTGCGTCCGCCGCCGAGGTGGCGGATGCCGTCCGCGCGACGTGCGCGGCATCCACCGTCGTGTTCTACGTCGACACCCTGGAGTACCTGCGCCGTGGCGGGCGGATCGGCAAGGCCGGGGCGCTGGTCGGGTCGGCGTTGTCGATCAAGCCGATCCTCGGCCTGCGCGACGGGCACATCGTGCCCCTGGAGCGGGTGCGCACGTCGACCCGGGCCATCGCGCGGCTCGAGGACCTCGCGTTCGAGGCGGCCTCGGTGCTGCCGCGCGGCGCCGTCGGGGTGGACGTCGCGATCCACCACCTCGACTCCCCGGAGCGGGCCGAGCGGCTCGCCGAACGGTTGCGTGCCCGGCTGGGCGAGGGGGTCGGGGTGCTCGTGGTCGAGCTCGGTGCCGTGGTCGGTGCGCACGTCGGCCCGGGAACGCTGGCGGTGGCCGTCGTGCCCAGGATCGTGCCGGCACCGGCGAGCTGAGCGATGGTCGTGTTCGTCGTCCAGGTCGCGGTCGTCGCCGTCGTCTGCTTCCTCATCGGGTCGATCAACCCGGCCACCCTGCTGGCCCGGGCGCTCGGCCACGACCTGCGCGGTGCCGGCTCGGGGAACCCCGGCGCGACCAACGCCGGGCGGGTGCTCGGCCGCAAGTGGGGCGCGCTGGTGCTGGTGCTCGACGTGCTCAAGGCCTACCTGCCCACGCTGGTCGTGCTGCGCACGATGGGCACCGGGGCGGCACTGGTCGCCGGTCTCGCGGTGGTGCTCGGGCACGCGTTCTCGCCGTTCCTGCGAGGTCGCGGCGGCAAGGGGGTGGCGTGCGCCCTGGGCACGGTGCTCGCGGTCGAGCCCTGGGTGGGTCTGGGGGCGCTCGTCGTGTTCGGGCTGGTCAAGATCGTCGTGCCGTTCGTGGGGGAGGCGTCGGTGGTGACGATGGGGCTGGTCGGTGTGGTGGGGGTGCTTGCTGCGTTCGGCGCGGTGCCGTTCGTCACGCCGGTCGTGGGGCTGTGGCTCGTGGCGCTGGCGGCGCTCGTGCTGTCGCGGCACCGGCGCAACATCGTCGCCTGGTGGCGGCGGCGCCTGGCCTGACGGGCCCGATCGCGCGGTGTGCCGCAGAACTGCCGCTGGGGGCGGCGCCGGCCGACGGGGGTGTGCGCCGGTGGGGTCCGGATGCTCTCCGTGGTGAGCCACCCGTGGTGGCCGTCCGTCCA
This sequence comes from Ornithinibacter sp., assembly GCA_035633415.1. GTDB lineage: Bacteria > Actinomycetota > Actinomycetes > Actinomycetales > Dermatophilaceae > Fodinibacter. Next base: position 4,915 of record DASQEZ010000268.1, on the reverse strand, counting down.
CAGCCGGCGCTGCGATGCCGCGTCGTCCACAGATCCGCGCGGGGTCGTGAGGGGTCGGCCCGGTCTTCCTAACGTCGACCCATGCCGCGACGACCCGCCCCGGAGCCGCTCTCGCCGCGGGCTCTGGCCCGGCTGCGGGCGAGCCCGCGGTCCTACGTCCCCACGACGCTCGACCTCGACGGCGCCGGTCGGCCTCCCGGCGCGCGTGGCGACTCGGGTACCGGCGGGCGCGGCGGCTCGGCCACCGGCTCGCGTGGCGACCCGGGTACGGGCGGGCCTGGCGACTGGGGTGCTGACGGCGATGACGACGGCCGGCAGCACGGCGGTCGGCACACGAGGGCGCCGCATCCGCGTAAATGGGTTCGGCTGCCGACGGCCTTCGTCGGCGCGCGGTGGCAGCCGGGCAGGGCGGCGCTGGTCGGGGTCGTCGTCGTCGCCGCCCTGGCTGCGGCGGTGTTCGGTCTGCGGGTGGCGTGGGCGCAGTCGGCAGGTGGGGGCACGGTCATCGCCCCCGGGGGTGGGTCTCGGGCCGGCCCGTCCGGGGTCACGGCCGGTGCCGTGCCGGTCGGGGCCGGCCCGAGCTCGCCGGCAGTGGGGGCGACGCCGGCGGCCACGACGGCGGGTGGGGGCGCGCCGACATCGAGCGGCGTGGCCGCGGCCTCCGCGGTGGTGGTGCACGTCGTCGGGCAGGTGCGCAGGCCCGGGCTCCAGCACCTGCCGCCGGGGTCGCGGGTGGCTGACGCCGTTCACGCCGCCGGTGGTGCCACCGCGAAGGCCGACCTCGGCCGGGTCAACCTGGCGAGGGTGCTCGTCGACGGCGAGCAGGTGCGGGTTCCTGCCCCCGGCGACCCGGTCGAGCCGGTGGCCGGCACCGGGGCGGGCGGTGGGGGAGCGGGTTCCGGCGGGGGGCGCGGGGGTGCCCCCGGTGCGCCGGTCTCGCTGAACACCGCCGACCTCGCCGCGCTCGACACCCTGCCGGGAGTGGGCCCGGTGCTGGCCCAGCGCATCCTCGACTGGCGTGCCGCCCACGGCCGGTTCGCCAGCGTCGACGAGCTCGGTGAGGTCAGCGGCATCGGCGAGAAGCTGCTGGCCCAGCTCGGCCCGCTGGTCACGCTGTGAGCGCGCGGTCCGGTCGTCGCCGGAAGGGGGCGGGGCCGCGTCGGGGCACCCCGACCGACCTGCGCCTCCTCGGTCCCGCGGTGCTGGCGTGGGTGGTGGCGGCGGCGACCCTGGGCCTTCCGGTCGTGGGCCACCTCGCGGTGGCCGGCGCCCCCGTCGCGCTCCTCGGTGTCGTGGCCGCGGTCGGCCCGGCACGGCGGCTGCTGGCCCGGTGCGGGGTGCTCGGGCCGTTGGTCCTGTGCGTCGTGCTGGTCGCGGTCCTGCAGGTCGCGGCGGCGGGGCACGGCATCCTGAGGGCGCGCGGGGGCGTCGAGCACCTGGCTGCACAGCGGGCGGCGGTGACCGCCGTCGCCGTCGTCACCGGTGACCCGCTCGTGCTGTCGGGGCGCGGCGACCGGTCGGTGGTGCTGCGTGAGGCGACGGTCCTCGTGCTCGATGCCCGGGGTGTCCGGCGCGACACGAGTGCCCCGGTGCTGCTCACCGGCGACCCCACGCTGGCGCAACCAGGCTGGCGGTCGACAGTGCGTGTTCGCGGCCGGCTCGGGCCCACCGATGCGGCCGACGACCGGGTCGCGACGCTGCGGGTGACCGGCGCGCCGCAGGTGCTCGAGTCGCCCGGTGCGGTGGCGGCGGCCGCGGAGCGGCTTCGCGCGGGCCTGCGATCCTCCCTCGACCACGCCCCTCCCGACGCGCGCGGGTTGTTGCCCGGCCTGGTCATCGGTGACACCAGCCGCACCCCCGAGGACCTGACCGCCGCGATGCGGGCCACCGGCATGACCCACCTGACCGCCGTGAGCGGCAGCAACGTCGCCGTGGTCACCGGCCTCGTCCTCGGCCTCTGCGTGGTGCTCGGGGTGCCGCGGCGGTGGCGCCCGGTGCTGGCCCTCGTCGGGCTGGCCGGGTTCGTCGTCCTGGCCCGACCCGAGCCGAGCGTGGTGCGCGCGGCGGCGATGGGCGCGATCGGGCTGATCGGCCTGAGCCGGTCCCGGCGCTCGGCCGGCCCGCCGGTGCTGGGGGCCGCGATCATCGTCGTGCTGGTGCTCGACCCGTGGCTGGCGCGGTCGTTCGGCTTCGCGCTGTCGTCCCTGGCGACCCTGGGCCTGCTGCTCTTCACCCGTCCGTGGGGTGACGCGATCGGCGCCCGGCTGCCCAGCCGGCTGGCGCCGCTCGGCCCGGCGCTCGCCATCCCCGTGGCGGCGCAGGCGATGACTGCGCCGCTGGTCGTGCTGCTCCAGGGCTCGGTCAGCGTCGTCGGGGTGCTCGCCAACCTGCTGGCCGCACCGTTCGTGCCGGTGGCGACCGTGGCCGGTGTCGCGGCCGCCGTGACGTCGGTCGTGTGGGCGCGCGGCGCGGAGCTGGTCGCGTGGGGCGGCGTGGTCCCGACGACGGTCATCGCCCAGGTCGCCCGCCGGTTCGCCGAGGTCCCCGGCGGCACCCTGCCGTGGCCCGACGGCGCCCCGGGTGCGCTATTGCTCACCGGACTCACCGTGGCGGTGCTGCTCACCGGGCGCGCCCTGGTGGCGGGGGTCGCGGCCCACCCGGTGCTCGCGCTCGGCACCGCGCTGGTGCTCTCCGCGGCGCTGGTCCCGACCCGTACCGTCACCTGGCCGCCGCAGGGCTGGCGGGTCGTGGTCTGCGACGTCGGCCAGGGTGATGCCGTGGTGCTGCGCAGCGGTCCGCACCGTGCCGTGCTCGTCGATGCCGGTCCCGACCCGCCGCTCGTCGACCGCTGCCTGAGCCACCTCGGTGTCACGACGCTCGACGCCGTCGTGCTCACCCACTTCCACGCCGACCACGTCGACGGGCTGCGCGGGGCCGTCGAGGGGCGGTCGGTGGCACAGCTCCTCGTCACTCCCGTCCGCGAGCCGGCCGCCTCGGCCGACCAGGTCGACCGCGTGGCGCGAGCACACGGCATCCCGGTGGCGGTGCTGCACGCCGGTGACCGGATCGCCGTCGGCGAGGTGACCGCGGCGGTCTGGAGCCCGTTCCGCCGCATCCTCGACGGGTCGGTGCCCAACAACGCCAGCGTCGTGCTCGCGGCCAGGGTCGGCACCGTCGACGCGCTGCTGCTCGGCGACGTCGAGCGCGAGGCGGCGCACGACCTGCTGCTGCGGCTGCGGCGCGAGCCGTCGATGGCCCTGGCCGCGACGCAGTTCGAGGTGGTCAAGACACCGCACCACGGCAGCGCCAACCTCGACGACGACCTGATGGCCGCGGTCGCGGCGCCGGTCGGCGTGATCAGCGTGGGGGAGGACAACGACTACGGTCACCCGGCGCCGCACCACCTGGACGTGCTGCGTCACAACGGGTATGCCGTCTATCGCACCGACCGGCGCGGCGACGTCGCCGTCGTGGGTCGGCCCGACGGGTCGGTCGCCGTCGTCACGGCGCGGTGATGACCTCCCGGGCGGTGCCTGCCGGACCCTCAGATCGAGAAGGTCGGCTCCATGGCGCGGATGGTCGGGGCGGTCGACTGCGCCTTCGCGCTCTCGGCGAGCGCGTCGAGGGTGGCCTTGACCGCCGGCACCCGCTGCAGGTCCGGCGTCGTCACGGCCATGATCGAACGGCGTGATGCCGGCGTGATCGGCAGCGCCACCACGTCGCCGTGGTGCACCGTGCGCAGGATGAGGTCGGGGATGAGGGCCACGCCGAGGCCCTCCGCGACCAGGCCCATGACCGCGACGTAGTCCTCGGTCTCGTACGCGACGTCCGGCCGGAAGCCGGCGTCGTGGGTGAGCTGGAGCAGGTGGCCGCGGCACCGGGGGCAGCCGGCGATCCAGGGCTCGCCGGCGAGGTCGGCGAGCTCGACGTTCTGCTGGCCAGCCACCGCGTGACCCTCCGGCACGGCCAGGCGCACCTCGTCGTCGAGCAGCGGAGTGATGACGAACTGGTCGAGGTCCTCCTCGCCGCGGCCGAGGTCGGTGCCCTCGTAGGCGAACGCCACGGCGAGGTCGCACTCGCCGGCCTTGAGCGCGGCCAGGCTCTCGGGCGGCTCGGCCTCGGTGAAGCTGATGTTGACGTCGGGGAACCGGGCCTTGACCAGTGACAGGGCCCTGGGCACGAGGGTGGCCGACGCCGAGGGGAACGCCATCATCCGCACCCGTCCGCTGCGCAGCCCGGCGATCGCCGCGACCTCCTCCTCGGCGGCGTCGAGCGCCGCGAGCACGGGGGTGGCGTGCCGGGCGAGCACCTGGCCGGCCTCGGTGAGCCGCACGTTGCGCCCGACCCGCTCCACGAGCACGGTGCCGGTGCGCTGCTCGAGGCGGCGCACCATCTGCGAGATCGCGGGCTGGGTGTACCCCAGCGAGGCGGCGGCGGCGGTGAAGCTGCCCTCGTCGGAGATGGCCTTCATGACCCGAAGTCCTGCGGCGTCGATCATGCCGGCATTCTATAACGTCGCGTTATCCCAATGCCACAGGTCGACACGACCTGTCATGCCCCCCTACCTCGACCTATTGCGAACCAGCGACAGCACTCCGGGCCAGGACGGCCCCACAGAAGTCGCGGATCCGCAATAAGTCGGGACGTTCAGGTGGCTGCTGGGAGGCGTTCGGCCTACTCCTCGGCGCCCGGACACCCGACCGGGTTCGACACCGGATCGTGCCCGGCTGCCACGGGTGCGAAGATCGTGCCCATGCCGGATGCCGCCGCGCTCGCCGCCCTCCTGGGCGCCCACCCGGGCACGCTCGTGCTCACCGGGGCCGGCATCTCGACCGACAGCGGTATCCCCGACTACCGCGGCCCCGACGGAGCCCGGCGCGTCACGCCGATGCGGCACGGCGAGTTTGTCGGTTCC
>DASQEZ010000267.1:0-21374 GCA_035633415.1 Ornithinibacter sp. | reverse complement strand
AGCTAGACGCCGGAGTCTGGTGTTCGGGTGGTCGCCGGAGCAGCCACCTGAGCACCCAGCCCGGGCGTGGAGCGCGGCTCAGCCCTCGAGGCCGAGGCTGAACGCCGCCTCGAGGTCGTGCGAGGAGTAGGTGCGGAACGCGATGTGCGTGTTGGTTCCGGTCACCCCGGTCACCTTGTTGAGGCTGTCGGCGATGACGTCGGCGAGCTCCTCGTGGTGGCGGACCCGCACCATCGCGATGAGGTCGGCGTCGCCGGCGACCGAGTAGACCTCGGTGACTCCGTCGAGGTCGGCGATCTCCTGCGCGACCTCGGGGATGCGGTCGACGTCGGCGGTGATGAGGACGATGGCGGTGATCACCGGGCCAGACTACGCGTCAACCCCCCGTCGACCGGGGCGATCGGAGGCCGTGCCGGCGGCCGCCCTCGGCTCTCCTCAGCGGACCCCGGCGAAGCCGGCGACCTCGCGCCGGGCGGTCTCGAGCGGCTCGAGCTCGGCCCGCACCGCGGCCGCGCCGCCGACCGGGCAGGTCCAGGCGCCGTCGACCTCGACCATGCGCACGCCGGGTGACTCGAGCCAGCGCAGCACCTTCTCGCTCTCCTCGGGGGTGGCGGCGGTGCACGGGGGCAGCGGGGGCGCCACCACCTCGGCGCTGGCCCGCAACGCCTCGATGTAGGGCATCGGGTCGGCACCGCGCGGCGACGTGGTGCTGCCGGCGAGGCGGCCGTGCCGCACGCAGACGACCTCCCAGCCCCCGAGCAACGAGCGCCGCGCCGCGACCAGCTCGGGGATGCGGGCCAGCGGGTCGAGGCGTTGCGAGCGGGAAGTGCCTCGCACCAGGGCGACCAGGCGCTCGCGCACGACCTGGGCGTCCTCGAAGCGCTCCACGTCGGCGAGGTGGGTCATCCGGGACCGCAGGGAGTCGAGCAGGTCGCGGGTGTCACCGACGAGGAGGTCGACGGCCCGGTCGGCCACGAGGGCGTAGTCGGCGACCGACTGCGCGCCGGTGCAGGGCGCGCCGCAGCGGCCCATGTCGGCCAGCGCGCAGGCCGAGCGCGGCTTCGTCGGCGACAGCCGCTCGAGGCACTGGCGCAGTGGCAGCACCTCGTGGACCGCGGCCACGGCGGCCTCGGCGGCCGAGCGCGACCCGAACGGGCCGGCGTACCGGGCGCCGTCGTCGGCGACGGTGCGCACGATCGACAGCCGCGGGAACGGCTCGACGGTGAGCTTGACCCACAGCGCCCGCTCGGGGTTGCGCGAGCGGCGGTTGTAGCGGGGCTTGTGCTCGGCGATGAGCCGCAGCTCGCGGACCTCGGCCTCGAGGGTGGTGGCGCACACGATCGGGCTCACCGACTCGGCGATGCGCACCATCTCGCCCATCCGCCGCCGGTGCTCGGACGCGGTGAAGTAGGAGCGAACCCGCGTGCGGATGGAGACCGAGGTGCCGACGTAGAGCACCCGGCCCTGGCCGTCCTTGAACAGGTAGACACCGGGCAGGTCGGGCAGGCCGTCGGCGAGGTGGCGCTTGCGGCGGCGGGCCGGCGTGACCCGGGCCGTGTAGTCGAGCAGCTCCTCGAGGGAGTGCACGCCCAGTGAGCCGACCCGCTCGAAGAGGCCGTGCAGCACGTCGACGGTGGCCCGGGCGTCGTGCAGGGCGCGGTGGTCGGGGCTGGTCGTGGCGCGAAAGAGCACGGCCAGCGAGGCCAGACGGTGGTTGGGCACCTCGTCGCGGTGGACGAGCTGGCGCGCGAGGTGCACGGTGTCGAGCACCGGGAAGCCCGGCCACTCGTGCTCGGTGCGCCGCGCCGCCGCCTTGAGGAACGAGATGTCGAAGCCGGCGTTGTGGGCGACGAGCACCGACCCCGCGGCGAACTCGAGGAACGCGGGCAACGCGGCCTCGATGCGTGGCGCACCGGCGACCATCGAGTCGGTGATGCCGGTGAGCACCGAGATGAAGGCGGGGATGGCGCCGCCGGGGTTGACCAGGGTCTGGAACTCGCCGACGACCTCGCCACCGCGCACCTTGACCGCGCCGATCTCGGTGATGCCGCACTCGACCGGGCTGCCGCCGGTGGTCTCGAGGTCGACGACGACGAAGGTCACCGACGACAAGGGGGTACCCAGGTCGTCGAACGTGCCCTGGACCATCGTCATGTCGCCGACCGTAGGCTCCCGCACCGACACCCCCGGGAAGGCGCGCTGGGGAGGTGCCGGGTCAGCGGCGGCGGGCGGTGAGCAACAGGTACTCCCAGTCCATGACGCCGCCGACGAGGTGCTGGTCGCCGAGGTCGGCGAGCGCGGCATCCAGCGCCGTCACCCGCTCGGCGTCGTCGCCGAGGGATCGGTAGACGGCGATCGTCGGGCCGTAGCGCGCCTTGAAGTAGTCCCGGAAGGCCGCGCCGTCGTCGAAGCGGTCGACGACGAGGTGGGACCGAACGGCCTCGACGTCGTCGACGCGGTCGCCGAGCAGGTCGTGCACGTGCACCTCGGACCCCCACAGCGGCGCCGGCTGGGAACCGGGCGGAGGTGGCGGGGCGTAGGGGCGCATCACGGAGAACATCTGCCCGATGAACCCCTCGGGGGTCCAGCTGACCAGGCCGATCCGGCCCTCGCTGCGGGTGACCCGCACCAGCTCGTCGGCGGCCGCCCGGTGGAACGGCGCGAACATGACCCCGACGCACGACGTCGTGACGTCGAACGCACCGTCGGCGTACGGCAGGGCCTCGGCGTCCCCCTCCTGCCACGTGACGTCGAGGCCCTCGGCGCGGGCGCGGCGCTCGCCCGCCGCGAGCAGCTCGGGCGTGAGGTCGGATGCCGTGACGCTCGCCCCCGCTCGCGCGGCGGGGACCGCGACGGTGCCGGTGCCGGCCGCGACGTCGAGCAGGCGGTCGCCGGGGGCCACCCGGCAGGCCCCGACGAGGACGTGCCCCAGCGGGGCGACGATGTCGGCCGCGACCGCCGGGTAGTCGCCCAGCGCCCACATCGCGCGGTGCTTCTGCTTGACCTCCGGTGCGGCGCCGTACCGGATCGGGGCCCGCGTCGCCTGGGTGGTGTCGGTCATGTCGTTCTCCTTCGTGGTCCGGGGGTCCAGCCTCGCGAGGTGCGACGGGCGGCATCCAGTGCGCGATGTGTACCGAGCGCGGTTCACGATCTGTACTGGCGCGGCGGCGCGGGTGGGTGTGCACTGGGTGTCCGGGGTTCGCAGGCCGGGGGCGGCCCGCAGGAGGTTGGTGACCATGTCGAGCTATGGCCAGTTCTGCCCGATCGCGAAGGCGATGGAGGTGCTCGACGAGCGCTGGACCCTGCTCGTCGTGCGCGAGCTGCTGCTGGGCAGCCGGCACTTCAACGAGCTGCGCCGCGGCAACCCGAAGATGTCGCCGGCCCTGCTCTCCAAGCGGTTGCGGCGGCTCGAGCGGGCCGGGGTGGTCCGCCGTCGCGTCGTCGGCGGCCGCAGCACCTACGAGCTGACCGAGAGCGGGCTCGAGCTGCGTGGCGTCGTCGACGCCCTCGGCGCCTGGGGCGCCCGGTGGGTCGGCGACCTGGGGGAGGAGGACCTCGACCCGCACCTGCTGCTGTGGGACGTCAGGCGCACCCTCCCCGTCGAGGACTGGCCGAGGGGGCGCACCGTCGTGGCGATGCGGTTCGGCGACGTCGCCCCGACGGTCTCGCGGTGGTGGATCTGTGTCCTGGGCGACGAGGTCGACATCTGCGACGTCGACCCGGGGTTCGAGGTCGTGGCGACGGTGCACACCTCACTGCGCACCATGACCGAGATCTGGCGCGGTGACCGCGGGTGGGGTGACGCGATCCGGGCCGGGCGCGTGGAGGTGGACGCACCCACCGAGGTCGCCCGGGCGGTGCCGGGCTGGATCGGCCAGTCGTTGCTCGCGTCGGTACCGCGGCCCGCCTGAGGGGCGGGTGCCGGCACCAACCCCGGGGGCCTGTCGGTGCCCGCCCCTAGCGTTGCGCCCAAGCCACCTGGAAGGGGTGAGAACCGATGAGCGTCCACGACACCACGATGACCGTCGAGTGCCGCACGTGCCCGGTGCGTGAGCTGCAGTGCGGCGACTGCATGGTGCCCGTCCTGCTCGAGCTCACCGCGCCGTCGGCGCGGGTCGACCTCGCTCTCGACCCCGAGGAGCGGGCCGCCGTCACCCGGTTGGTCGAGGCCGGGCTCGTCGGCCCCGATGCCGCGGCCCGGGCCAGGGCCGTGGGCGCCACGACCGGGGCCCTCGACGACGTCCGGCTCCCTGGCGGTCGCGCCGTCGGGTGAGGCTCTCGGCGGGGCTCCCTACGATGGGCCGGTGCCCGGCCCGCTGACCCCGAGCAGGCGCCGTGCCCGGCGTGGGTGGGGCGTCGGCGCCGCGCTGCTCTCGATCGGCGTCGCGGCGACCCTCGGTGGCTGCACGACGGGTCGAGATGCCGGGGCCACACCGTCCGCGCCCGCTGCGGCCACGGCCTCCGCCGGGTCGGGGAGCCGGGCCGACGTCGCCGGCACCACGGCCGCCGTCGCGGACCTGCTCCGGGCTCGCGCCGCCGCGCTCGCCGCGGGCGACGAGGAGGCGTATGCCGCCACCGTCGCCGACCCGTCGTCGGCCTCGGGGCGCCGGCAGCTCGACTCGTTCGTCGCGGCCCGGGCGCTGCGGGTCTCCCGCCTCGAGGTCGCGGAGCCGGTCCTCGACCGCGCTGGGGACACGAGCCCGACCAGCCCGGTGCGGGCGGAGGTCGTGCTGCGCTACCGCGTCGACGACCTCGACCGGGGCGACCGGGTCGCGCGCCTGGGGTACGACCTGGTGCGGTCGGTCGCCGGCTGGACGGTCGAGGCCGAACGACCGGTCGGACCCGGCGCCACGGCCCCCTGGGTGGCGATGCCGACCCTGGAGGTCGCGCGCGGCGTGCACGGCGTCGTCGCCGGCACCGTGCCCGCCGCCCGGCTCGCGGAGCACCTGGCAGTCGTCGACCGCGCCGTGCCGCCGCTGCGCGAGCAGTGGCGCGACACCCCGCGGCGGGTGCTCGTGCTCGCACCCGCGAGCGTCACGGAGGCGGACGCGCTGCTCGGCCGGCCGGCCAGGTCGGGTGCCGCACCGGTGGCCGCGACGACCGAGGGGCCGACCGGGGCCGGGGGCACCGCGACCGGGGACCGGGTGGTGCTCGACCCGACGGCCTTCGCCCGGCTGACGGCCAGCGGCCGCGACGTGGTGCTCACCCACGAGCTGGCCCACGTCGCGGTGCGGTCGAGCGTGCCGGGCCGCCCGGCCACGTGGCTCGCCGAGGGCTACGCCGACCACGTCGGCTACGACCGGGCCGACGTGCCGAGCCGCCGGCTGGTCGCACCCCTGGTCGCGGCGATCCGCTCCGGGCAGGAGCCGCACGGGTTGCCGACCACCTCGGACCTTCAGCCCGCGAGCGGGGAAATCGAGGTGCCCTACCTGCTGGCGTGGCAGGCGGTGGAGCTCATCGCCCGCGACCACGGGGAGGCGGCGCTGCGCCGGCTGGTGGCGGCGGCCGCGTCGACCGGGTCGGATGCCGACGCCGAGGCCGCCACCGACGCCGCGCTGGTCTCCGAGCTCGGCACCACTCGGGCCGAGCTGACCGGCCGGTGGCTCACCCGCCTGGGCGACCTGGGGACGAACCCCGGCTGACTCCGGCTCTCTCGCGAGGTCAGGATCACTTCGCGCAGTCAGGACCCTGTACGGCCCTGAGCCGGCGGAGTGCTCCTGACTTCGCGGAGGGGGGGCGGGCCGGTGGCCATGTCGCCCGTGGGAGCCTCCTCGAGCGCCGGCGCGCCCTGGGGAAGGGCCAACGACGCGACGACCAGGGCCCCCACCAGCCAGTACTGGTTGTAGAACGCCTGCTTGTTGACCAGGTTGGCCACGGCGAGCACCAGGGCCAGCCACCGCAGCAGCTCGTCGACGCCGGGTCGGCGACGCGACACGGCATACATGGCGGCCGCGACGACACCCACCATGGCGGCGCCGGTGACCGCGAACGGCAGCGTGACGCCGTGCTCGTTGAGCGCGTAGAGGTACCAGGTGTTCGCGAACCTGATCGGGTGGAAGGTCAGCAGCGTCGTGACGGTGTCGCCGATGAACGCCCCGGCGTCGGCGACGACCCAGGGCAGGATGAGCGCCCCGGCCAGCGCACCGGTCGCGAGGGTGCGCCACGCCCCGAACGGGCGCCACACGAGCAGCACCGGGGCGAGCAGGGCGAGGTGCTGCTTGCTCGCGCAGGCCAGGGCCAGCGGCACGATCGCCCACCAGGCCCTGTCGCGCCGCACCAGCACCGCCCACCAGACGACGAGCGCGGCGAGCACCGGTTCGGTCCACGCCTGGTCGACCTGGGTCAGGGTGCCGGGGGCCAGCACGAGCACCGCCGTCACCGCCGCGGCCCGCTCGACCCGCCCGCGCGCCAGCGCCCACAGCCCCGCGAAGAGCACCAGCGACCAGAACAGCACCGCCCAGCGCACGTCCCCGGCGATCCACCGACCGGGCGCGGTGAGCACCGACATCCACGGCAGGTAGGGGAAGAAGTCCTGCACACCGGGGGAGTCGGTCCACGTCTGGGTGTAGACGTTGTCGCCGCGGCCGAGGGCGTCGGCGCCCTGCTGCAGCACCACCCACACGTCGATCCGCGGCGCCCTGTCCCCGAGGATCGTCACGACGGCCAGGGTGACGTGGGTGGCCACCGCGAGGGCGTACGCCGCGACGGCGGCACCTCGCCCGGGCCGGGTCAGCAGTGCGGCACAGCCCAGCCCGCCGGTGGTCAGCACGGCGAGCGCGGCGGTGAGCCACCCGCCGCGCAGGTAGGTGAACAGTGGCACGGTGAGAGTGATCGCCACCGAGGCCACGAGCACGGCCGGTGCCAGCCACCGCGGCACCGACAGCTCGAGCCGGCGGACCAGCCACCAGGCGAGCAGCGCCGCGCACGCGGTGAGGGTGAGCAGGATCGGCACCCGGAAGCGGACGACGCTCCACTGCAGCACGCCGAACCACGCGAGCCACGCCGTGCCGAGCACGATGGCGGCGACCCGCCCGGACGGGCGAGGAACGTGACCGGTGGAGGAGGAGGCGGGTGCGGCGAGGGGTGCCCCGCTCGCGTCAGCCACCGTAGAGAGCGTCGACCTCGTCCTCGAAGTCACGCATCACGACGTTGCGCTTGAGCTTCAGGGACGGGGTGAGGTGGCCGGACTCCTCGGTGAAGTCCGAGTCGAGGATCACGAACTTGCGGATCGACTCCGCCTTGGAGACAGCGGTGTTCGCGTCGTCGACGGACTTCTGCACCTCGGCGACGACCCGCTCGTCGGTGCGTGCGGCGGCGAACGTCACGCCGTCCAGCCCGTGGTTGGCGGCCCACGCGGGGTACATCTCCTCGTCGAGGGTGACCAGGGCGGCGATGAACGGCTTCCCGTCGCCGACGACGATGCACTGGCTGACGAGTGGGTGGGCGCGCAGCCGGTCCTCGAGCACGGCCGGGGCGACGTTCTTGCCGCCGGCGGTCACGAGGATCTCCTTCTTGCGCCCGGTGATCCGCAGGAACCCCTGGCCGTCGAGCTCGCCGATGTCGCCGGTGTGGAACCACCCGTCACGGATCGCCTCGGCCGTCGCGGCGTCGTTGCCCCGATAGCCGCGGAACAGGTTGATGCCGCGCAGGCAGATCTCGCCGTCGTCGCCGATGCGCACGTCGATGCCCGGCAGCGGCAGCCCGACCGTGCCGATCCGGATCTCACCGGGGCGGTTGACGGTGGCCGGCGCGGTGGTCTCGGTGAGCCCATAGCCCTCGAGGATCGTCACGCCGATGCCCCGGAAGAAGTGGCCCAGGCGGGTGCCCAGCGGGGCGCCACCGGAGACGGCGTACTGCACCTTGCCGCCCATCGCCTCGCGCAGCTTGCCGTAGACGAGCTTGTCGAAGATCGCGTGGCGCACCCGTAGACCGAACGGGACGCTGCCGGCATCCTGCGCCTCGGACCAGGCGACGGCCGCGGCGGCGGCGCCGGCGAAGATCCTGCCCTTGCCACCGGCCTCGGCCTTGGCCTCGGAGGAGTTGTAGATCTTCTCGAACACCCGCGGCACGGCCAGGATGAAGGTCGGCTGGAACGCGGAGAAGTCGTCGAGCAGGGTCTTCAGGTCGGAGGAGTGCCCCATCCGCACGCCCGCCGTCACGGCGAGGACCTCGATGAAGCGCGCGAACACGTGCGCGAGCGGGAGGAAGAGCAGCGTCGAGGAGCCGTCGGCCTTGACGACCTCGGCGAGCTTCTCGGCGGTGTTCTCGGCGAGGGTCAGGAAGTTGCCGTGGGTGAGCTCGACGCCCTTGGGGCGGCCAGTGGTGCCCGAGGTGTAGATGATCGTCGCCAGGCTGGACCGGTCCAGGGCCTCCCGGCGCGCGGCGAGCTCGGCGTCGTCGACGTCGTCACCGTCGCGGCTGAGGCTGTCGACGTCGCCCTGGTCGATGACCCAGACGTGGTGCAGGCCGACCAGCCGCGGGCGGCCCTTCTCGACCGACGCGAGGTGCGCGTCGGTCTCGACGATGACGCCGACCGCTCCGGAGTCGGCGAGGATCCACTCGACCTGGTCGGCCGAGGAGGTCTCGTAGATCGGCACGGGCACGGCACCGGCCGACCACAGCGCGAAGTCGGCGACGGTCCACTCGTAGCGGGTCCGGCTCATGATGCCGACCGCGTCGCCGATGCCGATGCCGGCCGCGATCAGGCCCTTGGCCAGCGCGGCCACGTCGGCGGCGAAGGTGGCCGAGGTGACGTCGGTCCAGCCCGCACCCGAACGAACGGAGAAGGCGACCCGGCCCGGGTCGGCGCCCGCCCACCGTCGTGGCACGTCGGCGAGACTGCCCTGCATCGTCTCGGGCAGGACGAGAGGCGTGGACTTCTCGTGCACGATCGGCTCCTTCGGGGTGCGCACCACGGGGACACTCAACTCTATGCCGCCGCGGGACGGGTAGCCTCCGTGCCATGGCCGACCGCACACAGTCCTCCGTCGAGATCGCCGCCGAGCCCGGCGCCGTGCTCGATGTCATCGCCGACTTCGAGCGGTATCCGGAGTGGGCGCACGAGGTCACCTCGGCCACGGTGCTCAGCGAGGACGGCGACGGCTGGGCCGACCAGGTCGAGTTCCACCTGCACGCCGGGGCGATCAAGGACCACTACGTGCTCGAGTACGACTGGGACGTCGCGCAGGACGGCACCGGCAGCGTCTCGTGGCACCTGGTGCGGGCCACCCTGCTCAAGGGGCTCGACGGCACCTACGCCCTTGCCCGCACGCCGAACGGCACCCAGGTGACCTACGACCTCGAGGTCGAGCTGACGATGCCGATGATCGGCCTGCTCAAGCGCAAGGCCGAGAAGCACATCATCAACCTGGCGCTGACCGAGCTCAAGAAGCGCGCGGAGGGCTGACCGCCGCCATGACCCGCGTCGTCCTCGTGACCGGCAAGGGCGGCGTCGGCAAGACGACCACCGCCGCCGCGACCGCCGTTCGGGCGGCTCGCTCCGGGCTGCGCACCCTGGTCATGTCGACCGATGCCGCGCACAGCCTCGGTGACGCCCTCGACGTCGACCTGCGCACGGCGCAGACCTGGCGCGAGACCACCGAGGTCGAGCCCCACCTGCACGCCCTCGCCGTCGGGGCCCACACCGCCGTGGAGGCCGACTGGCAGGTGGTGCGCGACTACCTGCTCGGCGTTCTCGACGCGATGGGGGTGGATGCGGTCGTCGCCGACGAGCTCACCTCCCTGCCCGGCGCCGAGGAGGTCACCGCGCTCGCCGCCCTGGCCCACCAGGCGGACAGCGGCGACTGGGACCTCGTCGTCGTCGACTGCGCCCCGACCGCGGAGACCCTGCGCCTGCTCGCCCTGCCCGAGGTGCTCGGCTGGCACCTGGACCGCCTGCTGCCCGCCCAGCGGCGCCTGCTCACCGTGCTGCGGCCGGCGGCGTCCGCGGCCGCCGGCGTCCCGGTCCCCGGCCCCGAGGTGCTGCTCGTGCTGCGGGCGTGGCGCGAGCTGATGGTCGGGGTCCGCACCCTGCTCACGTCCACCCGCGCGAGCGTGCGCGTCGTGCTCACCCCCGAGCGGGTCGTCATCGCCGAGAGCCGGCGGGTGCTCACGTCGCTGTCGCTGCACGGGTACGCCGTCGACGCGGTCGTCGTGAACCGGCTCCTGCCGGCCGCCCTCCCGGGCGACGCCGACCCCTGGCGAACGGCGTGGACCACGGCCCAGGCCAGCGGCCTGGGCCAGGTGCGTGAGTCCTTCCTCGGCATCCCGCTGCTGTGCGCCCCCTACCTCGCCGGGGAGCCGATCGGCGCCGACGCGCTCGATGCGCTGGGGGCGGCCACCGTCGCCGACGGCCGTCCCGCCCCCGACCTGATGGCCGACGTCGACGTCCCGCGGATGCGGGTCGAGGCCGACGGCGCCGACTTCGTGCTCACCCTGCCCCTGCCGCTCGTGTCGGCGGGGATGGTCGGGATGGCCCGCCGCGAGGACGACCTGCTCCTCGAGGTGGGTGGCCAGCGCCGCGTCGTGACCCTGCCGTCGGTGCTGCGGCGGTGCATCGTGCGCAACGCCGCCGTGGGCAGCGGTGAGCTGAGGGTTCGTTTCGAGCGTGACGAGGAGCTGTGGGCCAGTGGGCGCTGAGCAGTGGGACGAGCAGGTGGGGTCGGTGGCCGACGAGGCGACCCGGCTCCTGGAGAGCCTGCGCCGCACCGCCGAGGCGGCCGCGCAGTCCGTGGGGGAGGAGGCGGCAGCGGCCGGCGCCCCGGATGCCGGGGACGCCGCTCCTGGTCCCGACCCCGCTCCCGACGCGGCGGCCCACGACCCGTTCTGCACCTGGTGCCCGTTGTGCCGGGGCGCGGCGGTCGTGCGGTCGCTCAGCCCGCAGACCCTGACCCGGCTGGCCGACCTGGCCGGCCTCGCGGCGACGGTGCTGGCCGACCTCGCGAGCACCCGCTCCGCGGCCGACCCCCCGGCACCCGACGGGAACCCGGTCGACGGGAGCCCGGAGGCCACTGCGGGCGCCACCGCGCGTCCCACACCCAGGCCGCGGCGCGCCGGCCCGGCCCCGAGCGCGCCCATCCCGGTGCGTGACGCCGACGACCCGCAGGAGGCACCCCGTGGCTGACGGTCCGCTCGCCATCGGCATCGACATCGGCGGCACCAAGGTCGCCGGCGGGATCGTGGACCCCGACGGGCACGTGCTGGCTCGGACCCGGCGCGACACCCCGCACCGGTCGACCACCCCGCGCGTCGTCGAGGACACCATCGTCTCCGTCGTGGAGGAGCTGCTGGCCGGCACCACCGACGACATCGCCGCCGTCGGCATCGGGGCCGCCGGGTTCGTCGCCACCGACCGGGCGACGGTGGTCTTCGCGCCGCACCTCTCGTGGCGCAACGAGCCACTGCGCGAGGCGCTCGGCCAGCGGGTGTCGCTGCCGATCTTCGTCGACAACGACGCCAACGCCGCGGTGTGGGCCGAGTTCCGCTTCGGCGCCGGTCGTGGCGAGAGCCATCTGGTCATGGTCAACCTCGGCACCGGCATCGGTGGCGGCATCGTCCTCGACGGGCGGGTGATCCGCGGCCGCTACGGCATCGCCGGCGAGTTCGGGCACATGCAGGTGGTGCCCGACGGCATCCGCTGCGAGTGCGGCAACAAGGGCTGCTGGGAGCAGTACGCCTCAGGCAACGCCCTCGTCCGCGAGGCGCGCGCGCTCATCTCGGCAGGAAGCCCCGTCGTCTCCGACCTCTTCGACCGGGTCGAGGGCCGCCCCGAGGACCTCACCGGCCCCTTGGTCACCGAAGCGGCGCGCGACGGCGACCCGCTCGCGCGTGAGCTGCTCAACGAGATCGGCCGGTGGCTCGGCATCGGGATGGCCGACCTGGCCGCCGCCCTGGACCCCGGCACGTTCGTCATCGGTGGTGGTGTCAGCGCTGCCGGCGACCTCCTGCTCGGGCCTGCTCGCGAGGCGTTCCGCCGGCAGCTGACCGGCCGCGGATACCGGCCCGAGGCGGCCATCGTCGCGGCCCAGCTCGGCAACGAGGCGGGTCTGGTCGGTGCCGCCGACCTGGCCCGCACCGACGCCGTCAGCGGCTGAGCCCACCGGTGTCGGTCGTCCGGGTCGCGAGCTACAACACCCGCGACTTCCTCGACGACCACCACCTCGCGGCCCGCGTCGTGCGGGCCATCGACCCCGACGTGCTGTGCCTGCAGGAGGTGCCGCGGCGGTTGCTCGGCGGCCGGCGGGTCTCGCGCTTCGCCACCGCCTGCGGCATGCACTGGCCGGGGCGGCACCGGGGCAGTGGCGGCACCACGGTGCTGGTCTCCGACCGGGTGCGCGTCGTCGGGTCGGAGCACCTGCGGCTTCCGGTTCGGTGGCCGGACCGCACCAGGGGGTTCGCCGTGGTGCGCGTCGCCGCGCCGGGTGGTGGCGAGCTGACCGCGGTGTCGGTGCACCTCAGCCTCAAGGCGTCCGAGCGGGTGACCCACACCGAACGCATCCTGGCCGCGATCGCCGACCGCGGGCCGCTGGTGCTGGCGGGCGACCTCAACGAGGACCACACCGGCGGTGCCTGGCGGCTCATCGACGTGCCCGACCGGATGCACCTGGTCTCGCCCGACCGGCCCACCTACCCGGCGCGGGCACCGCGCCGACGGCTCGACGTCGTCTTCGCCTCGCCTCAGCTGCGGGTCCTGCCGCACCGCGAGGTGCTGCTGCCGGATGCCGTGTGGTCCCGCGCGAGCGACCACCGGCCCACGTGGGTCGACCTCGACCTCGGCGGCTGACGCCTCGGGTGCGGGAGAACCGCACCACATGTGGCGTCCGGGTCACCGCGGCAGTCCTACAGTGAAAGCGGAGTAATCGCGATTCCGGAGCGCCCTGGGAGGGGCCATGGTGGAGACGCGGCGGATCGACGTCGAGGGCCTGCAGGCACTGGTCGACGGCCTGGTTGCCCGGGGGTTCACCGTGGTCGGTCCCACCGTCCGGGCGGGAGCGGTCGTCAACGCCCCGATCGATGGCGTCGAGGACCTGCCCCGCGGGTGGGGCGACGAGCAGGGTCCGGCCCAGTACCGGCTGCGCCGCCGTGACGACGAGGCGTTCTTCGGCTTCGCGGCAGGGGCGCAGTCGGCCAAGCCGGTCTTCTTCCCCGCCGACGAGCTGTTGTGGCGAGGACGGCTGACCCCGGACGGTCGGGGCTTCGACGTCGACACCGGTGGTGGGGACCCCGAACCGGCGGCGCAGGAGCAGGGGCCGGTCGCGCTCCTCGGTGTGCGGTCGTGTGACCTGAGCGCGCTCGGCATCCACGACACGGTGCTCTCCGGACGGCGCGCCGCCGACGCGCACTACGGGCGGCGCCGCGCGGAGGCCTTCGTCGTCGCGGTCGCCTGCTCGGACCCGGGAGGTACCTGCTTCTGCGTGTCGATGGGCACCGGTCCCGCCCCCCGGCCCGGCCGGGGTGCGCCGTTCGACCTCTGCCTGACCGAGCTGCTCGAGGGCGGCCACCGGTTCCTCGTGGAGGTGGCGAGCGAGCGGGGGGCCGAGCTCCTCGACGCGATCGGCGCGCCGCCGGCCACCCAGCAGGACGTCGATGCCGCGGCCCGGGTCACCGATCGGGCGAGCCGGAGCATGGGCCGCCGCCTCGACACCGAGGGCATCAAGGAGCTCCTCTACGCCAGCGTGGAGAGCCCCCTGTGGGACGACGTGGCGGCGCGTTGCCTGTCCTGCACCAACTGCACGATGGTGTGCCCGACCTGCTTCTGCACGACGGTCGAGGACGTCTCGGACCTCACCGGTCACGAGGCGGAGCGTCACCGCGTGTGGGACTCCTGCTTCGACGCGGACTTCTCGTACATCCACGGCGGCATCGTCCGCGAGTCGGCGAGGTCGCGCTACCGGCAGTGGATGACGCACAAGCTGGCCGCCTGGCAGGACCAGTTCGGGTCCTCGGGGTGCGTGGGTTGTGGCCGCTGTGTCACGTGGTGCCCGGCGGCCATCGACATCACCGCGGAGGCAGCGGCGCTGCGGGGGGTGCCGGGGTCGAACCTCCCCGACGCCGGGCCGACCCCTTCCGACCCGACCGACCCCACCGGCCCGGGGGAGTAGAGGAGAGCCCGGCATGCAGACGATCGCGGAGTACCTGCCCCACCACCCGTTCTTCGCAGGACTGGACGAGTCGGTCGCCGCCCTCGTCGCCGGGTGCGCCCTGAACGTCCATGTCCGTCCGGGGCAGCACCTCTTCCGCGAGGGCGAGCCGGCCGACTCCTTCTACGTCATCCGTCACGGGCGGGTCAGCATCGAGGTGCGCCCTGCGGCCGGTCCGTCGGTCGTGGTGGAGAGCGTCCAGGACGACGACGTGGTCGGCTGGTCGTGGCTCGTGCCCCCCTACCGCTGGCGCTACGACGCCCGGGCCACGGAGGAGACCAGCGCCATCAGGTTCGACGGAGGTTGTCTGCGCGACAAGTGCGAGTCCGACCCGGCGGTCGGCTACGTCCTGCTCCAACGGGTCGTGATGGTGATGGCCACGCGGCTGCACTCCGCACGAACCCGTTCGCTCGACCTCTACGGGGCCGCGACATGACGACGCTCCCCGGCCCGGGTCCCGTCGCCGAGCGCGCCGAGGACCCGTTCCTGCCGCGCCGGTTCGTCGTGCGGCGGCACCGCCAGGACACCCGGGACACGTACACGCTCGTGCTCGAGGCGGTCGACGGGAAGCCGATGTCGTTCGAGGCCGGGCAGTTCACGATGATGCACGCGTTCGGCGCGGGGGAGGCACCGATCTCCATCAGCGGCGACCCGGCGCGACCAGAGCTGCTGGAGCACACGATCCGTGACGTCGGCGCCGTCACCCACGCCCTCGTGCACGCGGTCCCCGACACCGTGCTCGGCATCCGGGGTCCGTTCGGAACCGGGTGGGAGGTGTCGACCGGCAAGGGGTCGGACGTGGTGTTCGTCGCAGGGGGCATCGGACTGGCTCCGCTGCGCCCCGCGATCCTCGAGCTCTGTGCGGCCCGCGACGACTACGGCCGGGTCCTGCTCCTGTACGGCGCCAGGACACCGGAGGACATCCTCTTCGGCGACGACCTGCGGCGCTGGGCCGCCGACCACCGCGTCGACGTGCAGGTCACCGTCGACAACGGGCAGCACGCCTGGCGCGGACGCGTGGGGTTGGTGACCCAGCTCGTCGCGAGAGGTGGTTTCGACGCGGCCAGCACCCTGGCCCTGGTCTGCGGGCCCGAGGTGATGATGCGGTACGCCGCGTCGGCCCTGGCCGAGCGGGGCGTCCCGACGTCGCGCCTGCGCCTGTCGATGGAGCGCAACATGAAGTGCGGCGTGGGCCTGTGCGGGCACTGCCAGCTGCGTGAGGTCTTCCTCTGCGTGGACGGCCCCGTGCTCTCCTACGACGTCCTCGAACCCCTCATGGCCAGGGCGGAGCTGTAGCGATGTCCATCGATGCGAGCCACGGCCGCGAGCACACCCAGGCCCACCGCGGCCGGCCGAAGCTGGCGGTGTGGAAGTTCGCCTCCTGCGACGGCTGCCAGCTCACGCTGCTCAACTGCGAGGACGAGCTGATCCCCCTGGCGGGCGAGGTCCAGATCGCCTACTTCCCCGAGGCGACGCGCGCGGTGGTCGAAGGGCCCTACGACGTCTCCCTGGTCGAGGGCTCGATCACCACCCCCGAGGAGCTCGAGCGCATCCAGCACGTCCGGGAGGTGTCGCGACGGCTCATCACGATCGGCGCCTGTGCGACCGCCGGCGGCATCCAGGCGCTGCGCAACTTCGGCGACGTCGCCGAGTTCCGGTCCATCGTCTACGCCCACCCGGAGTACCTCGCGACGCTGTCGCGGTCGACGCCCGTCTCGGCCCACGTGGCCGTCGACTTCGAGCTGCGCGGCTGCCCGATCGACAAGCACCAGCTGCTCGAGGTGCTCGCCGCCTCCCTCCAGGGCCGCAAGCCCCGGATCCCGTCCCACAGCGTGTGCGTGGAGTGCAAGCGGCGCGGCGCCGTGTGCGTCACGGTGGCCCACGGCACCCCCTGCCTCGGTCCGGTCACCCAGGCCGGCTGCGGCGCGCTGTGCCCGAGCTTCGACCGCGGCTGCTACGGCTGCTTCGGCCCGCAGGACACGCCCAACACCGCGTCGATCGCGACCCGGCTCACCGCGCTCGGGATGAGCGAGCCCGAGGTGATGCGGATCTTCCGGACCTTCAACGCGGCATCCGAGCCCTTCCGGCGCGAGAGCGAGCGGCACGAGCCGGCCGGGCCGAGCACCTCGGAGGTGACGCCATGAGCCACAAGCTCACCGACGGCGGCCAGGTCATGCACGTGGGCACGCTCGCCCGGGTCGAGGGCGAGGGGGCCATGCACATCGAGTACCGCGACGGCGTGGTCACCGACGTGCAGCTGCGCATCTACGAGCCCCCGCGGTTCTACGAGGCCTTCCTGCGAGGTCGTGCCCACACCGAGCCCCCGGACATCACCGCGCGGATCTGCGGCATCTGCCCCGTGGCGTACCAGACGAGCTCCTGTTGGGCGATCGAGGACGCGTGTGGTGTCGAGGTCACCGAGGCGATCCGGCTGATGCGCCGGCTGCTGTACTGCGGGGAGTGGATCGAGAGCCACGCGCTGCACGTCTACCTGCTGCACGCGCCCGACTTCCTCGGCTACGAGGGTGCCATCGAGATGGCGGCCGACCACCCGGCGGTGGTGGAGCGCGGCCTGCGGATCAAGAAGGCCGGCAACGACCTCATGGACGTCGTCGGGGGCCGCTCGATCCACCCCGTCAACGTCCGCGTCGGCGGCTTCTACCGGATGCCGTCGCGCGACGAGCTGCGCGCGGTGCGTGGTCGACTCGAGCGGGCACGCGACGAGGCCGTCGAGACCGTGGCGCTCGTCGCCGGGTTCGACTTCCCCGACATGGAGCAGCCCTACGAGTACCTCTCGCTCCGGGCGGAGCACGGGTACCCGATCGAGACGGGCAGCGTCGTCACCTCCTCGGGTGGGGCCTTCGCGGTGCGCGACTTCACGACCCACATCGAGGAGTTCCACGTCGAGCACTCCAACGCCCTGCACGCCCGCCTCGACGGGGCGACCGAGCCGTACGTCGTCGGGCCGCTCGCGAGGTACTCCCTGAACTCCGACCGCCTCTCGGACGCCGCGCGCGCCGCAGCGAGCGCGGCGGGCCTGGGGCCGGTGTGCCGCAACCCGTTCCGCTCCATCGTGGTGCGCGCGGTCGAGCTCGTCGAGGCCTGCACCGAGGCGTTGCGGATCATCGACGGCTGGACGGGCGGCGCGGCACCCAGCGTTCCCGTGCCGCCGCGGGCGGGGGAGGGCTTCGGGGCCAGCGAGGCCCCGCGGGGCACGTTGTTCCACCGCTACGTCCTCGACGACGCCGGCATCATCCGGGACGCGCAGATCGTGCCGCCCACGTCCCAGAACCAGCCCAGCGTCGAGGCCGACCTGCGCACCATGGTCGAGTCCTGGTCCGACCTCGACGACCACACCCTGCAGCACCGCTGTGAGCAGGCGATCCGCAACTACGACCCGTGCATCTCGTGCGCGACCCACTTCCTCGACCTCACCGTGGACCGCGGATGACCAGCCCGCGCCCCGCACCGCCGCAGCCGACCCTGGTCGTCGGGCTGGGCAGCCCGGACCGGGGCGACGACGCCGTGGGCGGGCTCGTCGCCCGGGCGGTCGCGGCGCTCGCCGACCCGCGGGTCGTGGTGCTCGAGCACGAGGACCCCACCGACCTGATCGAGCTGTGGACCGGCCGGGAGCGGGTCGTCGTCGTCGACGCGACACGATCCGGCGCGGCGCCCGGAACGCTCCGCCTCCTGGAGACCGGCGCCGACCGCGCCCCCCTCCCCGAGGCGGCCTGGGCGCGCACCGGCCGTGGCGGGACCCACGCCTTCGGCCTGGCCTCGGCGGTCGAGCTCGCCCGGGTGCTGCGGCGCCTGCCCGCCCGCGTCACCGTCGTCGGTGTCGAGGGCGCGGCGTTCGAGCCCGGTGGGCGCCTGTCGCCGGCCGTGGCGGCGGCGGTCCCGGATGCCGTCGACGCCGTGCTGGATGCCGTCGCCGCCGAGAGGGGGAGCGCCGATGTGCCTGGGTGAGGTGGCGCAGGTCGTGGCGCTCGGTCCGGACTCCTCCGCCGTGGTCCGGTCGAGGCAGCGCACCGCCACCGTGTCCCTGCTGACCCTGGACGAGCCCGTCGCGCCGGGGGACTGGGTCGTCTGCCACTCAGGTTTCGCCCTCGGCCGCGTCACGGCCGAGGAGGCCACCGAGGCCACCGCCATCCGTGCCACCACCGCGGCTCCGGCCACCACGCCGGCACCGACGGTGCCACCGAGGAAGGACCCACCATGAACGCCACCCGACGGACCGGCATCCTCCTGGCACTTGCGACGGCCGCGATCAGTGGTGTCTCGGTCTTCGTCAACGCCAGCGGCGTCAAGGCCTTCGACAGCGCCACCGTCTACACGACGGCCAAGAACGTCGTCGCCGCGCTCGTGCTGGTCGCCGTCGTCGCGCTGGGGGCGCGCACCGGGGCACGCCTCACCCGGCCGGCCGGTGCCCGGCAGTGGGTGGCCCTGACCGCCATCGGGCTGCTCGGCGGCGCCGTCGCCTTCGTGCTGTTCTTCGAGGGGCTGGCCCGCGCGACCTCCCCCCAGGCGGCCTTCATCCACAAGACCCTCGTGCTGTGGGTGGCGCTCCTCGCGCTGCCCTTGCTCGCGGAACGGCTCCAGTGGGGGCACTGGGTGGCGATCGGCCTGCTCGTCGTCGGTCAGGTCGGCCTGGCCGGTGGGCTGCCGTCCTCCTTCGGTACGTCGGGGCTCCTGCTCCTGGCCGCGACACTGCTGTGGTCCGTGGAGGTCGTCGTCGCCCGGTGGGTGCTCGGCGGGGTCTCGTCGTGGACCGTCGCGGTCGCCCGGATGGGGCTGGGGTCGGTGGCGCTGCTCGCCTGGCTGGCCGTGCGTGGCCAGCTGGGCGGCCTCGCGACCATGACGGGCGAGCAGGTCGGCTGGGTGCTGGCCACCGGGGTCCTGCTCGCCTGCTACGTCGGGACCTGGTTCGCCGCCCTGGCCCGCGCGCAGGCCGTCGACGTCACGGCCGTGCTCGTGCTCGCGGCGCCGGTCACGGCCGGGCTCAGTGCGGCGGTGAACGGGACCGCACTGGCACCCCAGGCCGTCTGGCTCGCGCTGGTCGTCGTCGGCGGCGCGGTGGCCCTGTGGCTCGGCGGACGAGGAGCCCCGCTCGAGGGGCGTCCGGCGCCGGTCGAGAGCCGCGGGTAGCGGGCCGTGTCCTCGGCCATCAGTGGGGCGCTGCGCTTCGCGGCGTACGCCTACCCGCCCAACGCGCTCGGCCACTGCGGACCCGACGCGTCGCAGCAGCTGCTCCAGCAGGTGGCTGCGGGGGTCGACGACCCGGACCTGCGCCGGCTCGTGCGCGGTTTCGAGGGCGCCTGGCCTTACCTCGAGCTCATCGCCGCCGCGAACGGCATCCGCGACCCGCTGGACGCGTCCGTGGTGGAGGCCTACTGGGTCGGCAACGCGCTCCTGGACCGGGTGGGGCCGCGGCTGCTGGGGGACTCCCTCGAGACCCGCTTCCGCGCTCGCGCCGGGCGCTCGTGGTCACGGCTGGCCGACGCGGTGCCCGCCGGCGCCGTCGCCCACCACTCGTTCCACGTGTTCGGCATCTACCCCTGGGTCGGGTTGCTGCGCGAGGGACGGGTGGCCGAGCCACTTCAGGTGCTCGACCGCTGCCGCGTCCGGTGGGGCCAGGTGCTCGAGGTGAGGGGAGCGCAGGCGCTCGTGTCGTCCCGTGCCCTGCGCTGGGACGGGCGTCGACTCCTGCTCGGCCCGCAGCGGCACGAGGAGGTGCTCCTTCGGGTGGACGGGCTCGGGCTGGCCGGCCCGGTGCGCGTCGGGGACTGGTGCTCCCTGCACTGGGACTGGGTGTGCGAGCGGCTCGACCGGCGACAGCTCGCGGCGCTGGTGCGCTACACGCGGAGTCAGCTCGAGGTGGCCAACAGCACCCCGTTCCCGGCGCCCGCCGCCGTGCTCGCCTGACGGCGAGGTCCCGCGACACGCTGAACGAACCGGCCGGGCGTCAGCGAGTCGTGGGACCTCGATGGCGACCGGCGGGCCGGGTGCCGGTCAGACCCGGGCGCCGTTGTCGCCGCTCGTGGGGTCGCGGTGCTTCGGCTGGCGCAGCACCAGCAGCGCGAACCCGAGGAGTGAGACCAGCACCGACACGATGAACCACCGCGTGCTGTGCGACGGTCGGGCGAAGACGACCCAGAGCAGCAGGAGCGGCCCGGCGACCAGGCCGATGACCGCGCCCCAGAAGTGCAGGTCCTCCTGCGGGGGGAGCACCACCTCGGGCGGCTCGAAGTGCTCGTCGTCGGCGAGCGCCGCCTCGGCCTGCTCGGCCGCCGCCTCGGTGGCGGCATCGGCCGGCTCGGCGGCACGCCACGCCGATGGCGGCACGACGACGTCCAGCGGCGAGGGGTTGACCCAGGGAGCGCGGGGGGTGACCGGTGGCACCGGCCGCTCGGCGGCGTCCGGGTCGGTGGCGCCCTGCTCGGCGGCATCCGGGTCGGTGACGCCCTGCTCGGTGCCGTCGCGCTCGGGGCCCTCCACCGTGGCGGGTGCCGGGCCGGCGGGCCGCGTGTCGTGTGCGGACGGGCCGGGGTCGTCACCGGCAGAGTGGGGTCGGGCCGGCTCTTCGCTCTCGGCGGTGGCGTCGGCCGCCTCCGGAGCCGGGCCGTCCCAGCGCGCGATGATCGAGGCGAATCGCGCGTCGACGTCGCGCTCGTCCATGTCTCCGGGCCGGTCTGGCACGGGGTCTCCTCGGGTGCTGCGGGGTGGGATGACGATCTTCGCACGGCAGTGCGCCCGGCCGGCAGTGTGACCCAGTGCACTAGAGTCTGGGCGTCGCGCGAGGAAGGGTGGTCCGGTGATCTACTGGGTGCTGAAGACGGTCGTTCTGGGGCCGATCCTCCGCCTGCTCTTCCGGCCGTGGGTGGAGGGTGCGGAGCACATCCCCGAGACCGGGCCGGCGATCTTCGCGAGCAACCACCTCTCGTTCTCCGACTCGATCTTCCTGCCACTCGTCGTGCCGCGCCGGATGACCTTCCTCGCCAAGTCCGACTACTTCACCGGTGAGGGCATCAAGGGCCGGCTCACGGCGGCCTTCTTCAAGGGCGTCGGCCAGCTGCCCGTCGACCGTTCCGGCGGCCGGGCCAGCGAGGCCGCGCTGCGCTCGGGCCTGAAGGTGCTCGGCCGTGGCGAGCTGCTCGGCCTGTATCCCGAGGGCACCCGCAGCCCCGACGGCCGGTTGTACAAGGGCAAGACCGGCGTGGCCCGGATGGCGCTCGAGGC
>DASQEZ010000266.1:0-11929 GCA_035633415.1 Ornithinibacter sp. | reverse complement strand
ACTTCGCCAGCGCTGACCGCAGCGCCTGGTCCAGCGCGTTGACCGGGCCGTTGCCCTCCCCCGTGCGCACGCCACGCTCACCGGCCGCGACGAGCTTCACGGTCGCCTCCGACAGCGCCTCGTCGTCACCGCGGGCATCGGTGATGACCCGCCACGACTCGACCTCGAAGAAGGCCGGCAGCGACCCGTCGATCTCACGGCGCAGCAGCAGCTCGAAGGACGCGTCGGCCGCGTCGAAGGTGTAGCCGCGCAGCTCGCGCTCCTTGACCGCGCGCAGCACGCGGGCGAGCGTCGCGTTGTCGTGGTCGTCGGTGGAGTCGAGGTCGAACCCGAGCTCGCGCGACTTCAGCTCGATGGAGGCGCGGCCAGCCATGTCGGACACCAGCATCCGCATGTCGTTTCCCACGGCCTTGGGGTCCATGTGCTGGTAGAGGTCGGGGTCGATCTTGATGGCACTGGCGTGCAGACCGGCCTTGTGCGCGAACGCGCTCGAACCGACGTAGGGCTGGCGCGAGTAGGCCGGCACGTTGGTGACCTCGGCGATCGCGTGGGCGATGCGGGTCGACTCCTGCAGGCGGTGCGGCTCCAGGAGCGGCAGGCCCTTCTTGAGCTGGAGGTTGGCGACGACGGTGAGCAGGTCGGCGTTGCCGGTGCGCTCGCCGTAGCCGTTGACCGTTCCCTGCACGTGGGTCGCGCCCGCGTCGACCGCAGCCATCGAGTTGGCGACCGCGCAGCCGGTGTCGTTGTGGCAGTGGATGCCGATCCGCGCACCGGTCGTGCGCACCACGTCGTCGACCACGTCGGCGACCTGGTTCGGCAGCATGCCGCCGTTCGTGTCGCACAGGGCCACGAGCTCGGCACCGGCCTCGGTGGCGACCCGCACGGCCTCGAGCGCGTAGTCGCGGTTGGTCGCGTAGCCGTCGAAGAAGTGCTCCGCGTCGAGGAACACCCGTCGGCCCTCGCCGCGCAGGAACGAGACGGTGTCACGGATCATCTCGAGGTTCTCGGCGAGCGTGGTGCGCAGGGCTCGCTCGACGTGCCCGGTGTGCGACTTCGCGACGAGGGTCACCACCGTCGCCCGGCTGTCGACGAGCGCCCTCACCAAGGGGTCGCTCGCCGCGCGCCCACCGGCGCGTCGGGTCGCACCGAAGGCCGCGAGCGTGGCGTTGCGCAGCTGCAGCTCGGATGCCGCGCGGGCGAAGAACTCGGTGTCCTTGGGGTTCGCGCCGGGCCAGCCACCCTCGATGTAGCCGACTCCCAGCTCGTCCAGGTGCGAGGCGATGGCGAGCTTGTCCGCCACGGTGAGGTTGAGGCCCTCCTGCTGTGCGCCATCGCGCAGCGTCGTGTCGTAGACGTGGATGTCGTTCATCGGAGCTCACTTGAGGTAGGTCTGCCGGTCGCCCGGCGTCTGTGCCCCGGCCCGTGAGGGCCGGGGCTGGACGATGTGGTGCTCCGACCATTCTCGGTCCGGCGCTGCTGCCGCGCCGCCCGGGGGTGGGGGCGGTACGACCCTGCTTCCCGGTTCCGCCGCGCCCGCGACGCTCCCGACAAGCAAAAGACCCCCCGGGTGCGGGAGGTCTGCGCGACGAGGAGTTCTCGTCGCGCTAGCCGATAATGATCGTGGTGGTGGCCACGTCACGGAACGTCACGCGCTCACTGTCCCACGAGGACAGCTCCCTCCGACATGGCACGTCCACATGCTGGCCGCCCGGGGCAGACTGGCACCATGGGTCTCACCGTGGCGGTCACCGGTCCGACGGGTGAGGTCGGCACCTCATTCATCGAAGCGCTCGAGCGCGCCTCCGGCGTCGACCGCATCCTCGGCATGGCCCGCAGGCCCTTCGACCCGGCCGCACGGGGGTGGGCCCGGACCCGTTACCGGCAGGGCGACGTCCTGGACCGTGCGGCGGTCGACGCCCTGGTCGAGGAGGCGGACGTCGTGGTCCACCTGGCCTTCCTCATCCTGGGTTCGCACGCGCAGACGAGCCGGGTGAACCTGGCCGGGGCGCGCACCGTCTTCGAGGCGACGGTCGCGGCGTCACGACCGAGCCGTCTCGTCTACACCTCGTCGGTGGCGGCCTACGGCTACCACGGCGACAACCCACTGCCACTCACCGAGGACGTGGCGACCCGCGGGTCGAGCGAGCACTACTACTCGCGTCAGAAGGCGCAGTCCGAGGCGCTGCTCCGGGAGGTCACCGACGGGTCGGGGCTCGAGGTCTACGTGCTGCGGCCCTGCATCGTCGCCGGACCCACCGCCACGGTGCTCGCCGACTCGATGCCCTGGAACCAGGCCGGGCCCGCGGTGGCTTCGCTGCTGCGGGCGGGCGGGGGCCTGGCGCCGCTGCTCAGGCCACTGCTGCCCGACCCCGGGGTCCCGCTCCAGCTGGTGCACCCCGACGACCTCGCGGCAGCCGGCACCGCCGCCGTGCTCGGCACGGGCCCACCCGGCGCCTACAACGTGGCGGGCCGGGGTGAGGTCTCGCTGAGCGAGGTCGCGCAGGCCCTCGGCGGGCGCGGGGTGCGCGTACCCCGCGTGGTGGCCGCTGCCGCCTCGGCGGCGGTGGCGCGGGCACCGTGGACCCCCGCGATGCTGGAGTGGGTGCACGTGGCCCGCACCTCGGTCGTGATGGACACCAGCCGGGCCACGCGCGAGCTCGGCTGGTCCCCCCGGTACACCAGCCGAGAGGCGCTCACCGCCATGGCCGAGGCCGTGGCCGGGCGCCGCCGCTGACCGCTCAGGCGCGGGCCTGTGCCCCGTCGGCGGTCAGCTCCCACCAGGCGTCCAACCCGGGCGGGACCACCGGGTCGACCCGGTCACCCACGCGGGGCACCGCCACCGGGGTGCCGTGGGTCGCCGCCGCCACCAGCAGGCGTTCCACCGGCTCGGCCCACGGGTGGGGGGCGAGCACGAACGTGCACCAGTGGATCGGCACCAGCAGCCCACCGCGCAGGAGCCGGGTCGCCTCGACCGCCTCCTCGGGGTCGAGGTGGATGTCGCGCCAGGCCGGGTCGTAGGCCCCGACGGCCATCAGCGACAGGTCGAACGGGCCGTGGTCGGCACCGAGGCGCGCGTAGCCGTCGAAGAACCCGCTGTCACCGCTGAAGAAGACCTTCCCGCCCCGCCCGGCGAGCACCCACGAGGCCCACAGCGTGCCGTCCCGGCGCAGGCCGCGCCCGGAGAAGTGCTGCGCCTCGACCGCGGTGACCCGCACGCCGCGCACGTCGTGCCCCTCCTCCCAGTCGCACTCGATCACGCGCGACGGGGGCACGCCCCACGCGTCCAGGTGTGCCCCGACGCCCAGGGGTACGAGGAACACGGCGGTGGTGAGGCCGACCAACGCCCGGATGGTGTCCATGTCGAGGTGGTCGTAGTGGTCGTGCGAGATGACGACGGCGTCGATCCGGCCCAGCCCCGCGAGCGGCACGGGCACCGCGTGCAGCCGGCGCGGGCCGACGTGCTGGCTGGGCGAGCAGCGCTCGCTCCACACCGGGTCCATGAGCAGCCGCACGCCGTCGACCTCGACGAGGCACGAGGCGTGGCCGAACCACGTGACGTGCACGCCCTCGGCACGCGGTTCGTGTGCCGCGCTCACGACCGGGATCGGCAGCGCCGGTCGGCGGGTCTCGGAGTTCTCACGGAACCGGCGCAGCACGTCGCGCTGGCCCGACGGCATCGACGACGTGCCGCGGGAGGTGTTGTGGAAGGCACCCGCACGGTAGGCAGGGGACTGCTGCACCCGCGCCAGGCGCTCACCGGCCGGGCGCCCGCCCATCGAGGCGTTCACGCCCTTGCCCGCGGCGGCGAGCGCCCCGAGGGCACTGGCGGCGCCTGCCGCGATCGCGAGTCGGTTGAGCCGGGTCATCGGTCGATTGTCACCCGGCAGACCCCCGGCTGCCGAGCGGGTTCCGGCCGTCGGACGCACGGTGCGCCAGGGCTGCCTCGACGAGCGCCTCGAAGAGCCGCCCGTCCTCGCCCGCCTCGGGGTGCCACTGCACGGCGATGCGGAAGGTCGACTCCTCGTCCTCCATTCCCTCGAGCGTGCCGTCGGCGTGCCACGCGGCGGGCCGGTAGGGGGTGCCCTCCAGCGACTCCGGGCGCACCGCCTGGTGGTGGTAGGTCGGTACGTCGAGCGGCTCGGTGCCGAGCAGCGCGGCCAGCCGGGTGCCCTCGGCCGGTGTCGCGTGGTGAGAGCTGTACTCCCCCGGGCTGGGGCTGTGCGACTCGTGCCCGACGACCTCGGGCAGGTGCTGGTCGAGCACCGCACCGGCCTCGACCGCCATCACCTGCATGCCGCGACAGATGCCGAGCACCGGCAGGTCGTGCTGTGCCGACACCCTGGCCAGGGCGAGCTCCCACTCGTCGCGGTCGGGGCGCGGCGTCTGCGCGGTCGGGTGCGGGTCGGCGTCGTACCGCGCCGCCTCGACGTCGGCTCCCCCGGCGATGACCAGCCCGTCGAGGCGCTCGAGCACGGCAGCGGCCAAGTCGTCGTCGGCGTCGTGCCGGGGCGGCAGCACGACGGCGACCGCACCGGCCCGCTCGAGCTTCTCGACGTACCGGTGCGGCAGCACGGCGCTGCGCTGCGCGGTCCAGGGGTGCCGGTCGACGTCCTCGACGTAGCAGGAGACGCCGATGACCGGGCGGATCCGGGCGGTGCTCACAGCGGGGTGACGTAGGCGCCCGAGATCCCGCCGTCGACGAGGAACGTCGAGGCGGTCATGAAGCTGGACTCGTCGGAGGCGAGGAAGAGCACGGCGTTCGCCATCTCCTCCGGCTCGCCGAAGCGGCCCATCGGCACGTGCACCAGCCGCCGCGCCGCGCGCTCGGCGTCCTTGGCGAACAGCTCCTTGAGCAGCGGGGTGTTGACCGGGCCCGGGCACAGGGCGTTGACCCGGATGCCGTCGCGCGCGAACTGCACGCCGAGCTCGCGCGTCATGGCGAGCACCCCGCCCTTGGACGCCGAGTACGAGATCTGTGAGGTGGCGGCGCCCATGACCGCGACGAAGCTCGCCGTGTTGATGATCGAGCCCGACTTCTGCTCGAGCATGTAGGGCAGAGCTGCCTTGCAGCACAGGTAGACCGAGGTGAGGTTGACCTGCTGCACCCGCAGCCATGCGTCGAGGTCGGTGTCCAGGATCGAGTCGTCGTCGGGCGGGCTGATGCCGGCGTTGTTGAAGGCGATGTCGAGCGTGCCGTACGTCTCGACCGCAGTCGCGAAGAGGTGGTCGACGTCGTCCTTGTTCGCGACGTCGGTGTGCACGTAGGTGCCGCCGACCTCCGCGGCCAGCGCCTCCCCCGCCTCGTCGGAGAGGTCGGCGATGACGACCTTGGCCCCCTCCTGCGCGAACCGGCGCACGGTCGCCAGCCCGATGCCGGAACAGCCACCGGTGACCACCGCGACCTTGCCCTCGAGCCTGCCTGCCATGGGGATCTCTCCTATGCCTCGGTGCTGATGAAGACGTTCTTGACCTCGGTGAACGCGTCGAGGGCGTCCGGTCCGAGCTCGCGACCGATGCCGCTGGCCTTGAAACCACCGAACGGCGTCGAGTAGCGCACGGAGCTGTGGCTGTTGACCGAGAGGTTTCCGGCCTCCACTGCGCGGGCCACCCGGATGGCACGACCCACGTCGCGCGTCCAGATCGACCCGGACAGGCCGTACTCCGTGTCGTTGGCCTTGGCGACCGCGTCCGCCTCGTCGTCGAACGGCATGACCGCCACGACCGGCCCGAACACCTCCTCGCGCCACACCCGGTCCCCGGTGCCGCTCGGCAGCACCACGGTCGGGGGGTACCACCAGCCGGCGCCCTCGGGGGCGGTGCCGCGGAAGGCGACGTCGACCGCCTGGTGGCCGGCATCCTGAGCCCCCTCGACGAAGCCGCGCACGGTGTCGCGCTGACCGGAGGACACGAGGGGGCCCATCTGGGTCGCCTCGTCGCCGGGGTCTCCGACGACCACCTCCTTGACGGCCCGCTCGAAGCGCTCCATGAAGGTGTCGAAAACGCTGCGCTGCACGAGGATCCGGGTTCGGGCACAACAGTCCTGGCCTGCGTTGTCGAGGAAGCTCATCGGCGCGGCAGAGGCAGCGGTGTCGAGGTCCGCGTCGTCGAACACGATGTTGGCCGACTTGCCGCCGAGCTCGAGGGTCACCCGCTTGAGCTGGTCGGCGGCCTTGCGCATGATCCCCTGACCGACGGCGGTGGACCCGGTGAAGCAGACCTTGCGGACGTCGGGGTGCGTGACGAACCGCTCACCCACGACCGACCCCTTGCCGGGGAGCACGGTGAACACACCCTCGGGGATGCCGGCATCCAGGGCGAGCTGCCCGAGGAACATCGCGGTGAGCGGCGTCAGCTCGGCCGGCTTGAGCACCACCGTGTTGCCGGCGGCCAGCGCCGGGGCGAGGCCCCAGCCCGCGATCGGCATCGGGAAGTTCCACGGGACGATGACGGAGACGACGCCCAGTGGCTCCTTGAACGTGACGTCGAGGCCGCCGGCCACCGGGATCTGGCGGCCGAAGAGGCGCTCGGGCGCGGCCGAGAAGTAGCGCAGCACGTTGACGACGTTGCCCACCTCCCAGCGGGCGTTGCCGATGGTGTGGCCGGAGTTGGCGACCTCGAGGGCGGCCAGCTCGTCGGTGGAGGCCTCGACCGCGTCGGCGAAGCGGCGCAGCAGCATCCCGCGGTCGGCGGGGCTCACGGCACGCCAGGCCGGCCCGACCTCCACGGCGCGCGCGATGGCCGCATCCGTCTCCTCGAGGCCGACGAGGTCGATCGTCGTGACGACCTGCTCGGTGGCCGGGTTGATGACGTCGTGTGCGTAGGTGGTGCTCATGATGGGTGGGGTCACAGCCTCTCGAAGCCGCGGACGCGCTCCCAGTCGGTGACCGCGGCGTTGAACGCCGCGATCTCGACGTCCGCCGCGTTGACGTAGTGGTCGACGACGTCGTCGCCGAAGGCCTCGCGGGCGATGGCGCTGCCCGCGAGGAGGTCTCGGGCCTCGGCCAGGGTGCCGGGCACGTGCTCGTAGTCGCCGATGTAGGCGTTGCCCTCGCAGACCGGCGGCAGCTCCAGCCCTTCGCGGATGCCGTGCAACCCGCCGGCCATCATCGCCGCGACGGCGAGGTAGGGGTTGACGTCGCCACCGGGCAGCCGGTTCTCGACCCGAAGCCCGGGCCCGTGCCCCACGACCCGAAGAGCGCAGGTGCGGTTGTCGGTGCCCCAGGCGACAGCCGTCGGCGCGAACGAGCCGGCGGCGAACCGCTTGTAGGAGTTGATGTTCGGTGCGTAGAAGTAGGTCAGCTCACGCATGGTCGCGAGCAGCCCGGCCATGAACTGGTCGAAGACCTCGCTGCGGCCGCCGTCGCGCTCGTCGTCGGCGAAGACGACCTCGCCGCCCGTGCCGCGCAGCGAGAGGTGGATGTGGCACGAGTTGCCCTCGCGCTCGTCGAACTTGGCCATGAAGGTGAGCGACTGACCGTGCCGGGCGGCGATCTCCTTGGCCCCCGTCTTGTAGACCGAGTGGTTGTCGCACGTACGCAGCACCCCGTCGAAGAGGAAGCCGATCTCGTGCTGGCCGAAGTTGCACTCGCCCTTGGCCGACTCGACGTTCATGCCGGCGGCATACATCTCGTTGCGGATCTCGCGCAGCACCGGCTCGACCTTGCTGCCACCGAGGATCGAGTAGTCGACGTTGTAGCGGTTGGCGCCGGTCAACCCGTGGTAGCGACGGTCCCAGGCGTCGTCGTAGGACTCCTCGAAGAGGATGAACTCGAGCTCGGTGCCGGCGAAGGCGGCGTACCCGTCACCCTCGGCCGCAGCGACCTGTCGCTTGAGGACGGCCCGGGGCGACTGCACGACCTCGCCGCTGCCGTCGAGCCAGGTGAGGTCGCTCTGGATCGTCACGGAGGCCGGGTGGCCCGGGGTGTGCCGCAACGTCGTGAGGTCCATCTCGAAGAACATGTCGCCGTAGCCGCGCTCCCACGACGACATGGCGTAGCCCTCGACGGTGTTCATGTCGACGTCGACCGCGAGCAGGTAGTTGCACCCCTCGGTCCCGTGCTCGAGCACGTGCTCGAGGAAGTAGTGGCCGTGAAGTCGCTTGCCCTGAAGGCGTCCCTGCATGTCGGTGAAGGCCACGATGACCGTGTCGACCTCGCCCGCCAGGACCGCCGCGCGCAGCTGGTCGATGGTGAACGGCGGGGGTCCCCCCTGGTGCATCGAGCTCGGCATGGTGCTCCCCTTCGTGTCGTGGCGCTATCCGAGAAGTCCACGCAGGAGCGCGGACGTGGCGTCGCAGTGCTCCTCCATGGTCGTGCGGGCCGTGTCGGGGTCACCGGCGAGGATGGCCGCGACGACGGCATCGTGCTGCTCGTGGGAGTGCTCGATGTTGATCCGCAGCACGGGTATCTGCCCGAGCAGCTCACCGAGGGCGGCCTGCGCCCGGGTCACCGCCTCGACGACCATCGGCGAGCCGGTCAGGGTCGCGATGGCCAGGTGCAACCGCGAGTCGGCGATCCGGTGGCTGTCGACATCGGCCTCGCGCACCGCCCGGCACGACTCGGTGAGCCAGTCCCGCTGGTCACCCGACAGGCGGCGGGTGGCTGCGAGCCGAGCGGCACCGGGTTCGACGACCCGGCGGAAGTCCAGGGCGTCCTCGAGGGCGGCACCGGTGCGCACCGGCGGGCCGTCGAGCACAGCGGGCTCGTCGCCCTGGCCACGGCCGGCATAGGTCACGACCGTGCCCCCACCGCGCCCGCGACGGGTCGTGACCAGGCCGGAGTCGCGCAGGGCGGCGATCGCCTCCCGCAGGGTGTTGCGCGAGACGCCGAGCCGCTCGGCGAGGTCGCGCTCGGCCGGTAGCTGCTCACCGGCGACGAAGACGCCGAGCCGGATGGCCGTGGCGAGCTGCTCGACGGTGGTCTCGAAGACGTTTCCGACGGCGGGGCGCAGCACGGCATCCGGCAGCCGCGAGGGCTGCGGGTGCGACTGCTCCGGCGTCATGCGAGCGAGTATGCCGTGTAAATGGTCCGCATGTGAACCTTAAGTCACGCCAGTCGGGTCAACCATCCGTGGCTGTCCTCGGCGCGACCGTACTGGACGTCGAGCAGGGCGCCACGAATGGTGTTCGTGACCTCGCCACCGCCCGCCCCCGCGGTCGACGGGGCCGACCCGCCCTCCCAGCGAAGCTCGCCGACGGGGGTCACGACGGCAGCGGTGCCGCAGGCGAAGACCTCGCGGATCTCGCCGTTGGCGACGCCGTCCTTCCACTCCTCGATCGCGATGCGCCGCTCCTCCGGCTCCAGGCCCAGCTCCTTGGCGAGCTCGAGGATCGACGCGCGCGTGACGCCCTCGAGGATCGAGCCGGTGAGCTCGGGGGTGACGAGGCGGTTGTCGCGGGTGACGAAGAACAGGTTCATCCCACCGAGCTCCTCGATGTAGGTGTGCGTCGAGGAGTCGAGGAAGACGGCCTGGTCACAGCCGTGCTCGATGCCCTCGAGCTGGCCTGCCAGGGATGAGGCATAGTTGCCGCCGGTCTTGGCCGCCCCGGTGCCACCAGCACCCGCCCGGGCGTAGTGCTCGGAGATCCACAGGGTCACCGGCTTGAGCCCGCCGGCGAAGTAGGCCCCCGCCGGGGAGGCGATGAGGCAGTAGGTGACCTCGTTGGCCGGGCGGACCCCGAGGAAGGCCTCGCTCGCGAACATGAACGGCCGCAGGTAGAGGCTGGTCTCCCCCGTGCCGGCCGGCGGCACCCACGGCTCGTCGACCTCGAGCAGGGCGCGCAGGGAGGCGACGAAGTCGTCGGTCGGCAGCTCGGGCAGCGCGAGTCGTCGGGCGCTGCGCTGCATCCGCTCGGCGTTGGCCTCGGGACGGAACGACCAGACCGAGCCGTCGGCGTGGCGGTAGGCCTTCAGGCCCTCGAAGATCTCCTGCGCGTAGTGGAGCACCGCGGCGCTGGGCATCATCTGGATCGGGCCGTAGGGCTCGACCCGCCCGTCGCCCCAGCCACCGCTCTTCGTCCACACGGCACGCAGCATGTGGTCGGTGAAGAACACGCCGAACCCCGGGTTGGCGTGGATCGCGGCACGCCGCTCCTCGCTCGCCGGGGTGGGGTTGCGCTGCAGGTCGAAGGTCAGGCTCATGGGACTCGTGGTCCTTTCCTCGGGAAGCGAGCGTGCTACCCGCGAAGGCTACCCGTGGTGGGTGCCGGTCAGAGGCGGGCGGCGATGGCGTCGCCGACGGCGCTCGTCGACCGCGGCGTGCTGCCCCGCTCGGCGAGGTCGGCGGCCACTGCGGCCTCCACGCGCTCGGCCTCGGACGCACGCCCGAGGTGGGCGAGCAGCATCCCGACCGACAGGATCGTGGCCGTGGGGTCGGCCTTGCCCTGGCCGGCGATGTCCGGCGCCGACCCGTGCACCGGCTCGAACATGCTGGGGTAGCGGCCCTCGGGGTTGATGTTGCCGCTCGCGGCCAGCCCGATGCCGCCCGCGACCGCCGCCGCGATGTCGGTGATGATGTCGCCGAAGAGGTTGTCGGTGACGATGACGTCGAAGCGGCCTGGGTCGGTGGTGAGGAAGATCGTCGCGGCGTCGACGTGCTGGTAGGCCGTCTCGACGTCGGGGAACTCGACCGCGACGTCCTCGACCGTGCGCCGCCACAGGTGCCCGGCGTGGGTGAGCACGTTGTGCTTGTGCACGAGGGTCAGGTGCCGGCGCGGGCGGGCCTGTGCGCGGGCGAAGGCGTCGCGCACGACACGCTCGACGCCGAAGCGGGTGTTGACGCTGACCTCGGTCGCGATCTCGTTCGGGGTGCCGGCGCGCAGCGAGCCGCCGTTGCCGACGTACGGGCCCTCGGTGCCCTCGCGGACGACGACGAAGTCGATGCCGTTCGGGGCGACCCGCTCCACGGCGAGCGGGCTCAGCACCCCGGGGTAGAGCCTGGCGGGGCGCAGGTTGACGTAGTGCTCCATCGCGAACCGCAGCGGCAGCAGGACGCCGCGCTCGAGCACGCCGCTCGGAACCGACGGGTCGCCGATCGCGCCGAGCAGGATGGCGTCGTGCCGCTTCAGCTCCTCGAGCACCGAGGCGGGCAGGGTCTCGCCGGTGGCGTGCCAGCGCGTCGCGCCGAGGTCGTACTCGGTGGTGGTGACCTTCGGTCCGCTCGCGCCGACGACGGCCTCGAGCGCCTTCAGGCCCTCGGCGACGACCTCGGGGCCGATGCCGTCGCCGCCGATGACGGCGATGTCGAGGGACGGTGTGGCGGTCTCGGTCATGGTGCCCAGCCTAGGGAGAGGTATCGGGATGCGGACGGCCGTCCCAGCCCGTGGAAGGGCGGGACGGCCGGTCGTGCGGGGCCGGGCTCAGTCGTCGCAGTGGCCCTGGTCGCGCAGGTCCATCGACTCCTGGAGCGCCTGGCGGGCCAGGGTGGCCTCGTCGAGGGTGGTGTTCTCGTTCATCTGTTGCTGCCTTCCACGGCCCGCGGGGGGCCGGTCG
Organism: Ornithinibacter sp.; assembly: GCA_035633415.1. Classification (GTDB taxonomy): domain Bacteria; phylum Actinomycetota; class Actinomycetes; order Actinomycetales; family Dermatophilaceae; genus Fodinibacter. The sequence goes on along the minus strand of DASQEZ010000266.1, from coordinate 440 downwards.
GTCGTTCGGGTCCGGGAAGCTCGAGCCGAGGGATGCTCGGCGAGCGGTCAGCGACGTCGCGGGGTCTCCGCGGCGAGGGTGCTGACTACCGGACCTCGCCGCGGCGTGGAATGAGGAGGAGTACCTCGCGCCGCTGCATGTGACAACGGTACGTGGACGTCCTAGTACCTGTCAGAGCCCTCTCACCATCCGGACGCTCCACTGACGAGACGTGCACCACACCGGGCTGCGCTCGACGGAATCCGTCACCCGAGGCCCGCCCCGTCCCCCGGATCCGCGCGGTCGGTGCGTGCGCGGCAGGTCAGACCAGGTCGACGACGCGCACGGTCTCGGCGCCGATCTCCTTCTCGATCGCGGCGACGACGTCGGCGGGGATGGCCTGGTCGACGGTGAGCGCGACGAGGGACGACACGGCCTGGGCGTCGCGCGCCACCTGCATC
>DASQEZ010000265.1:0-4585 GCA_035633415.1 Ornithinibacter sp. | reverse complement strand
CTCCTGACTTCGCGCCACCGCCACGCCGAGGACGCGAAGCAGGGCGGTTCCGACCGATACCGGATGCCGCGCCCTCCCCGACCACGGATTCCGCACCTCCCACGGGGTCGGGAGTGCACTTTCCGGAACCCCGGCGGCCACGTATGCTCGCGGCCATGCACCAGTACATCGGCGGGCAACGACGCGACGCCGCCTCGGGCGAGACCTTCGACGTGCTCGACCCGAGCACGAACGAGACCATCGAGACGGTGACCCTCGCCGGCCACGACGACGTCGACGCCGCGGTCGCCGCGGCCACCAGCGCCTTCGAGGAGTGGAGCCGCGCCACGCCGGTCGAGCGCTCGAGCGTGCTGCTCGAGGCCGCCCGGCTGCTCGACGAGCGCGCCGAGGAGCTCGCCCAGCTCGAGAGCCGCCAGGCGGGCAAGCCGATCCGCCTCGCCCGCGAGTTCGACGTGCCGGGCACCGTCGACAACACCGCCTTCTTCGGTGCCGCTGCCCGCCGGCTCGACGGCATGGCCAGCGCCGAGTACTCCGGCGACCACACGTCATCCATCCGGCGCGAGCCGATCGGCGTCGTCGGGTCGATCGCGCCGTGGAACTACCCGCTGCAGATGGCCGCCTGGAAGGTGCTGCCCGCCATCGCCGCCGGCAACACCATCGTGCTCAAGCCCGCCGAGATCACCCCCCTCACGAGCCTCCTGTTCGCCGAGGCGTTCACCGAGGCCGGCGCTCCTGCCGGGGTCGTCAACGTCGTCACCGGCACCGGGCCGGTCGCCGGCCAGCACCTGGTCGGGCACCCCGACGTCGCGATGACCTCCTTCACCGGTTCGACGAACGTGGGCCGCCGGGTGATGGCCACCGCGGCCGCCACCGGCAAGCGCGTGCACCTCGAGCTCGGCGGCAAGGCGCCGTTCGTGGTCTTCGACGACGCCGACCTCGAGGCGGCCGTCCACGGTGCGGTCGCGGCATCCATCATCAACGCCGGCCAGGACTGCACCGCCGCCACCCGCGCCATCGTGCACCGGTCGCTGCACGACGAGTTCGTGCGCGGCGTCGCCGACCTGATGGCCGCCGTGCGCATCGGCCCGACCGCCGACGAGGCCACCGACCTCGGCCCGCTGAGCTCGGCCGCCCACCAGTCGAAGGTGGCCGGGATGGTCGACCGCGCGCGCGACTACGCCACGGTCGTCACCGGCGGCCGGGTCCCCACCGGCGACCTCGCCCGCGGCTGCTACTACGAGCCCACCCTCGTCTCCGACGTGCCGCTGGACTCCGAGCTCTGGTGCGACGAGGTCTTCGGCCCGGTGCTCGTGGTCGTGGCGTTCGACGACGACGACGAGGCGATCCGGCTGGCCAACGACACCGAGTTCGGGCTGGCCGCCTCCGCGTGGACCCGCGACACCTACCGGGCCGGCCGCGCCACCCGTGAGATCCGGGCCGGCTGCGTGTGGGTCAACGACCACATCCCGATCATCAGCGAGATGCCGCACGGCGGCTACCGGCACAGCGGCTTCGGCAAGGACATGTCGGCCTACTCCTTCGACGAGTACACCAACGTCAAGCACGTCATGCACGACAACACCGCCGTCGCGCACAAGCCGTGGCACCGCACGATCTTCACCCTGCCCGGTTGAGCCAAGCAGTGGCGACCGAGCGCCTGGCAGCGGGCCGGCATCCCACTACTAGGCTGACCCGCGAAACGGACACGAAAGGCCCCGCCCGATGAGCAGCTTCCCCGAGCCGGACATCACCGCCGACGCCGCCCGCGGTGCGGAGGTCGCGCGAGACGACCGGGCCCACGTCTTCCACTCGTGGTCGGCGCAGGCGCTCATCACCCCGGTGCCCATCGCCGGGGCGTCCGGCAGCCACTTCTGGGACTTCGAGGGCAAGCGCTACCTCGACTTCTCCAGCCAGCTGGTCAACGTCAACATCGGCTACCAGCACCCGAAGCTCGTCGCCGCGATCCAGGAGGCGGCGGCCCGGCAGTGCACCATCGCGCCGAGCTTCGCCGACGAGTCGCGCTCGGAGGCCGCCCGGCTGATCGCCGGCCTGGCCCCGGGCACCCTGAACCGGGTCTTCTTCACCAACGGCGGTGCCGAGGCCACCGAGAACGCCATGCGGATGGCGCGCCTGCACACCGGGCGCCACAAGGTGCTCACGGCCTACCGCAGCTACCACGGCGCCACGGCCGGCGCGATCACCGCCACCGGTGACCCGCGCCGCTGGCCGAGCGAGCCGGGGATGAGCGGCATCGTGCACTTCTGGGGTCCGTACCCCTACCGCTCGGCGTTCCACGCCACCTCGCCGGCGGAGGAGTGCGAGCGGGCCCTGCAGCACCTGCGCGACACGATCATGGTCGAGGGCGCCTCCACGATCGCCGCGATCATGCTCGAGACCGTGGTGGGCACCAACGGCATTCTCGTGCCGCCGGACGGCTACCTGGCCGGCGTCCGCGAGATCTGCGACGAGCACGGCATCGTGTGGATCGCCGACGAGGTGATGGCCGGGTTCGGCCGGTGCGGCGAGTGGTTCGCCGTCGACCACTGGGGCGTCGTCCCCGACCTGATCTGCTTCGCCAAGGGCGTGAACTCCGGCTACGTGCCGCTCGGCGGCGTGGTCATCTCCGACGCGATCGCCGACACCTTCGCCGAGCGCGCCTTCCCCGGGGGCCTGACCTACTCGGGCCACCCGCTCGCCTGCGCCTCGGCCGTCGCGTCGATCCGGATCTTCGAGGAGGAGGGCATCCTCGAGAACGTCCGGAAGGTGAGCGACACGGTCATCGCCCCGCGCCTGGCCGAGATCGCGCAGAAGCACCCGAGCGTCGGCGAGGTGCGCGGGCTCGGCTTCTTCTGGGCCCTGGAGCTGGTCAAGGACGCCGAGACGCGCGAGCCGCTGGTCCCCTACAACGCCGGTGGTGCCGCGGCCGGGCCGATGAACGAGTTCGGGGCGGCGTGCAAGGCCGAGGGACTGTGGCCGTTCATCCACTTCAACCGCACCCACGTCGTGCCACCGTGCACCACGACGGCGGAGGAGATGACGCAGGGGCTCGACATGCTCGACCGCGCACTCGAGGTCGCTGACCGGTTCACGACCTGATGGCGCTCGCCGACGACGTCGCGCAGGCCCGTGTGCTGGGCGCGCGAGCGCTCGGCTTCTTTCGAGGGCGCCGCACGGCCAGACGGCTCCTCGATGCCCGGCCACCGGTGGCGGACGACAGCGTCGAGGTCATCGTCTACTTCGCAGACCTGCCCGAGAACATCTACCAGGTCGACCAGTGGTACGAGCCGATGCGCCGCCTGTCCGAGCGGCACCCGGTCGTGATGGTGACCCGGAAATGGGGTTCGACCGCGATGCTGCTGCGCGACTGCCCCGTGCCCGTCGTGCACTGCGACACCATCGAGGGCGTCGAGCGGTTCCTCGACCGGCAGCGCGTGCGGGTCGTCTTCTACGTGAACCAGAACCAGCAGAACTTCCCGGCCATGCGGTTCGCCGACCCCGCGCACGTCTTCATCTGCCACGGCGAGTCCGACAAGGACTACATGTCGAGCAACCAGCTCAAGGCCTACGACCACGTGTTCATCGCGGGGCAGGCCGCCCGCGAGCGCATTCGGCACAAGCTGATCGGCTTCGACGAAGCCAATCTCACGGAGGTCGGCAGACCACAGGTCGACGTCCACCAACCGAGCCCCGTCGCCCTGCGCGACGACGGCCGCACGGTCGTCCTCTACGCCCCGACGACCGAGGGCGACGTGCCGAGCATGCGGTACTCCTCCGTCGCCGGGCACGGCGTGCCACTCGTGCGCTCGCTGCTCGCCTCGGGCCGGCACCGGCTGATCTACCGCCCGCACCCTCGCCTCGGTCTCACGGTGCCGGTCTACCGGGAGGCACACGTGGAGATCCTCCGGCTCATCGCCGCGGCCAACCGGTCGGATGCCGGCGCTGGGCACGTGGCCGACACGAGCGGTCCCTTCGGCTGGCAGGTCGACGCTGCCGATGTCTGCATCACCGACGTCTCCGCCGTCGCCTACGACTGGCTCGCCACCGGCAAGCCCCTCGTCGTGACCCGGCCGGCCGAGCCCCGCGCCGTCCTGCCCGACGTCGGGCTCGTCATCGAGCTCGATCTTCTCGACGTCGTTGATGCGCCGCGCGCCGCCGAGGTCGTCGACGCGGCGGTCGCGCACCCCGACGAGACCCACGCGGCGCTGGTCAGCCGCTACTTCGGCGACATCAGTCCTGGCGCCAGCATGGAGCGCTTCCTCACGGCCTGCTCGACCGTGGTCGAGGAGCGCCAGGCCGCCCTGGTCGCACGGGCTTCGCTGACCGGCAACTGATCCTCGGGGCCTCGCCGACGCGTCGAACCGCCGGCACCCGCTGGCCCATCCACTCGCACCTGCGGATCGAGAGTGGAGAACACGCCGCCTCGGGCTGACCCGTGACGGCGTGTTCTCTCTTCTCGACCGGTTCGGTCGGGGGGGTGCTCGGTCAGAGAGCGGCGGCCTTCGTGGGCATCGTGACTCCGCACTTCTCGGCGGCTGCCTTGAGGTCGGCGCGCTCCTGCTTGCGCTGGTCCTTGGTCATGGGCCCC
>DASQEZ010000264.1:0-10427 GCA_035633415.1 Ornithinibacter sp. | reverse complement strand
GACGCTTCTCGTCCTGGGGACGGACTGGCTCGACATCCTGGTGAGCTAGAGGAGCCCGTGCGGCCCTCACGCGAACGTGGGTGAGAACCTTCGTCGGGGCGCAGGTCTTCACCCACGTTTGCGTCTGGGGGCCCGGGCCTCAGCGGTAGAAGCCGTGCCGGGCCAGCGGGTGCAGCAGCTCACGCTCCTCGTAGGCCAGGTGCGACAGGAGCGTGTCGGTGAGCAGGTCCACCACCCGCTGCAGCCGCTCGAGCGCCCCCGGCTCGTCGGCCACCAGGGCCACGAGCGCCCGGTCGACGTCGTCGAGCACGTCGTGGATCACCTCGTGCTCCTCCTCCAGCCGGTCGATGACCGGCACCGCATCGGGGTCCCTCGCCCGCAGGTGCGGGAAGATCCCGGTGTCCTCGAGCCTGTGGTGCCCGGTCACGACCCGGCAGTACGACTCGCAGTAGGCACCCAGCGTCCAGTTGTTCTGGCGCATGGTCATCGCGTTGACGGCGGACCGCGCCTCACCGACGGCCAGGTGCCCGCGCACCACCTGCTCGACGACGTCGCGCACCTGGGTCAGTTCGGCCCGCAGGTGGTCGTGCACGTCCTTGAGGTGCTGTGGCGCCGCCAGCTGGGCCGGCCCGTAGACCGCCTGCGCGGCCGGGTCAGGGCGCAGGGGGTAGGTGGGCCTGCTCGCCTCGTCCCAGGGCAGGATGCCGGTCAGCCGCCTTCCCTCGTCGGGTGTGGGCGTGACGACCGACGAGGTGCTCGCGGATTGCGTTGCTGCAGAGGCACCTTCGCCTTGATCCACGACCGCGCGCTCGGACGACGCGGGCACCGGTGGCGCCGGCACGGCATCCGCCAGCGGCGTCACGGCCCGGCGCTCACGCTCGGTGGCCACGAGGTCACGCACGAGTGGGGCGACCTCCTCCCCGAACCGGCGTACGTCGTCGGGGTCGTCGGTGGCCAGCACGTACGTCGCCATGCCCTGCTCGAGGGTGAGCCCGGCGAGCTGCTCGGCCCAGTCCGAGGGCCGCCCGCGCAGGAACCCGCCGCCGGAGCCGAACGAGCCCGACACGTTGTAGAGCCGGCGCACCGCCTCGGGGCCCCGCCCGGCCGCCAGCGCCGCCTCGTCGATCCGCGCGTTCATCGGCCCGAGCGCGTCCGGCGCCGCGTGCCCCTGGCTGGGGAGCCATCCGTCGGCGAGGCGGCCGGTCAGCCGCAGCATCCGCGGCTTGTAGGCGCCGACCCAGATGCCGACCGGGTGCGCCGGCGCCGGCCCCGAGTGCAGCCCGCTCGCGCGGTGGTGCCGGCCGTCGACCCGCACGACGCCCTCGCCCACCCACATCGCCCGGATGACGGCGATGGCCTCCTCGAGGACCTCGACGGCCTCGCCGGGCGCGAGGCGGGTGCCGCCGGCGGCCTCGATGCCGTCCCAGAACGCGCCGGTGCCGATGCCCAGCTCGACCCGCCCCCCCGCTGAGCAGGTCGAGCGAGGCCACCGAACCCGCGAGGACGACCGGGTTGCGCAGGGGCAGGTTCGCCACGTTCAGCGAGACCCGCAGCGTCGAGGTGCGGGCGGCGATCACCGACAGCAGGGTCCAGGCGTCGAGGTGTCGCGCCTGGTACGGGTGGTCCTGCACGGTCACCAGGTCGAGGCCGCTGACCTCCGCCACCGCGGCCAGCTCGAGCACCTGGTGCGCACGTGCGGCGTCGGGCGACGGGAAGAGACCGAACTCGAGCGCGTGCCCGTAGTCGGTCATCCCAAGGCACCGCGCTCGTCGTGGCGCGGGAGGCGCCCGGTGCGGGCGTACCCGCCGAGCAGCTCGGCCATGGCGAGGTGCGGCGTCGCCTCGGCGTGCCGGCCCTGGCGCTGCAGGGTGCGGCCCAGCACGAGGTTGGCGTAGGCGTCGTCGGGCACGTCGGCCAGGAGCGCCCGGGTCACCCGCTCGGCGCGGCCCAGCTGGGCGCAGTGGAAGTAGGAGCGCGCGAGCATCAGCCGCAGCTCGGTGGTGCCGTGCAGCGGCGGCTCGAGCAGGCTCTCGTCGACGAGCGTGGCGAGCGCCTCGGCCGCGGCCTGGTACTCCCCGTGCTCGAACAGCCCGCGGGCGCGCTCGTAGCGCTCGGCCATGTCGGTGCCGGGAGTGCTCATGGGCTCCACAACACCGTGGGCCGGCCGCCGATTCCGGATGCCGTGCCACCACCACCCGGTTCCACGTGGCGGGTGCCCGGCAGCCGCCCCGCCGGCTGACAGTAGGTTCGCGTCATGTGGAACTGGTACCTCGACAACGTCGTCGACACGGGCCGCTCGGCGGCCGTGTGGATGCTCATCGGTTTCGTGGTCACGTATGGCGTCACCCGCACCATCACCTCGCGGATCAGGAAGCGCAAGGCCTCCGGGGCCGGCGAGGAGTCGGGTCCGATCAAGGACGTGCACATCGGCGGGGTCCACGTCCACCACCAGGTGTGGGGCATCCTCCTGGTTCTCGTCGTGGGGCTCCTGGTCTTCCGGTTCCGACCCGAGGCACCGTGGATCGAGGTGCTCGCGGCCCTGTTCGGTGTCGGTGCGGCGCTCGCCCTCGACGAGTTCGCGCTCTGGCTGCACCTCGAGGACGTCTACTGGTCCGAGGAGGGCAAGAAGTCGATCGACGCGGTGATGATCGCTGCCGTCTTCGGGATCGTGTTGCTCGTCGGCACCTCCCCGCTCGGGCTGGAGGACGGAGACGTCGACGGCTTCGGCTTCTGGGCCGTCGCCGCGGTGGTGCTGGTCCACGTCTCGTTCGCCCTGGTCTGCCTCCTCAAGGGCAAGATCGTCGTGGGGCTCGCCGGCCTCCCGATCCCGCTGTTGGCCATCGGCGGTTCCCTCCGGCTCGCCAAGCCCGACTCGTTCTGGGCCCGCCGGTTCTACGGCGAGAAGCGGATGGCCCGCGCCACGAAGCGCCACGCCCGGTACGAGGGCCGCCGGCTGGCCCTGCGGGACCGCCTCTTCGGCGGCTGACGCCACGGCTCCGCGTGGGAGGTGGTCGCGGGTCAGTCCTTCGGGGGAGGATCGAGGGGTCATGACCGCGGACGAACGACCCCCGCACCCGGCACCGCAGACCCCCCGGCGCCGGGTGGCCGACGCGGGCCGCAGCGTGGGCCGGAGCGTCGGGCGGGGCGGGCGGGCCGGCATCCGGATGGTGGGCAGGGGTGGCGCGGCGGCGGGTCGGCGGTTCCGCAGCTTCGCCGACGCCGACGGGGCGGCCGACACCGGCCTCGCACGGCTCACCGAGCTGCACGCGGTCAACGTCGCCGGAGACGCCGCGCTCACGGTCTCGCTCGCCGGCACCGTCTTCGCGCTCCCCACCGACGAGGCCCGTGGGCGGGTGGCCCTGTTCCTCGTGCTGACCATGGCACCCTTCGTGCTGCTCGCGCCGCTCATCGGCCCGCTGCTCGACCGCTTCCGGCACGGCCGCCGCTGGGCACTCGGCACGACCCTCGCGACACGGGCGTTCCTCGCCTGGGTGCTCGCCACGGCCGTGGTCGAGGACAGCCCGTGGCTCTTCCCCGCGGCGTTGGGCTGCCTCGTCGCCAGCCGTTCGTATGCCGTTGCGCGCGCCGCCGCCGTGCCACGCCTGTTGCCACCCGGCATCAGCCTGGTCACCGCCAACTCCCGCCTCACCATCGCGGGCCTGGTCGGCATGGCGATCGGTGGCGGGCTCGCCGGGGGTCTGACCCAGATCGGGCCGGACTGGTCGCTGCGGCTGGCGTTCGCGGTGTACGTCGCCGCGACGGTGCTGGCGATCCGGCTCCCGGCGCGGGTCGACTCCACGGCCGGCGAGCTCGACCTCGACGGCACTCCCGCCGGCGAGTCACCACTGTCGCTTCCCTCCGCCGGGCGCGGAGCACGGCGGCTCCGGGCGCTTCCGCACTCGGTGCGCTACGTGCTGTGGCTGACCACCGGGGCCCGCCTGCTGTCGGGCTTCCTCACCCTTTTCCTCGCCTTCCTCATGCGTGAGCACCCGCTGCCGGGCTGGTCCGGTCCGACCGTGCTGGCCATGGTCGCCGGTGCGGCCGGTATCGGCAACGCGCTCGGCTCGGTCATCGGCAACCGGCTCCACAGCCCTGCCCCCGAACGACTGGCGACGGTCGTCGCCGGGGTGGCAGTGCTCGCTGCACTGCTCACCGCCGTCTTCTACTCCCTCCCGACACTGGTCCTGCTCGGGCTGGCCACCGGCCTGTTCGGTCAGCTCGCCAAGCTCAGCCTCGACGCCCTCATCCAGCGCGACGTCGACGACCGGGTAAGGGCCCGGGTCTTCTCGTGGTCCGAGACGATCCTGCAGGCGTTCTGGGTCGTCGGCGGTGCCATCGGCATCACCCTGCCGCTGCTGCCCGTGCTGGGTTTCGCCATCGTCACGGCCGTGGTCGTGCTCGCCTGCCTCGTTGCGGTGCGCTCGCGCAGGATCGGCTCGGCCGACCCGGTTTGATATACCCCCGGGGGTATGTGTACGATCATCTCGACAGTTCCCAGACCCCCGGAGGTTCCCCGTGTGTAGTCCCGCCACCTGCTTCTCGTGCGGCAAGACGACGTGGGCCGGCTGCGGCATGCACGTCGACGCCGTGTTCGCGCGCGTCCCCGTCGACGCCCGCTGCACCTGCCACGACGACGCCCAGGAGCCGAGCACCAGCGCCAGCGCGTTCGGCTGGTGAGCCGGGCTCGCACCGACGACCCCGGTACCTGGCAGGTGCCGGACGTCGCAGCCCTCCAGGACCTCGCTCCCTCCCGGTCGGGTGGGCGCGGCGCCCTGGGGCACCCGCGGCGGGTGGTGGCGACGCTGCTGGCCTTCCCGCTGCTGCTCTGGCTCTTCCGCACCTCCCTGCCGCCCCAGGTGGTGCCCTCGGCGGGCTGGTGGGTCCTCCTCGCGGCGGTGTCGGCCCTGGCCGCCCTCACGCTCGCGACCTACCTGCCGGTGCCTGGCGCCATCCGCGGTGGTGCCAGTCCGTGTGCCGCGGCAGCCGTGGTCTTCGTGGTTCTGGCCGCAGTGGCACTCGGGAGCGCCCGTTCCACCGCGCTGAGCGGCATCCCGGCCCTCGCCCTGGCCGCGATGGCCCTCGGCCAGCGGCTGCTGGGCGCTGCGGCCTGCCCCCCGCGTCCTCGCTGACCCGGCTCGTCCACGTGCGGCGCCCGCTCGAGGGCGCCGGCGCCGACCGGATGACGGACGGGCCTCCTAGGCTGTGCCGATGACGAGCACCCAGGGGGCCAGGCTCCGCCTGCTCGCGCTGGGTGTGGCCGTGCTCATCGCGGGCGGCCTGGTCTGGCTGCTGCTCGGGGGCGACGTCGACGAGGTGCAGACGGCGGTGGCGGCAACCGGGGCGTGGGGCCCGGTCGCCTACGTCGTGATGCACCTGGTGCTCACCCTGGTGCCGGTGTCGAAGAACCTCCTGTCCGGCGTGGCCGGCGCGCTGTTCGGGCTGGCCGGCGGCATCGCGATCTCCTGGGTCGCATCGATGCTCAGCGCGATCCTGGGGTTCGCGATCGCCCGGCGGCTGGGTCGGGAGGCCGTCGCCGGAATGACCGGGCCGCGGATCGACCGCGTCGAGGACATCCTGCGCCAGCAGGGTGTCGCGGCGGTCATCGTGGCGCGGCTGACCCCCGTGCTGCCGTTCACGATCGTCAACTACGGCGCCGGCGTGAGCGCGGTCTCGCTGCGCGACTTCCTCGTGGGCACCGCCGTCGGCATCGTGCCGGGCACCGTGGCATACGCCGCCCTGGGCGCCTCCGCGGGCCGCGACGCGGAGATCGTCGCCGCCGCGCTGGCGGTCGGCGCCGTGCTGCTGGTCGGGTCGATCGTCGTGGCGCGCCGGATGACCCGCCGGTCGTCCCAGAAGACGCCCTGACCCGGGGCGGTCAGTGCGCCGAGGTGGCTCCGGCGCCCTTGGTGCTGCGGAGCTTCTTGACCTGGGTCACGACGGCCACCACGACCGCCCCGACGACGAGGCCGATGAGGGCCGAAGCCAGCGTGTTCACGAGCCAGCCGAGGGCGCCGCCGCCGACGGCCTCCTCGGCGGAGTGGACGAGGTCGTAGAGCGCGTGCCAGCCCAGCTCGTCGACGCCGACGAGGAGGATGTGCCCACCCACCCAGAGCATCGCGACGATGCCGATCGTCGACAGGCCGGCGAGCAGCTTGGGCATGAACGCGACGAGCCCCCGCCCGACGGTGCGCGCGGCTCCCGAGTTGCGCTGTGAGAGGTGCAGCCCGATGTCGTCCATCTTGACGATCAGGCCGACCACGCCGTAGACGAGCACGGTGATGCCGATGGCGACGACCACGAGGATGACCGCCCGGGAGACGAACGGCTCGTCGGCGACCTCGTTGAGCGCGATGACCATGATCTCGGCCGACAGGATGAAGTCGGTGCGGATCGCGCCGCTCGTCACCGTCTTCTCGTGGTCCGGGTCGCCGACGGCGACCTCCTCCACGGGGTGCTCGTGGCCCGCGACCTTCTCCCAGATCTTCTCCGCGCCCTCGTAGGCGAGGTAGGTCCCCCCGACCATGAGGATCGGGGTGAGCAGCCACGGAAGGAACTGGCTGAGCAGGAGGGCCGCCGGCAGGATGATGAGCAGCTTGTTGCGCAGCGAGCCGAGCGCGATCCGCTTGATGATCGGCAGCTCGCGGTCGGCGGTGAGGCCCTGCACGTAACGCGGCGTCACCGCCGTGTCGTCCACGACGACTCCCGCAGCCTTGGCGCTGGCCCGCCCTGCAGCAGCTCCGACGTCGTCGATCGAGGCGGCCGCCAGCTTGGCGAGCGCCGCGATGTCGTCGAGCAGTGCGACGAGTCCGCCGGCCATGGGTGAGTCTCCTGTCGTCACGGGGAGACCAACGGTAGCGGGCGGATGCCGTGCCACCGCGCGGCAGGATCAGGCCAAGGCGTCGCGACGGGTCGTGAGCAGGGCCAGCTCCGCGGGGTTTGCGGTGAGCGCCAGCGCCCGGTCGTACGCGGCGACGGCCTCGGGGGCTCGGCCCAGGCGGCGCAGCAGATCAGCCCTCGTCGCGTGGTACGCGTGATAGCCGTCGAGGTCGAGGCCGTCGACGACGACGAGGGCCGATGCCGGTCCCTCCACCTCGGCGAGCGCCACTGCGCGGTTCAGGGCCACGACCGGGGTGGGCGTCACGGCAGACAGCTGGTCGTAGAGGGCGAGCACCTGGCGCCAGTCGGTGTCCGCCGCGGTGGCGGCATCGGTGTGCACCGCGTTGACGGCAGCGAGCAGCTGGTAGTGGCCGGGACGGTTGCGCCGCAGGCACTCCCGCACCAGGTCGTGGCCCTCGGCGATGAGCGAACGGTCCCACAGCGAGCGATCCTGGCGGTCGAGCGTGACGAGCGCGCCCCCGGCATCCACCCGCGCGGGCCGGCGAGCGTCGGTGAGCAGCATGAGGGCGAGCAGGCCGGCGACCTCGGGCTCGTCGGGCATCAGCTCGCGCAGCACCCGGCCGAGCCGGATCGCCTCGGCACACAGGTCGTCCCGGATGCCGTCACGCCCCGACCCGGGCAGGTGGCCCTCGGTGAAGACGAGGTAGACCACGGCGAGCACCCCGCGCAGGCGGCCGGGCAGCTCGTGGTCGCGGGGTGCCCGGTAGGGGATGTTCGCGGCGGCGATCTTGCGCTTGGCACGGGTGATCCGCTGGGCCATGGTGCGCTCGGGCACGAGAAACGCGTTGGCGACCTCGGGAACGGTGAGCCCGCCGAGTAGGCGCAGGGTCAGTGCCACCTGCGCCTCGGGGGCCAGCGCCGGGTGGCAGCAGGTGAACAGCAGGCGCAGCCGCTCGTCGGTCACCGAGGTGACCTGGGCGCCTGGATCCTCGGGCGCGGTGAGCATGACGGCCTCCTCGTGCCTGGCCGCTCGGGTCGACTCGCGGCGCAGCCGGTCCAGGGCCTTGTTGCGCGCGGTGACGGTGAGCCAGCCGCCCGGGTTGGGCGGCACGCCGTCGGTGGGCCAGCGCCGCACGGCTTCGACGAAGGCCTCCTGGGCCATCTCCTCGGCGAGGTCGAGGTCGCCGAACCGCCCGGCCAGGGACGCGACGACCTTGCCGAACTCAGCACGGTAGACGTCCTCGACCGGGCTGTCGGCCACCGGGGTCACTCGCCCTGGAAGGGCCGGACCTCGACCTTGCCCCGGCAGGCCTTCGACCCGCGGGCGGCGAGCTCGAGCGCGGCGTCGAGGTCGGGGGCCTCCACCACCCAGAAGCCGCCGATCTGCTCCTTGGACTCGCTGTAGGGGCCGTCGGTGGTGACCGGCTCCACTCCGCTGCCGTCGACGACGGTCGCGGTGCTCGGGGAGTGCAGGCCGCCGGCGAACACCCAGTTGCCGCTGGCCCTCAGCTCGTCGTTGAAGAGGCCGGTCGCGGCGTACGCCGCGTCCCTCTCCTGCGGGGTGGGGTAGATGTCCTCGGGGGTGGCGTCGCGGTCGTGCCACACGGACAGCAGGTACTGGGTCATCGGGTCTCCTTCGTGAGTGGTCACCGGACCCGACCGTATGCCGTGTCCTCACCCCCTCCACGAACGGCGAGCCCGAATTGCGACAGGGTCGGCGAGAAACCTCGCAGTTGGGTGCTGAGGTGGCTGCCGGGGCAGCCACCTCAGCACCCAACCCGGGTCGGTCAGCCCTTCTCGGCGCCCGCGTTGGCGCCCTGCGTGAAGTAGCGCTGGAACACGACGAACACGATCGCGGTCGGGATCGTCATCAGCAGCGCCGCCGCCATCGAGATCGGGTACTGGTTGCCCGACCCCAGGCCGCCGGAGGTCAGCTGGCCCACGCCTCGGGTCAGTGTGAACAGAGCGGGGTCGTTGGTTGCGATGATGAAGTGCGCCAGCTCGTTCCACGACCCCTGGAAGGCCAGGATCGTCAGGGTGATGACCGCGGGCTTGGCCATCGGCAGCACGATCGACCAGAAGATCCGGAAGGTGCCGGCCCCGTCGATGCGGGCAGCCTCCTCGACCGAGGGCGGGATCTGCTCGAAGAACTGCTTCATGATGAACACCCCCGCGGCGTCGACGAGCAGGGGCACGATGAGCGCCGGGTAGGTGTTGTAGATCCCGAGGTAGTTGAGCACGAGGAACTTCGGGATGAGCAGCACGATGCCCGGCACCGCGAGCACGGCGAGGATCGCCGTGAACACCGCGTCGCGGCCGTGGAACTTCAGCCGGGCCAGTGCGTAGCCCGCGAGCGAGTTGAAGAACACCCGCCCGAGCGTCACGAAGACGGTCACGACCACGGAGTTGGTGAACCACAGCGGGAAGTCGGTGCGCGCCAGGAGCTCGAAGGCGGCCGTCGTGATCGGGTCAGGCACGATCGCGAGCGGGTTCTCCACAGCGTCTGCGTTGGTCTTCAGCGACGTCGAGACCTGCACGACGAACGGGTAGATGTAGACGAGCGAGAACGCGATGAGGGCCGCGTACACCGCGAGCTTCTTGCCCCGGCCGCTCCGGTTGACGACGGCGCCGCCGCCACCGGAGGGGCGCGCCACCCTTCCGAGCGCCGAGGTGGCCTCGGCGCGCACCTGCGGGGTGGCCGTGTCGCTGGGGCCGGCGCCGCTCATGCCGCCACCCCCTTCGTGCGGGCAGCGCGCTTCTGCGCCCGTTCCGCCTTGCGACGCTTTGCCTCGTCCTTGTCGCGCAGCACGAAGCGCTGGAAGGTGGTCAGCACGAAGATGAGCACGAAGAGCAGGAATGCCATCGCGGCGCCTTCGCCCCACTGCTGCTGGCGGAACGCGGCCGTGTAGGACAGGTAGGCGGGCGTGAGGGTCGTCTTCGCCGGACCGCCCTGGGTCATCACGTACATCTGGTCGAACACCTGCCAGGTGCCGATGATCCCGAGGGTGATGACGAGCAGGATGGTCGGCCGCAGGTGGGGCACCGTGACGGCCCGGAAGCGCTGCCAGCGGTTGGCACCGTCGACGAGCGCGGCCTCCTCCACCTCCGTGGGGAGGTCCTGCAGACCGGCGATGAACATCAGCATGAACGTGCCCGCGGTGGTCCAGACCACCTGGAGCATGATCGCGCTCATCGCCACCGACGGCCCGCTGAACCACTCCCACAACGACAGGCTCATCACCTGGGTGTCGGCGAGCGCAGCAGGTGGGTCGGTGCCGCTCCAGAGCCCCAGCCAGTCACCGACGAGGTGAATGAGGCCCCGTGGGTCGGAGAACCAGGTGGGGCCGTCGATCCCGAAGAACGAGAGGAACTGGTTGACGGCACCGGTGCCGGTGAACAGGAAGAGGAAGACCAGCGAGATGGCGACCGACGACACCACCGACGGGAAGTAGAAAGCCGTGCGGAAGAAGGTGCGGCCCTTGAGGAACCGCTGGTTGACGATGATCGCGAGGGTCAGCGCCAGGATCGTCTGCAGCGGCACGACGCCGATGACGTAGTAGAAGGTGTTGCGCAGCGAGATCATGAAGTCC
>DASQEZ010000263.1:0-5487 GCA_035633415.1 Ornithinibacter sp. | reverse complement strand
GTGCCGTCCCACAGCGCCCACAGGACGTCATAGGCGGACCCGCCTGAGCTCGAGACGGTTGCGGCTTCCTGCAGGAGCGAGGCGAGCCGAGCCGCCGGGCCGACGACGTCTGGGTCGAGGGCGACGAGCCGCTCGGGTTCGGAAAGCACCTCACGCACCAGCTCGGCGCTGGCGCGCGGCAGCGGCGAACCGACCGGTCCTCGCTCCTCCTCGCGGAGCAGCCGGCCGAGCCGCCGCAGGCCAGAGGCGTCCATGCCTCCGAGGGGGCTGAGCAGGAGCTCTGCAGCTGCTTCCTGGGTGAGCAAGCCAGGGTCGGAGACCACGCGCAGGGCGAGCAGCAGTGGAGCGACCGCGGGTTCCCTGGCCAGCGGTAGCTCGTCGGCGGCCACCTCGACGGGGACCCCAGCAGCCCCGAGCACCCGCCGCAGGTAGGGCAGCGACCGCACCCCGGATCGGACGAGTACAGCCATCTGGGACCAAGGAAGGTGGTCGTCGAGATGGGCGCGGCGCAGGACGTCAGCGACCGCATCGAGCTGCGCCGAACGGGAAGGGAAGGTCCACACGTCGATGTCGCCCGCTGGTGTGCTTTCGGCGGGAACCAGAGCCCGGTGCTGCCGGAGGGCGTCGATCAGCCCGCCCCCGGCCACCGGCATGCGTCGGGCGACGGCTCGGGAGGCTGCCAGGAGCTCGGTGCCGGCGCGCCGCGACACCCGTAGCGTGGCGACCTCGGCGGGCTCTCCGGCTGCCGTCCGGAAGCGGCTACGGAAGTCGAGCAGGCCGCGCACCTCAGCCCCACGGAAGCTGTAGATCGACTGATCGGGATCACCCACGACGACCAGGTCGCGACCATCTCCGGCGATCGCCGCAAGGAGTCGCTCCTGGGCCGGGTCGGTGTCTTGATACTCGTCGACGACCACGAGGTCGTAGCGGGCGCGCAATGCCGCCCGGCCCTGCGCGGACTCGGCCAGGACCACCGCCCGATGGACCAGCTCGGCATAGTCGAGGGCGCCCAGAGAGTCGAGGACGACGAGGTAGTTGTCGAGGAAGCGTGCGGCCGCCCGCCAGTCAGCGCGAGCACCCGCTTCGGCAGCCATCCGGGCCAGGTCCGGCGGCTCCAGGCCGAAGCCGCGCGCTCGGGACATCAGCGTGCGGACCTCGTCGGCGAAGCCGCGGGTGCCCAGAGCGACCGCGAGGTCCTCGGGCCAGTCCCGCAGTCCGTCGGAACGGTCGCCGAGCAGCAGGTCACGGACGACCACGTCCTGCTCGGGCCCGGACAGCAGCCGCAACGGGCGTCCGAGATCCTCCGGCGGCCGGGTCTCCCCCGCGAGGGCGTAGGCGAAGGCGTGGAAGGTCCAGGCCGACTGGGCCTCGACGGTGCGTCCGAGGCGCGAGGCGATGCGGTCGCGCAGCTCCTGGGCGGCGCGGCGGGAGAACGTGAGGGTGAGGATGCGGTCGGGCGGGGTGCCGGCCTCCACCCGACCGCCGACCGCCTCGACGAGGGTGGTGGTCTTGCCGGTGCCGGGACCGGCCAGCACGAGCAGGGGCCCGTGGCCGGGCTGGGCCACGGCGTCGGCCACGGCGCGCTGAGCGTCGTCGAGGACGACCCGGCCGACGGGCGGCAGCAGGCCCGAGACCAGTCGGTACGGGGCAGCAGCCCCGCGCGCACTCATGGACCCCAGCGAACCAGAGGGCACCGACACGGCGGGCGGTCGCTACTCGTCGTCCGGACGCCAGCGGCAGCGCTCGAGATCGACGCGCTCGGCGGGCACGCGGAACGGCACCCCTTCCTCGCTGAGCCGACGAGCCGCCTCGACCTCGTGGCCGGGCGGCAGCAGCCCGCCGGCCCGGATCACCCGCCACCAGGGGACCCCCGAGCCGAACCTGCTCATGACGTTGCCCACCGACAGCGCGGAACCCCCCGCGAGGCCCGCGACGTCGCCGTAGGTCACCACCCGGCCGCTGGGCACCCGCGCGACGAGGTCGAGGATCGACTCGGCGTACGGCGTCGGGAGCACCCCCGCATCTTGGCGCCTCCTGGTGGCGGACGGCGACCCGGCCGGGGCCGCCGTGACACGATCGGCGCGTGAGCGAGGACGTGGTGCGCCCGGACGCAGCCGGCGACGGCGCGTCGCGGCACCTAGCCCTCGCCGGGGTCGAGGTCACGGAGCCAGCGACCCCCCAGCGGATCCGGCTCCCGACGGACCTGTTCCGGCTGGCGCTCACCGTGCTGCTGCTGGCCGCGCTGCTCGCCCTCGGGACGTTCGCCACGCAGACCAGCGACGGGGTCGAGAGCGACGTCACCGAGGCGGTCGCTCTGCTCCCAGGACCCCTGCTCTTCGTCATCAACCTGGTCGTGGGGCTGGGGTTCCTCGGGCTGCCCATCATCTTGGGCGTCGACCTGATCCTGCGGCGCCGGCTCCGGATGCTGCTCGACGCCCTGGTCGCGGTGGCCGTCGCGATCCTGCTCGTCGCGTTGCTCGACGTGGCGATCTCCGACGACACCGCCCCACGGCTGCTCGCGGCGCTCACCAAGCCGGGCGGGTCCACCCGACCGTTCAGCGCCCTGCTGGCCGGGGTCACGGCCTACTTCGTCGTGGCGCGGGTAGGCGCCCGCCGGCTGTCGCTCGTGACGGCCTGGCTGGTCGTGGCCAGCTTCGTGGTCACGGCGCTGATCGGCGGCAACCTGACCCTGCTGTCCTTGCTGTCGAGCGTCGTGGTCGGCCTGGGGACCGGGCTCGCCGTCCGTTACGCGCTGGGAACCCAGGCCTCCCGGCCGTCGGGGCGGCGGGTGGCGCTGGCGCTCGTGCGCTGCGGCCTTCCGGTGACCCGGCTCGAGCGGCAGCTGCCGGACAGTCGCGAGGGTCGCCGCTACCTCGCCACGCTGGAGGGCGGACCGGCGCTCGACGTCCTGGTGCTCGACAGGGACCAGGAGGGTGCCCGGCTGGGTTACCGGCTGTGGCGTCGCCTGCGGGTACGGCGGTCCGCGACCGGCCGGACGTACGTCTCCGTGCGCCGATCCCTCGAGCACGAGGCCCTGCTCGCCTACGCCGCCGCGGCTGCCGGGGTGCGCACGCCACGCCTGGTCGCGACCACGGAGGTCGGCGCCTACGCAGCGTTGCTCGCCTTCGAGCACATCGACGGGGTGCCGCTGGCCGAGGTCCCTGCCGACTCCCTCGACGACGACACGCTGCGCGACGCGTGGGACCAGCTTGGCGCGTTCCGGCTCGCACGCATCACCCACCGCGGGATCAACGACCAGAACCTGTTGGTGACACCGGCCGGCGAGGTGGCCCTGGTCGCTGTCAGCAGCGGGGAGGTCGCCGCCTCGGACCTCGCGCTCCGCATCGACGTCGCCCAGATGCTGACCACGCTCGCCCTCGCCACCAGCGCCGAACGTGCCGTGCGCACCGCCGCCGAGCGCCTGGGCACGACCCCGTTGGCCGAGGTGCTGCCGGTGCTCCAGCCCCTGGCACTGACCATGACCAGCCGGCAGGCCGTACGGCACGACAAGCACGTCCTCCACGAGCTGCGGGCGGCGATCCTCGCCGCGCTCCCGCGCGACGTCGACGTCCCGACCGAACCGGTCCGCCTCGAACGACTCACCGCCCGCACGCTGTTCGTCGTCGTCGGTGGCAGCGTCGCCGGCTACATCCTGCTGTCGCAGCTGAGCAACGTGGACCTCAGCACCTTGTTCTCCAGTGCCGACTGGCGCTGGGCCGCGCTGGCGCTGGTCTTCTCGGCACTCACCTATGTCGGCGCCGCGCTCAGCCTGGTCGGGTTCGTCCTGCGCTCGCTGTCCTACGCCCGCGCGTTCCTGGTCCAGGTCGCTGCGTCGTTCGTGAGCCTGGTCGCCCCGCCGGCAGTCGGTGGCATGGCCCTCAACGCGCGCTTCCTGCAGAAGTCCGGCGTCGACGGCTCGGTCGCCGTCGCCACGGTCGGCGTGTGGCAGGCGATGGCCTTCGCCGTGCACATCGTCATGCTCGTGCTCTTCGGCGTCCTCGCCGGGACCCAGGCCGAGACGTCCTTCGACCCTCCTCAGGGGGCGATCCTCGGCGCAGTGCTTTTGCTGCTCGTCGCAGCCGTGGTGGTGTCGCTGCCCTGGGGACGCCGGCTCGTCGTGGCGAGGGTCACCGACATCGCCGGGCGCGTCGTGCCCGCGCTGTTCGCCATCGCCCAGCGGCCGAGCAAGCTCGCGGAGGGGATCGGCGGCAACATCCTGCTCAACCTGGCCTACTGCGGCGCGCTGGTCGCCTCGGTGCGAGCCTTCGGTGGCGAGCTGGCCTGGCCCGCGATCGCGGTGGTCTACCTGACCGGCAGCGCGATCGGCTCAGTGGCGCCGACCCCTGGCGGCCTGGGCGCCGTCGAAGCCGCGCTGGCCGCCGGCCTCACCGCCGCCGGCCTGGACGGCACCACGGCCGTCTCGGCGGTCCTGCTCTTCCGGGTGGTCACGTACTGGCTCCCCGTCGCCCCCGGCTGGGTCGCCTTCCAGTACCTCCAGCGCCGCGACGCCATTTAAGACGCAAGGTCACCTTGTACCCGCTTCAGTCGAGGTTTCGCCACCTTCACTCCAGGGCGACGCCTGGCCGAGGGACCGGTCGGCGGGACGATCAGTAGACGGGCTTGCTCGGCTCGATCTGGTTGATCCACGCCAGGATGCCGCCGCCCACGTGCTGGGAGTCGGCAAACCCCGCGGACTTCAGCACCGCGAGCACCTCGGCCGACCGCGCGCCCACCTTGCAGTGCAGGATCACCGGCCTGTCCTGCGGCAGCCCCGCGAGCGCGTCCCCGATGAGAAAGTCGTTCTTCGGGATGAGTACGGCTCCGGGGATGCTGACGATCTCGTACTCCCCCGGCTCCCGGACGTCCACCAGTAAGAAGTCGGTCTCGCCCTTCTCCCGGGCCTCCAGCAGGGCAGCCAGCTGGCGCACGCTGATCGTCGAGTCCTTCGCGGCCTCGGCGGCCTCTTCGCTGATCGTCCCGCAGAACGCCTCGTAGTCGATGAGCTCGGTGACCGGCGCACCCGTCGGGTCCTTGCGCAGCTTGAGGGTTCGGTAGGTCATCTCGAGGGCGTCGTAGACCATCAGCCGACCGAGCAGCGTCTCGCCGACACCGGTGATGAGCTTGATGGCCTCGGTCACCATGATCGAGCCGATCGATGCACACAGCACACCGAGCACGCCGCCCTCGGCGCACGACGGCACCATGCCGGGGGGCGGGGGCTCGGGGTAGAGGTCGCGGTACTGCGGACCGTGCTCGGCCCAGAACACCGACGCCTGGCCCTCGAAGCGGTAGATCGAGCCCCAGACGTACGGCTTGTTGAGCAGCACACAGGCGTCATTGACCAGGTAGCGCGTGGCGAAGTTGTCGGTGCCGTCGAGGATCAGGTCGTACTGGGCGAAGATCTCGAGCACGTTGTCGGAGTCGAGGCGCACCTCATGCAGCCGTACGTCCACGTAGGGGTTGATCTCCTTGACCGAGTCGCGGGCG
>DASQEZ010000262.1:0-4322 GCA_035633415.1 Ornithinibacter sp. | reverse complement strand
GGTCACCTCCGGGGGCACCGAGTCGATCCTGCTCGCGGTGCTCGCCGCTCGTCAGGCGGCCGCGACCACCGACCCGAGCATGGTCGTCCCCACCTCGGCGCACGCGGCGTTCCACAAGGCGGCCGAGTTCCTCGGCGTCCGCGCCGTGCTGGTCGACGTCGACCCCGCCACGCTGCGGGCCGACCCCGCCGCCCTGGCCGCCGCCATCGACGACACCACGGTGCTGGTCGTCGCCTCCGCACCGTCGTACGCCCATGGCGTCGTCGACCCGGTGCCCGAGATCGCGGCCCTGGCCGCCGACCGCGGCATCCGCTGCCACGTCGACGCATGCATCGGTGGCTGGGTGCTGCCGCACCTCGACGACGCGCCGCCCTGGACCTTCGCCGTCGACGGTGTCACGAGCATCAGCGTCGACCTGCACAAGTACGCGTACACCCCCAAGGGCGTCTCGGTCCTGCTGCACCGCACGGCGGCCCTGCGCCGCGGCCACTTCTTCGCGTCCGCGCAGTGGCCGGGCTACACGATGCTCAACAGCACGATGCAGTCCACGCGCTCCGGCGGGCCGCTCGCCGCCGCGTGGGCCGTCACCCGGCGGATCGGCCTCGACGGCTATGCCGAGCTCGCCCGGCAGGCGCGGGAGGCGACGCTCGCGGTCGCGGCCGCTGCGGACGGCATCCCCGGCATCGGTGTGCTCACTGCGCCCGACGCCACCCTCGTGGCGCTCGTGGCCGACGCGTCGTGCGACGTGTTCACCATTGCCGACGAGATGCTCGAGCGCGGCTGGTTCGTGCAGCCGCAGATGTCCTTCCGAGGGGTGCCGCCGACCCTGCACCTCACGCTGTCGGCCGCCACCGCGCCGTCGGTGCCCGAGCTCGTGGTGGCTCTGCGCGAGTCGGTGGCTGCCGCCCGCGCCGCCGGCCCGGTGGCCCTGGACCCCGGGCTCGCCGGACTGCTCGGGTCGGTCGACCCCGCCACCCTCGACGACGCCGGGTTCGCCGGGCTGCTCGCGGCGGCCGGGCTCGCCGGCAGCGACGGCACGCTCGCGCTGCCCCGCCGGATGGCCCCGGTCAACGCCCTGCTCGACGCCTGCCCCACCGCGCTGCGCGAAGCCCTGCTCCTCGGCGTGCTCGACCGCTTGTCCCGCCCGACCTCCGGCTGACCGCACCGGGCAGCCACCCGGCGGCCCTGGCACCCCCACCTCCCCCGACCGCTTGCCCCTGGTCCCTCGGGCGTGTTGGCTGGGACGGTCCGTCACCGCAGCCGGAAGGACCCCATGCCCCCCAAGACACCCGACCCCATCCTGTCGCACAGCGTCGGCAGCGGCGAGCCGCTGCTCCTGGAACAGACCATCGGCGACAACCTCGACGCCACCGTGGCCCGGCACGGTGACCGCGACGCGCTCGTCGACCGCGCGACCGGCGTCCGGATGACGTACGCCGAGCTGGGTGCCGAGGTCGACCGGCTGGCGCGCGGGCTGGTCGGGGTCGGCATCGCCAAGGGTGACCGGGTCGGCATCTGGGCACCGAACTGTTCCGAGTGGGTGCTGACGCAGTACGCGACGGCGAAGGTGGGCGCCATCCTGGTCAACGTCAACCCGGCCTACCGCTCGCACGAGCTGACCTACGTGCTCAACCAGGCCGGCATCCGGATGATGGTGATCGCGCCCGAGTTCAAGTCGTCGAACTACGTCGCGATGGTCGACGCCGCCCGCGGCGAGTGCCCCGGGCTCGAGCAGGTCGTCGTCATCGGCCAGGAGTCGTGGGGCGACCTGCTCGCCCGCGCAGACGAGGTCAGCCCCGAGCGGCTGACCATGGTGCAGGCCGACCTCGAGCCGGGCGACCCGATCAACATCCAGTACACCTCCGGCACAACGGGTTTCCCCAAGGGGGCCACCCTCTCGCACCACAACATCCTCAACAACGGCTACCTCGTCGGCGAGCTGTGCCGCTACACGGAGCAGGACCGGATCTGCATCCCGGTGCCCTTCTACCACTGCTTCGGCATGGTCATGGGCAACCTCGCGGCGACCACTCACGGGGCCTGCATGGTCATCCCGGCGCCGGGCTTCGACCCCGCGCTGACCCTCGCGGCCGTCGCCGAGGAGCGGTGCACGTCGCTCTACGGCGTGCCGACGATGTTCATCGCCGAGTGGTCCCTGCCCGACCTCGACTCCTACGACCTCAGCTCGGTGCGCACCGGGATCATGGCCGGCTCGCCGTGCCCCGCGTCGATGATGACCAAGCTCATCGAGGCGGGCATCGAGGAGATGACCATCTGCTACGGCATGACCGAGACCTCCCCGGTGTCGACCCAGACCCGCACCGACGACTCCTTCGAGCGCAAGGTGGGGACGGTGGGGACGGTGCACCCGCAGCTCGAGATCAAGGTCGTCGACCCGGTGACCCGCGAGACCCTTCCACGGGGCGAGGCGGGTGAGTTCTGCACGAAGGGCTACTCGGTGATGATCGGCTACTGGAACGAGCCGGAGAAGACCGCCGAGGTGCTCGTCGACGGTTGGATGCACACCGGCGACATCGCCGTCATGGATGCCGACGGCTACGTGCAGATCACCGGTCGGATCAAGGACATGGTCATCCGTGGGGGCGAGAACATCTACCCGCGCGAGATCGAGGAGTTCCTCTACACCCACCCGGACGTGCTCGACGCCCAGGTGATCGGCGTTCCCGACGACAGGTACGGCGAGGAGCTGTGCGCCTGGGTGCGGCTGCGCGACGGCGCCGACCCGCTCACCCCCGAGTCGCTGCGGGAGTACGCCACGGGCCGGCTCGCGCACTACAAGATCCCGCGGTACGTGCGGGTCGTCGAGGAGTTCCCGATGACGGTGACCGGCAAGGTGCGCAAGGTCGAGATGCGCCAGGTCACCGTGAGCGAGCTGGGGCTCTGACCCGCCTCGCCGTCACCCCCGCCGGCTGGTTCCGGTGCCCCCTGCCCCTCCCGGAGGGGTCGCGCCTGCACCCCTCGCAGTGCTCCCGCCGGGGTAGGTTGTGCCGCGACATCGCCCGTGGGGGCACCGTTCGACGACAGGACCTGCCATGCCGGCTGCTCGACTGACCCTCCTGCTGCTCCTCATCCTCGTGGCGGTCGTGCTCGTCGTCGTCCTGCTGCGGCGGGGGTCCGCGCACCGTGACGCCCAGCGGGTCGAGGCGGCCGAGCTGCGCAGCGAGGCCGACACGCTGGCCGCGACGATGCCCGGCCAGGCCGCGTTCGCCGAGCAGGCCGCGGAGCGTGCTGAGGTCGCCCGTGCGGAGGCCGAGCGCCAGGCTCGCGAGGCCCAGCGACTCGAGGGAGAGGCTGCCGAGCGTCGGGCCGCGATCGAGGCCACCCAGCACGACTACGAGACCACGATGCGCCGCGCCGACGACATCGACCCTGACGTCAAGGAGTCCTCGTTCGCCCCGGTCGAGCCGGGAAGCTCCGAGCAGGAGCCCGCGCCGGCCGCGCCGGCCGGATCGAGGTCGACGGATGCCGGGCACCCGACCGCTGGGGACGAGGGCGAGTCCCTGATGACGCGGGCCGCGCGCCGTGAGGCCCGTGAGGCAGAGGAGGCAGGCGGGGGCGCCCCGTCCGCCGCCGCGTCCGCTGGGGCCGGCGAAGCGGGGGCCGGGGCAGCGGGTACCGCCGCCGCTGGTGCTGCCGCCTGGGGAGCGCGCGAGGACGACGAGACCTTCGGCGAGAGTGAGCGGATCGCCTCTGCCGCCGACTTCCGCGACGACGTGCCCGAGGAGCGGGTCGATCCTGCAGGCAGGGGCCACACGTCGGCGCAGCCCCAGACCGAGGTTTCCAGCGTGTCCGAACCGGGTAGCGAGCCGGGCATGAGCGTCGACTCCACCAACGAGGCCGCTGACCACGCCCCGGACGGCGACGACTACGCCGCCACCCGTGCCCTCCACGAGGAGGTCGCGGACGCCGACATCTCGCCGGAGACGGCGGAGGAGCTCTCGCAGGACGTGGAGTCCCCGAGCAACGAGTGGGGTGGCCCGCCACAGGACGAGCCCGCCGCTGCCGACGACACCGACCTCACTGTCGCCGACGTGGCCGAGGATCCGGTCGAGGAGCGGTTCGACCCGACGCCGGCCCGCGACTGGGCGGCCGACGAGGGCGAGATGCTCGAGGAGGCCCACGATCGTGGCGAGCGGCTCAAGGCCGAGCGCATCGAGCTCGCCTCGGCCGGCGACGACGCGGCGGTCGCCGACACCGCGGGCGACGACGCGGCGGGCGCCGACACCGCGACCGGTGACCCGGCATCCGACTCGTCGAACGAGGACCCGGCGAGCGGGGACCCCGCTTCCGAGGAGCCGGCA
>DASQEZ010000261.1:0-4602 GCA_035633415.1 Ornithinibacter sp. | reverse complement strand
GCAGCCGTGCGCGAGGGCATCGAGGTCGCGGTCGTCGTGGGTGGCGGCAACTTCTTCCGCGGCGCCGAGCTGCAGCAGAAGGGCATGGACCGCTCGCGCGCCGACTACATCGGCATGCTCGGCACGGTGATGAACTGCCTGGCCCTGCAGGACTTCCTGGAGAAGGAGGGCATCGACACCCGTGTCCAGACCGCCATCACGATGGGCCAGGTCGCCGAGCCGTACATTCCGCGCCGCGCCATCCGCCACCTCGAGAAGGGCCGCGTCGTCATCTTCGGCGCCGGCGCCGGCATGCCGTACTTCTCCACCGACACGGTCAGCGCCCAGCGTGCCCTGGAGTGCAAGTGCGACGTGGTCCTGATGAGCAAGAACGGCGTCGACGGGGTCTACGACTCCGACCCGCGCACCAACCCCGACGCGCGCAAGCTGGAGCGGGTCAGCTTCGAGGACGCGCTGCGCAGCGGCTTGAAGGTCGTCGACGCGGCCGCCTTCAGCCTGTGCATGGACAACCACCTCCCGATGGTGGTCTTCGGCATGGAGGGTGACGGCAACATCACCCGCGCCCTGCGGGGCGAGCGCATCGGCACGCTGGTCTTCACCGGCTGAGCCCACGGGCGGGCTCGCCCACGCCGAGTGAGCACGCGCACCTGCGCCGTTTGACACACTGGACCCGACCGCCACGCCCGCCGCGTGGCAGATGCGAAGGAGAACCGCCCCGATGATCGACGAGACCTTGTTCGAGGCCGAGGAGAAGATGGAGAAGGCCGTCGAGGTCGCCAAGGAGGGCTTTGCGGGCATCCGCACCGGGCGCGCCCACCCCGGCATGTTCTCCAAGATCCTCGTCGACTACTACGGTGCGCCCACCCCGCTCCAGCAGCTCGCGTCCTTCCAGAACCCCGAGGCGCGCACCATCATCATCAGCCCGTTCGACAAGTCCTCGATGCACGCCATCGAGAAGGCGATCCAGCAGGCCGACCTCGGTGTCAACCCGAGCAACGACGGCACGATCATCCGCTGCATCATGCCCGTGCTCACCGAGGAGCGGCGTCGCGAGTACGTCAAGATGGCGCACCACCAGGCCGAGGACGCCAAGGTCTCGGTGCGGAACATCCGCCGCCACGCCAAGACCACCCTCGAGAAGCTCGTCAAGGACGGCGACGTCGGCGAGGACGAGGGGTCGCGGGCGGAGAAGGAGCTCGAGACGGTGACCAAGAAGCATGTCGACCAGATCGACGACCTGCTCAAGCACAAGGAAGCCGAGCTCCTCGACGTCTGAGCACCCCACGACCATGACCGACGCGCCTTCCGACACCGCCGAGCCCACCGACGGCCTCCCCGACACCTCCGATGACGAGGTGGTCGACGAGGCGCCGGAGACTGCGCCGACGGCGAAGGCCGGCCGCGACCTGAAGGCCGCGGTGGGGGTGGGGCTGCTCCTCGCCGGGCTCGTCATCGGAACACTGGTCGTCGGCCCGCGAGCCTTCCTCGCGGTCGTGGTCGTCGCCGTGTCCTACGGCGCCTGGGAGCTGCGCCGGGCGATCGCGACGCGGGGGATGGTCGTCCCGCTCGTGCCCCTGATGCTCGGCTCCGTCGGCATGCTCGTGTCGGCCTACCTGCGCGGTGCCGAGGCGCTCGTGGTCACCTTCGGCCTGACGATCGTGGGGCTGCTCGTCTGGCGCGTGGCCGACGGCCTGGCCGGAGCGGCCCGCGACCTCAGCGCGTCCGCGCTCATCGCGTTCTACCCGATCTTCCTCGGTGGCTTCGCGTCGATGATGCTCGCGGCACCGGACGGTCGGCAGCGGATCATCGTCTTCATCCTCGTCACGGTGTTCTCCGACATCGGCGGGTATGCCGTCGGCGTCACCTTCGGGCGCCACCCGATGGCGCCCTCGCTGAGCCCGAAGAAGTCGTGGGAGGGCTTCGCAGGATCGGTCGTCTCCTGTGCGGCCGTCGGGGCGATCTCGCTGCCGCTGGTGCTCGGCGGGATCTGGTGGGCCGGGGCCCTCCTCGGCGCCGTGGCCGCGGCGGCCGCCACCCTGGGCGACCTCATCGAGTCGAGCATCAAGCGCGACCTCGGCATCAAGGACATGGGCGCGCTGCTGCCCGGGCACGGCGGCCTGATGGACCGGCTCGACTCGCTGGTCATCGTCGCGCCCGTCGCGTGGGCGCTGCTGCTGTGGTTCGTGCCGCTCGGCTGAGCGCCGAGCGGTCCGTGCGAGGTCAGCCGGCCCGTTGACCCAGGCCGAGCTGCTGCGCGAGCACCTCGTTGGGCTGGATGCTGATCGACCCGTCGGCCTCTTCGGTGGTCAAGCAGGAGATCTGCCGGCCGAGCCAGTGGTACGTGTGCAGCGACACCGGGCTCACGCCGTCGGCGTTCATCTGCTCCGCGTACGCCGGCACCAGCTCGAGGGCATCGCGGATCTCGCGGGGCGTCGAGCACGGCTGGAGGATGATCGCGTGCCGGTAGGGGAGGGCGAAGACGAAGCCGTTGCGGTCGTCGGCGTCGGGCAGCCAGCGGTGCGCGGCCTCGTTGAGGAACCGCGCGAAGCTCGCGGTGTAGGGCGAGTCGCTCATCACGGCGTAGACGCTGCGGCCACCCTCGCCGATGCGGTGCACGTCGACCGGCGTCGTCGCCAGCAGGTCGAGCAGGTTGTCGCGTCCGCGGTTGAGCAGGCTCGGCACGCGGCGCCTGGTCTCGGCGATCCGCGAGTCGGGCAGCGTCACGACCGCGGTGGGCAGGTCGAGGGTCAGCACCTCGTGCACGTGCTCGGCGAACCGCGAGGCGTAGGAGAAGCCCAGCCCCGTGGACTGGATGCGTTCCGCGCTCACCAGCCGCGACGTCAAGGCGGCATCGAACGCCGCCGGCGTGAGGGAGGCGATGTCGGAGTCCGCGGCCGCGGTGAGGCGCTCGAGGTGCTCGCGCACCGACTCCTCGATGCTGCTGGTCTCGTCGTCGACGTCGGGGACGAGCCGGATGTGCGCGGCTTCGAGGTCGTTGAAGGCCTCGGGCGGAGTGACCTCCGGGGCACGGTTCTGTGACATCTTCAAGCGGTCGAACAGGCCCATGGCCGTTCCTCATTCCCCTGCACTCTCGTTCCCCTGCGAAACGAGACATTTGCATGGTAGGGGTTCTGGCGCCGATTCCGCCACGGAATGTGAGTAATGGTCCACGGCGCGTCGCGCGCCACCACGGTGCGACGCGGCCGCCGCCGGCTGGCGAGACACCTGGACCCCGCAGGTCGCACTCCGAGCACCTGAGACAATCGTCTGACCATGTCAGAGACCTCCAGCCCGCGCCCTGCCCCCGGCAAGTTGACCTTCACGGCACCACGGCGCGGGAAGCCCCCGCGCCACCTCGCCGACCTCACCCTCGCGCAGCGGCGCGAGGCGGCCACGGCACTGGGCCACCCGGCCTACCGGGCCGGTCAGCTGTCCACCCACTACTTCGAGCGGCTCGTCGACCGGCCCGAGGACATGACCGACCTGCCGAAGGCCGTCCGGGACGACCTCGTCACGGACCTGCTGCCGACCCTGCTCACCCCGGTGCGCAGCCTGACGGCCGACCGGGGGGCCACGGTCAAGCAGGTGTGGCGCCTCTTCGACGGCGCCCTCGTCGAGTCGGTGCTGATGCGGTACCCCAACCGGGTCACGGTGTGCATCTCCAGCCAGGCCGGCTGCGGGATGAACTGCCCCTTCTGCGCCACCGGCCAGGAGGGCCTCACCCGCAACATGTCGACGGCCGAGATCGTCGAGCAGGTCGTCTACGCGGCCCGCCTCCTTCGACGCGGCGAGCTGCCGGCGATGGGCGGCGCCCACCCCGACGGTGCGGGCCTGGGCGACGAGGCCGACGGGTCTGAGGGGGAGCCGGCCGGGCCCAGCCGGGTCAGCAACGTCGTGTTCATGGGGATGGGCGAGGCACTGGCCAACTACAAGGCCGCGATCGGGGCGATCCGCCGGCTCACCGAGCCGTCCCCCTCGGGCCTGGGCATCTCGGCGCGCGGGATCACCATGTCGACGGTCGGGCTGGTGCCCGGCATCGACAAGCTCACCGAGGAGGGAATCCCGGTGACCCTGGCCCTGTCGTTGCACGCGCCCGACGACGAGCTGCGTGACGAGCTGGTGCCGATCAACACCCGGTGGAAGGTCGACGAGGCGATCGATGCCGCGTTCCGCTACTACGAGACGACCGGACGTCGGGTGAGCATCGAGTACGCCCTGATCCGCGACATCAACGACCAGGCGTGGCGGGCCGACCTGCTCGGGAAGAAGCTGGTCGCCCGCGGCCGGGGCTGGGTCCACGTCAACCCCATCCCCCTCAACCCGACGCCCGGGTCGAAGTGGACCGCGTCGCGTCGCGGGGTGGAGCAGCAGTTCGTCGAGCGGCTGCGTGCGCACGGCATCCCGACGACGGTGCGCGACACCCGTGGCTCCGACATCGACGGCGCCTGTGGCCAGCTCGCGGCGTCCACCGCCTGAGACGTCTATTCTGTGCTGGTGCGACGAAGCCTTCCCGCGGTCACGGCTGCCCTGGCCCTGCTCCTGGTGGGTTGCGGCAGCGAGTCCGACCTTCCCGCCGGGCTGCGCACCGCCGACACGCACGCC
>DASQEZ010000260.1:0-5789 GCA_035633415.1 Ornithinibacter sp. | reverse complement strand
GTCGTCGCCGGTGACGGCTTCCGGGAGTGGCAGCAGCCGACCGAGGGCCTCGACCGGGCATTCGTGCTCGCCGGTGGGGGAGCGACCGGCATCGCCTGGGAGGCCGGCATCATCATCGGCCTGCGCGACGGCGGCATCGACGTGCGTGACGCCGACACCCTGATCGGCACCTCGGCGGGCTCGATGGTCGCGGCCCACCTGCGTGTGGGCACCGACGAGGGCAACGCCTTCGCGCGGATCCAGGAGGGCGCCCCGCTGGGCAGCTACGGCCGGCTCGGCCCCTCCGACGCCGCTCGCTACCTGCGCGCCCAGCTGCACCTCGACAAGCGGGCCGGCCGTGCGCTCGTCGGCCAGGCCGCCCTGACCGCCGCCACCACCAGCGAGGAGGACTGGCTCGGGGCCATCGGCCTGGGCCTGGTCGGAAATCCGTGGCCACAGCGGCGCCTCCTCGTCACCGCGGTCGATGCCCAGACCGGCACCTCCGTGGTCTTCGACAACACCAGCGGAGTGCCGCTCGATCGGGCCGTCGCGGCCAGCTGCGCCGTGCCCGGGGTCTTCCCGGCCGTCGAGGTCGGGGGCCGCCGCTACGTCGACGGCGGTCTGCGCAGCATCGCCAACGCCGACCTCGCGGCCGGTCACCGCCGGGTGCTCGTGCTGTCGCCCTACCCGATCGGCTCCCACCTGCGTGACCTCCCGCGGGTCCAGCTGTTCGCGCTGCGGCCCCGCGCCAGGACGCACCTCGTCGTGCCCGACGCCAGGGACCTGTGGGCGATGGGCGCCAACCCGCTCGACATGTCGCGCGGCGCCGGCACCTTCGAGGCAGCCCGGGCCCACGGCTACCGCATCGCCGACCGGGTCGGCGAGATGTGGGCCGACTGAGCACACCGGATGCCGTGCCACGCCCAGTCGGGACCTGGGCGCGCCACGTGTGTATCAGGCGGAGCGGCCCGGCCTCTTGACGAGTGAGGCCACGCCCCCCCAAAGGTGGCCCGCTCCAGGCCGGAGGACCCCATGGCCCTGCTCGACGCGATGCCGCTGATCAAGCTCCCCACGTCCTGGCCGCTGCCGGTCGTCGCGACGATGTGCATGGCCGCGCTCGCCGGGCTCGACCTGATCGGGGCCTACGCCGCCAAGGAGTGGGCCGAGAAGCAGAACACCGTGGCTCTCGCGCTGGGCGCGCTGGCGTTCCTCGTGCTCTTCTGGGTCTACGCCTCGTCGCTGCAGTACGCCGAGCTGGCCGTCGTCACCATGGGCTGGATCGTGCTGCTGCAGGTCGGCATCCTGCTCATCGACCGCTTCTACTTCGGCACCACCCTGCCGACCGGCAAGCTGGTCGCGGTCGTCATCATCCTCACCGCACAGGGCTACCTCGTGCTGGCCCCGAGTGGGCACCCGTCCTGATCCGGACACCCCCCGGCGACCCCACACGCCGACGACGCGGGCCCGGCCACGGACGCCGCTCACCCCTCGCTAGGCTTCGCAGCGAGGAGGCGACGATGACGTCCCAGCACAGCCACGGGAGCCCGGGGCAGACCCCCCACAGCGCCCACACCGCCGCACAGATCGCACTCGTCGAGCGGTATGCCGCGCACAACTACCATCCGCTTCCGGTGGTGCTCACCCACGGCGAGGGCGCCTGGGTCACCGACGTCGACGGCCGGCGCTACCTCGACTGCCTCGCGGGGTACTCCGCGCTCAACTTCGGCCACGGCCACCCGCGCCTGGTCGCCCGTGCCCAGGAACAGCTGACCCGGCTCACCCTCACCAGCCGGGCCTTCCACAACGACCAGCTCGGCCCGTTCGCGCAGGCCCTCGCGGCCCTGACCGGCAAGGACCTGGTCCTGCCGATGAACACCGGGGCCGAGGCCGTGGAGACCGCCCTCAAGGTCGCCCGCAAGTGGGGCTACCGGGTCAAGGGCGTGCCCGAGAACTCGGCCAGCATCGTGGTCATGGAGGGCAACTTCCACGGCCGCACCACGACGATCGTCAGCTTCTCGGACGACAAGATCGCCCGCGACGAGTACGGCCCCTACACACCCGGGTTCCGCACGGTCACCTACGGTGACGCGGAGGCCCTGCGACACGCGGTCGACGACACCACGGTCGCGGTGCTGCTCGAGCCGGTGCAGGGGGAGGGCGGCGTCGTCATCCCCCCCGAGGGCTACCTGCGCGAGGTCAGGGCCATCTGCGACGAGGCCGGCGCGCTGATGATCGCCGACGAGATCCAGTCCGGCCTCGCCCGCACCGGCCGCACCTTCGCCTGTGACCACGAGGACGTCGTCCCGGACATCTACGTCATGGGCAAGGCGCTCGGCGGCGGCCTGTACCCCGTGTCGGCCATCGCTGCGAACCATGACGTGCTCGACGTGATCACCCCGGGGTCCCACGGCTCCACCTTCGGCGGCAACCCCCTCGCCGCGGCCATCGGCCACGAGGTCGTCACGATGCTCGCCGAGGGCGAGTTCCAGCGCCGCGCAGCGCATCTCGGCGCGGTACTCGCGGACCGGCTCGCCCCCCTCGTCGGCAGGACCGGCGGTGACGGTCTGGCCGCCGTGCGGGTCCGCGGCCTGTGGGCCGGCCTCGACATCGAGCCCGGCGGCCCCACGGGCCGTGAGCTGTGCGAGCGGCTGATGAGCCGCGGCATCCTCGCCAAGGACACCCACGGGTCGACCATCCGCATCGCGCCGCCACTGGTGGTGACCGAGGACGAGATCGGTCTGCTCGTCGACTCCGTCGACGACGCACTCACCAACCCGTAGGCCCGCACCGGTCCCGCCGGATGCCGGGCCACGGCCGCGCGCTCAGGCGGAGTCGGCGCGCGTCGCGTCCCGGTCGACACCCTGCGACGACCCGGCGGGCGCGCGCGCGGCGTTGCGGGCGATCTCCTCGACGATCTCGGCCCGACGGGGCTTGGGCAGGTCGTGCGCCATGTCGGGGAAGGCGACGAGCCGTGCCCCGGGCACCGCCCGCGCCGTCGCGATACCGCCACTCGGCATCACCAGCTGGTCGCGCAGCCCGTGGATGACGAGGGTGGGAACGCGCACGTCGTTCAGGGCCGCCGTGCGGTCGGGGCTGGCCTGGATGGCCACCAGCTGCCGGATCGTGCCGAGGGGGTTGACGTTGCGGCCGATCGCGGTGCGCACCATGCCCCTGATCTCGTCGGCGTCGAAGTGCGGGCCGGCGATGAGGCGGAACCCCTCGACGGCGAGCCGCTCGGCCTCCGCGGGGTCCTCCGGGCGCGGCGCCGACATGGACATCGCGACGGTGGGCAGCAGCCGGGGGGAGACGCTGCCGTGCCGTCGGTTCCCGGTGTTCGACATGATCGAGCACAGGCTGAGCACCCGCTCGGGGTGGTCGATGGTCAGCTGTTGGGCGATCATCCCGCCCATCGACACCCCGACGACGTGTGCCGCCCCGACGCCGAGGTGGTCCAGGAGGGCGACGGCATCGGCCGCCATGTCGGAGAGCAGGTAGTCGGCCTGCGCATACCGACGGTGCGCGAAACCCTTGAACAGCGCGGCCCGGGTGGGCACCGGACCCTGCGACTTCGTCGACAGCCCGATGTCGCGGTTGTCCATCCGGATGACGCGGTAGCCGCGGTCGGCGAGCCCCTCGACGATGTCGGCCGGCCAGGCCACCAGCTGGGCCCCCAGACCCATGACGAGCAGCATCGGCGGGCCGTCGGCAGGCCCGTCCACCTCGTACTCGATCGTCACGTCACCGAGCTGCGCACTGGTCATGGGGCGAGTGTCGCACCCACCCCGGACGCGGCGGGCGAGGACCCGCCCGAGGGTTAGGGTTGAGCAGTGATCGAGGGTTTGACCTACGTCGTCGTGGCACTCGCCTGCCTGCTGCTGGTCGGGTCCGTCTACTACGCCCTGCGCGACCGCCTCATGGATGATCGGCTGCTCGCGGTGGCCGCGCTGCTCGAGGTCGCGCTCATCGTCATGCTCGTGCTCGGGCTGCTCGGGCTCGATCACATCGGCGACGCCACCGAGAGGGCGACGTTCGCGGCGTACCTGGTCGCGCTGCCCCTCATCCCGATCGGCACCTCGCTGCTGACGATCAAGGAGAAGTCGCGCTGGGCGATGGGCTCGATGGCGTTGGGGGCCTTCTCCGTCGCCGTCATGGTCGCGCGGCTCCAGCAGATCTGGAACGCCCATGGCTGAGCCCCACCGCCGGGCCCTCGGCGGGCCGGGCGTGCTGCTGGTCGTCGCCTACGCCGTGCTCGCCCTCGCCGCCACCGGTCGCTCGGTGCTGCAGGTCCTCAGCTACTACGACCGGGCACCGCTGGCCTACACGCTCTCGGCGCTCGCCGCGGTCGTCTACCTCCTCGCCACGTGGTGCCTCATCCGTGGTGGGAGGTGGGTCAGGGTCGGCAGGTGGGCGTGCACGTTCGAGCTGGTCGGGGTGCTCGTCGTCGGGGCGGCGTCCTACCTCGTGCCCGACCTGTTCCCCGACCAGACGGTGTGGTCGCACTTCGGCCAGGGCTACGGCTTCGTACCGCTCGTGCTGCCGGTGCTCGGCCTGCTGTGGTTCCGCAAGGTCGACCGCGACGCCACCGCACCCGAGGCGGGCACGGCGGATGCCGGTCAGCCCGCTCCCGCGTCGACGCCTGATGCCCCGATCGCCTGAGGCTCGAACCACCTCGCGGTGAGTGCGGAAACGGTCGCCGGGGCAACCACTTCCGCACTCACGGCGAGTACGTCGGGTCAGCTGTCGGCGCCGTTCTGCCGGCCCTGCTCGACCCGCTCGAGCAGCAGCACCGGGATGAGCCGGTCGGTCTTGAGCTGGTAGTCGGCGTACGGCGGGTAGGCCTCGACGCACCGCGGCCACCACTCCTCGCGCTCGGCACCGGTGATCTCGCGGGCGACGGCAGGCCATGACTCGGTGCCGTCCTGCAGGGTGATCTGCGGGTTCGCCCGCAGGTTGGCGTACCACTGCGGGTGCTCGGGCGCCCCGCCCTTGCTGGCCACCGCCGCGTAGACCCCGTCGTGCTCGACCCGCATCAGCGGCACCTTGCGGATGCCGCCGGTCTTCGCGCCGCGCATCGTGAGCATGACCACCGGGCGGTTCAGCACGTGCACCGAGCGGGTGTCACCCGTCTTCTCGATCGTCTCCACCTGGGTGCGGACCCAGCCGGTGGGGCTCGGGATGAAGTCGGCTTCGGCCATGGTGGTGCTCCTCGCTGTCGTGGGGGTACGGCATCCGGGCCCGCCGCCCAGCGGTGGCAGCCCGGTCAGGTCAACTCACTTGTCGCTCGAGGTCTTCCACAGGTTGATGCCGGCCTCCACCGCGTGCTTGTCGATCTTGGCGAGCTCCTCGGAGCTGAACTCGAGGTTCTTCACGGCATCCAGGCTGTTGTCGAGCTGCTCGACAGAGGATGCGCCGATGAGCACCGAGGTCACCCGCTCGTCGCGCAGCGCCCAGGCCAGCGCCATCTGCGCGAGCGACTGCCCGCGGGCCTTGGCCATCCGGTCGAGCGCCCGGATGTGCTTCAGCGAGGCGTCGGTCAACAGCGATGGGTCGAGCGACTTCCCCTGTGCCGCACGCGAACCCGCCGGAATTCCCTTGAGGTACTTGTTGGTGAGCATGCCTTGCGCGAGCGGGGAGAACGCGATCAGGCCCAGGCCCGTCTCGCCGACGGCGTCTAGGAGGTCCTCCTCGATCCAGCGGTTGAGCATCGAGTACGACGGCTGGTGGATGAGCACGGGCGTGCCCATCGAGCGCATCATCTCGACGGCCTCTCGGGTGCGCGCCCCCGAGTACGACGAGATGCCGACGTAGAG
>DASQEZ010000259.1:0-5368 GCA_035633415.1 Ornithinibacter sp. | reverse complement strand
CCGGCTCTCGACCGCGAGGCGTGCCCGTCGTGAGGACGCCTCCTCCGGGATGCCGTGCTCCGAGCCGCACGGGGTGTAGACGTCCAGGACCGCCGCGGCGTCCTGGTACCGCAGGAACTCCATGGTGCTGGTGAGGAAGTGCGCCTGCATCGCCGTGCTCGTCGAGCACACGTAGACGTTCGGGTGGAACGACGCGAGCAGGCCGAGCTCCTTGCGGGACTCGTGCTTGCCCTCGTGGGCCGAGCCGAAGCGGGCGAGGTCGGAGTCCTGGCCGGTGAGGCTGGCCGTGGAGGCCTGCCCGCCGGTGTTGGAGTAGACCCCGGAGTTGAGCACGAGCACCTTCACGGGCGTGTCGCTGGCGAGGATGCGGGACATCGCCCCGAAGCCGATGTCATAGGTGGCGCCGTCGCCGCCGATGGTGAGGACGGTGGGGAGCAGCTCCATCTCGGTGGGGCTGTACGCCGCCCACGACAACGTCGCGAGCGCCTTGTCGTGCACCTGCGGCTCGTAGGAGTCGGTGAGCTCGAGCTCGGCGACCCGCAGTGCGCGCACGTCGGCGACGCTCTGCGCGGCGACACCCTCGAAGATGCCCTTGGCCAGGGGCTGGGCGTCCTGGAAGAGGCTGTTGACCCACGGGTCGAGGTAGTTGTTGAACGGCATCGTGGAGGCGTAGACGCTGCTGCACCCGGTGGAGTTCGCGATGATCGTCGACGCCGGGCCGTTGCCGGTCGGGCCGCCCTCCTGCTCGTAGAGGCGCCGTTCGAGGGTCGTGATGGTCTTGCCCAGCCGCTGCTGCCGCGCCCCGTCCTCGACGGTGGCGCGCTTGGCGTGGAGCCGGTCGACGAGGCCGGTGAGCTCCCTGACGTGCTGTCGGCGGCGGCGCTCGCTGATCGCGTGCGAGGTCGACATGACCAGGCGGATGGCGGTGACCTCACCGCAGCCGCGGCACCCGCCGTGGCCGCCGGTGGTCGCGTAGAAGTTGTCGTGGTCGAGCATGAGGCGCTTCATGTCGCCGTCCGGGCTGTCCGACCCCTCGGTGAACCGGGTCGGGGTGTTCGGGGTGGCGCTCATGAAGCCGAAGCGCTGCTGCAGGGACGCGAGCACGTCGGCGTCCTGCTCGAGCACTGTGAGGGCACCCGGCCCGCAGACGTCGATGCACTCGAGGCAGCCCGTGCACTTCCACGGGTCGACGGTGGCGGCGAAGAGGCCACCGGTGCCCGGCTGCTCCT
Source organism: Ornithinibacter sp. (assembly GCA_035633415.1). GTDB lineage: Bacteria > Actinomycetota > Actinomycetes > Actinomycetales > Dermatophilaceae > Fodinibacter. The sequence goes on along the minus strand of DASQEZ010000259.1, from coordinate 4,139 downwards.
TCTCCGGCGCGTCGAAGAAGGGCCTGGTGCGCGCGACCGGGTAGGCGGCGAGCTCGGCGACGAGGCGGTCGACGACGTGGGACATCACCGGGTCGTCGCGCAGGCCCGCCGCGGCGGACGCCACGACCTCGTGGAACGGCCGCTCGTCCTTGTGCCGCAGAGCCTCCCGGGTGCGCTCCGCGATGCCGTAGACGGCCTGGCGCAGGCCGTCCTTCTGGCCCGGGGTGGCCTCGATCCGGCCGACGGCAGTGAGCAGCAGGTCGTGCACCTCGTGGACGGTGTTCGGGATCGCGGCGTCCGGGCACACCAGGGCACAGTCCATGCAGCCCGTGCAGACGTCCGGGTGGAACTGCGGTACCTCCCGGCGGAACAGGCCCTTGTCCTTGGCCGCGCCGGTGCCCGGCGGCATGAACAGCCCGACACCCGGCAGCACCGGGGCCTCGGCGATCGTGCCCTCACGGAAGGGCCGCATCATGAGGTCCTCGTAGTAGGTCGGGTCGAACAGGCCGCTGGTGTGCTCGGCCGTCGTGCTCGGGCACATCGATGCCGAGAGCGCCACGGTGAGCAGCGGTGTGGCGGCGCGCTCCTCGCCGATCTCGAGGAGCTCGGGGGCGTCGTAGTCGACGCGGCGGGTCGCCTCGATGCCGTCGATGATCACGGCCATGTTGCCCTCGACGACGCTCTCGCCCTTGCGCCCGAACTTCTTCTCGAGCTGGTGGCGGACCCGTTCGAGGATCTCTTCGCGAGGAGCGCCGGCGGCGACGCGGTCGACGTGGGCGGTCACGGCGCCGATGAAGGCGATGCCCATCATCCGGGTCTCGAGGTCGGGGGTGGGGGCGTGTGTGCGGGCCACCTTGAAGGCGTCGATGGTGAAGAAGTTGATCTCCCTCTCCCTGATCGCCTTTCGGGCGTGCCGGGGAAGCTCGCGCCAGACCTCCTCGGGGGACAGGCTGGTCTGCAGCATGAAGGTGCCGCCGTGCACCAGACCCTTGAGCGGGTTGGTGTGGATGAACGCCTTGTGGTCGGGTGCGATGACGACCTCGACGTCCTCGAGCTCGGCGTTGGTCAGCCAGATCGGCTCGGGGCTCAGCGTGATGTAGTAGTTCGTCGGCGCACCGGACTTCTCCGAGCCGTACTTGGGCGCGGACTTGCTGTGCATCCCGAGCAGGCCGGCGAGGATGTCGGTGAGCAGCTTGCCGGTGGCGATCGTGCCGTAGCCGCCCACCGAGTGGAACCGGATCCGCAGCGCGTCCGGGGGAAGGAGCTGCGGGTTGGGCTCGGTGCGCAGGGCCATGAGCTCGGTTTCGGGGTAGGCGGCACGCAGCCGTGCCTGCACCTCGGCCCCGCGCTCGGACGGGTGCTCCTCGAAGAACTGCGAGCCGAGGTAGATGAGCGGCGGCAGCGTCCCGGCATCCATCTCGGTGAAGGCGGCGATCAGGTGACGCGGCTGGAGGTCGTGCCCACCGAGCCCGAAGATCGCGGTGGTGAGGCGCGGTGTGTAGGCGAGGGCAGGGATGCCCTCGTGGCGTGGCTCGACCGCGTTCTCGCGCGCCCGGAAGAGGGCTGCGGTGACCGCGGAGGTGAGCGCGGTCTGGTCGCTGCGCTCGAGGACCATGACGGCCTTCTTGCCGGCGAGGGCCGCGACGACCTCGGCCTCGGGGAAGGGCTGGAGCAGCTTGACCGACACCAGCCCGGCCTTGATGCCGTGCTCGCGCAGGTACGGCAGCACGGCGCGGACGTCGTCACCCACGGAGCCGAGCCCGATCATGACGATTTCGGCGTCGTCGCAGTCGTAGGTGAGCACCGGCGCGTAGTGGCGGCCGGTGAGCTCGGAGTACTCGCTCATCGCCTGGCGCACCAGGCTGGGGACGGCGGAAGCGAAGTGGGTGCGGTGGTCGACCGAGCCGGCCTGGAAGTCGGGCTGGTTCTGCACCGGGCCGGTCAGCCCGGGGTTGTTGATGTCGACGAGCGCGGGGACGAGCTGGCGGGTGCCCTTCTCCCAGGAGTTGACCCACTGCCGGCGCCACGGGCCGTGCAGCTCCTCGGGCACCCAGGCGAGGGTGGCGTCGACCAGCGTCGCGTCGTTGTCCTTCTCGATCTCGTCGGCCTTGGCCGCGAGGAAGGCGCGCAGGTCGGCGACGTCGCTCTCGGGGATGTCGCGGCTGTGCCGGGTGAGGAACCCCCCCAGCTGGAAGACCCGGCCCTTGGCCCCGAAGAGCATCTCCTGCGCGACCGTCGGGCAGGGAACTCGCCCGGCGGGGTCGCCGAGGTACTCGCGCAGCAGCTCGGGCTCGGGCAGGAGCGCCTCGCAGAGCATGTGGCTCGTGGAGAAGCCGTCCATCGCATTGGCGACCGGGATGAGTGACAGGGCGGACGTGCGGTAGGCGATCGCCGCGAGGTCGGCCGCCTCCTGCGGGTTGGACCCGAAGAGCACCGTGTAGCCGGAGGCGAGCAGCGCGTAGACGTCGTCGTGGCCGGCCATGACGTTCAGGGCGTGCTTGGACACCACGCGCGCCGCGACCTGCAGCACGAATCCACCGATCTTCTTGCCCACCGTGACGTAGTGGGACTCCATCGCGTAGAGGATCCCCTGGCTCGAGGAGGCGTTCGAGATGTACTGGCCGCCGGTGAGCGCGGCACCGAGGGCCCCGCTCTGGGCGGAGTGCTCACCCTCGGGCTCGAAGAAGAACGCGTGCTTGCCCCAGACGTTGAGGCCGCCCTCGGCGCGGGCCGCCTCGTAGATCTCGGAGATCTCGGTCGACGGGGTGATCGGGTACCCGATCACCCCTCCGCAGACGTGGCTCATGACGTGGGCGACGGCCCCGTTGCCGTGGATGACGGTCGGGGTGCCGGGGTACCTCGGGGGGGCGCTCATGGCTCGGCCTCCCTGGCGCTCAGTCATCGGTGGAGGCGTCGAGGTGCGGCAGGAACCCGCCGACGCCGAGCTCGGGCCACTCGAAGGGAAGGTCGTCACCCGTGGCGACCGGGTCGGTCCCGACCTCGGCCGGTGACTCGGCGGTCGACGGCTCGTCGACGGGGACGTCTGGACTGGTGATCTGGCTGCTCATGGCGCTCTCCACTGTCTCGGCCACGGTGAGCAGGGTCAGGGCCCCGACCTGGCGGGCGACAGCGTGCCGGCCGTCCGGAGGCCAGGGTGCATGGCCTCGCTGTGGACCCTTCCAGTGTGCTGGCACGAGGGTCGGCTGCACAGGGTGGCGCGGTGTGAAGCGCGTCTCGGCGCAGGCGCCCCGGATCCCGTCAGGCGGGCACGGTGCCGCGCACCCACCAAGCCGTGGCCTTCAGCTCGAACGACCCCGGGCCCATGGTCGAGGCGAGCTCGTCCCGCAGCGCCGCGCGGGCGGCATCCGGCAGGCCGGACACGTAGACCCCGGCCGGCCCCTGCCCCTCCAGGAACGGCTCCCAGTAGTCGTCGAAGTCCTCGAACCGGGTCGAGACGCGCACCCGGCCGCCGTCGACGTCCTCCAGCCCCGCCCGCTGGAAGAGGTCGATCAGGCCGCCCGGACGGCCGAGCGGCATCGTCCCCTCGTCCTGGCCCACCACCGTCGGGTCGAGGCGCGCGGCGGCGTCCCACAGCGTCCGGAGCATCTCCATCCGCTCGCCGTAGTCCCACACCGCGGCCGCCAGCACGCCCCCCGGCCGGGTGACCCGCCGCATCTCGGATACGGCGCGATCGGCATCGGGCACGAAGGTCAACACGAGGAGCGCGACGGCGGCGTCCACCGAGGCGTCCTCGAGCGGAAGGGCGTCGGCCCGGCCGACCTCGAAGCGCACCCGCCCGCCACGACCGACGGCACGCTGGCGCGCCGCCTCGACGAAGGCGGCCGACGGGTCGACCCCCACGACCTCGCAGCCGGACCACCTCTCGGCGACCGCACGGGTGAGGTTGCCCGTCCCGGAGCCGACGTCGAGCACCCGTCGGGGGTCCGGGATGCCGACCTCGTCGAGGAAGAGCGGCGCCAGCCGTGCGCTCCACCGCCCCATGAACCTCTCGTAGGCCACCGCGTCGCCGAACATGCCCCCACCGTGCCATGGCACTCCGGGCGTGCGCGAGGCACCCGTCAGGTGCGCAGCCGGTAGCCCATCCCGCGCACTGTCTCGATGGCCTCTACCCCTATCTT
>DASQEZ010000258.1:0-4094 GCA_035633415.1 Ornithinibacter sp. | reverse complement strand
GGCTACCTGAACCGGCGCGGCTACCCGACCACCGTCTCCGAGCTGACCGGTGGCCGCGCCGCGCTCGTCGACGCCCTGGCCAACGGCGACGTCGACCTGGCCGTGGAGTACTCCGCGTCGCTGCTGGAGTACCTCAACGGGTTCGCCGGTGAGGCCGGAACCGACGCCGACGCCACCTCGGCGCGGCTGGCGGAGTACCTCGACCTCATCGGGGTCGCCGCGGTCGCGCCGGCACCGGCGACCAGCACCAACGTGTTCATGACGACCAAGGAGGTCGCCGAGCAGCGGGGACTCTCATCGCTCAGCGACCTCGCGGGCACAGGGCTCCCGGTCGCCGTGACGGAGGCTGCCACGACCGCGCCGGGCCCGCGGGCCGAGCCCGAGCTCGGCATCATGGTGCGCGCCGTCGGCCACCAGCTCGCCTCGGGCAGCGCGGGGCCGGAAGTGCGCGACGTCCAGGAGCGGCTGAGCCGGCTCGGCTTCGCCACGGAGGTGAACGGCACCTACGACGGCGGGACCATCGACGCGGTGCGGGGGTTCCAGGCGTCGCAGGGACTGGCCACCGACGGGGTGGTCGGGCCGGAGACGGCGGCTGCGCTCGCCTCGCCGGCCACGACCGTCGACGACCCCCAGCCGGTGCGTCCCGGCGACGGTGAGGCGGTCGACCCGCCGAGGGCACCGACGAAGGCCCCGGGGGGCGCGGCGGGCGGGAAGGTCCTCTACCTCACGTTCGACGACGGTCCTGCGGTGACCTACACCAGACAGATCCTCGACCTGCTCGACCGGTACGACGCGAAGGCGACGTTCTTCCAGCTCGGTCAGAACGCCTCGGCGCACCCCGACCTCACCCGCGAGGTGATCCGCCGGGGCCACGCCGTCGGGAGCCACACCTGGGACCACGCGGACATGCGCCGACTCTCAAGAACAGCGCTCGACCACGAGATCACGACGACGAGCACGACCCTGGAGAAGCTCACCGGGCGCCCGATCACCTGCCTGCGCCCGCCCTACGGTGCGCTGAACGGCCAGGCCCGAGCGGCCGTCAAGCGCGCCGGTCTGGACCTGCAGCTATGGAACATCGACCCGCAGGACTGGAACCGCCCGGGGGTCTCGGCGATCGTGCGCGACGTCGTCGGCAACGCCAGGGCCGGGCGGGTCTCGCTGATGCACGACGGCGGCGGCAACCGGTCGCAGTCGGTCGCCGCGCTCGCGCAGATCCTGCCCCGGCTGACGGCCAAGGGCTACCGGTTCGAGTCCCTGCCCGGCTGCTGAGCCGGCCAGGTCGGGGCCGGCACCACACCGTGTCTAGGCACACTCGCACGGCAGCGAGGAGCACCGCGGACATCCCGCGGCATACCGCTGCACGGCTGCGGTGAGGTCGATGCCGACCTGGTTGGCCAGCGACGCGACCCACGCCAGCACATCGGCGAACTCGTGCTCACGCTGGGCGTGGTCGCCCTTGCGCACCGCCTGCGCGAGCTCGCCGACCTCCTCGGCCAACCAGGCGACGGTGCTCGGCACGCCGCGCTCCCGGTCGCGCGCGCCGTAGGTGCGCTCGATGACGTCCTGCAGGTGCGCGAGGTCCATGCGCGGCAACCTACCCCCGGGTCAGTTCAACGAGGCCCCGCCCGGGTCGGGCGGGGTCGGAAGCGCCCCGAAGCGACCCAGGATCGCCGTCTCGCGACGCAGCAGCGCCAGCACGGTCCGCAGGCGGGTGGCGGCATCGGCGCCCTCGAGCACCCGCTGCCGGTCGGCGGGATCGAGCACCATCCGTTCCGCGATGCGGTAGGCCACGCCCGACAACGGCGCCTCCACCGGTTCCGCCTCCACGCCCAGACCGACCAGGTATGCCGTGTGCTCGCGCAGGGCCCGTGCCGCGAGCTCGGCGACGGCCGGGTCGTCAGCGGCCGAGGGCTCCGGCAGCCAGGTGACCAGGCCGGTGGTGAAGGGCGTGCCGGCCGCCTCGTCGACACCGTCGAGGCGGAAGCGCCGCACACCGGTGGCCACGAGGTGCACCACCGTGCCGGCCTGGCCCTGCGCGAGAGCCATCGCGTCGACGCGGGCCTCGCAGCCGATGGCGTGCAGGTCCTGCACGGAGTCGGGCCCGACCTCGTGACCCTTGCGGATGAGGGTGACCCCGAAGCGGCGGTCGTCCTCCCCGCGCTCGGCGAGGGTGCGCGCCAGCGCGAGATAGCGCGGCTCGAACAGCTGCAGCGGCAGGCGCGCGCCGGGCAGCAGGGCGGTGCCCAGCGGGAAGAGCGGCAGCGACGGCATACGTCACTGTAGGCGTGCCGATGGCGACCCACCCCGACCCTCGACAGGTCACCGACCGTCCCTGTCGCAGTGGGGTGCCCAAGTGATCGCCCGCGCAGCCACCTGGGCACCCAATGCGACCGGGATGCTCGTGATGCGGGAGTTGACGGCGCTGTCGCGTAGGCTGAACGTCAGTGACCCGCCTTCTGCCTCGGGTCGCGACTTCTTTGATGTCGATGCCTTCGCGTCGGGACTGATCCCGTCACGCGGCGCCGCGGCCCAGAGCCCCGCCCGGCAGAACATCCAGCGTCGACGCCGACCACGACGGTCGCGACGACCCCTTGAACCATGAAGGAACTCTTCTTGTCCTCCCAGAACTTCGGCACGCTCGGCGTGCCCGCATCCCTCGTCGAGGTCCTCGCGGCCGGCGGGATCACCACCCCCACCCCCATCCAGGCCGCGACGCTGCCCGACGCCCTCGCGGGTCGTGACGTGCTCGGCCGGGGCCGCACCGGCTCCGGCAAGACCATCGCCTTCGCGCTGCCGCTGCTCACGCGTCTCGCGGCGAGCCGGAAGCGACCGCAGCCGCGTCGGCCGCGGGCGCTGATCCTCGCCCCGACCCGTGAGCTCGCCACCCAGATCGAGGAGGCGATGACCCCCCTCGCCCAGCGCCTGGGCCTGACCTCGCGCACCGTCTTCGGTGGTGTCGGGCAGGGACCGCAGGTCTCGGCCATCCGCCGAGGCGTCGACATCGTGGTCGCCTGCCCCGGCCGCCTCGAGGACCTGATCAGCCAGAACCACGTGTCGCTGGACGCCGTCGAGGTCACCGTCATCGACGAGGCAGACCACATGGCCGACCTCGGCTTCCTCCCGCAGGTGCGTCGCCTGCTCGACGCCACTCCCCAGTCCGGCCAGCGCATGCTGTTCTCCGCCACGCTCGACGGCGGCATCAGCGTCATCGCCAAGCGGTACCTGCACAACCCGGTGACCCACCAGGCCGACTCGGCCCAGTCCCCGATCTCGACGATGTCGCACCACGTGCTGCACGTGACCGCCGACGGTCACCTGCCGGTGCTGCTCGACCTCGTCGCCGCCCCGGGTCGCACCGTGGTGTTCACCCGCACCAAGCACCGGGCCAAGAAGATCGCCCGCCAGCTCAACGGCTCGGGTGTGCCCGCCGTCGAGCTGCACGGAAACCTCAGCCAGAACGCCCGCACCCGAACCATGGACGCCTTCCACTCCGGCGCCGCCCGCACCCTCGTCGCCACCGACATCGCGGCCCGCGGCATCCACGTCGACGACGTCGCCCTGGTGATCCACGCCGACCCGCCGGTCGAGCACAAGGCGTACACGCACCGCTCGGGCCGTACCGCCCGGGCCGGCGCATCCGGCACGGTCATCACGCTGATGACCGACGACCAGGTGCGCGACGTGCGCGACCTGACCCGCAAGGCCGGGGTCAACCCCACGACCACGCGCGTCACCTCGACGCACCCGCTGTTGCAGGAGCTCGCCCCCGGTGAGCGTTCCTTCGAGGGCGGCCTCGCCGTCCCCGAGTCGTCCTCGTCGGGCCGCCAGGGCAGCGGCTCCGGTCGCGGTGGCCAGCGCAGCGGTCAGGGCGGTGGCCAGCGCGGCGGACAGGGCGGTGGCTCCGGCCAGCGTCGCCGGGGCACCGGCGGACCCGCCACCTCGACGGCCGGGGCGGGCCGCGGCCCGGGCCAGGGCCAGCGCCGCTCCGGTGGCGGCTCGGCCTCGCGCCCGTCCTCGTCGCGACCGGGCCGCTCGGCCGCGTCGTTCTCCGAGGGCGCGAGCCGCCGCTCCCGCTGAGCCCACCCTCAGGG
>DASQEZ010000257.1:0-2200 GCA_035633415.1 Ornithinibacter sp. | reverse complement strand
TCGTCGGCGACGTCGGGCGCCACCAACGTGACGTGGTCGAGCACGCCGAGGGCGCGCGCGAGCCGGGTGGTGAGGTCGAGGCGGACCGGGGCCATCGGGTGCGTGGGGCCGAAGTCGTACGCCGTGAAGACCTCGTCCCAGACGACACTCGTCCTAGCGGCCATGGTCTGCACGCTACTCGCCACCACCGGCGTGGCAGGCTGGGCACCCACGAACCCCGTGAGAAAGGCATTCCGATGGCGCGCAGCAGTGCCCATGACGACGACGTCCTGGTCATCGGGCTCGGCCGGTTCGGCGCAGCGGCGGCGCTGGAGCTGCGCCGCCTGGGCCACAAGGTCACCGCCATCGAGAAGGACGGCTTCCTGGCCGAGAGGTTCCTCGGGCGGGTCAGCCACGTCGTGCACGGCGACGCGAGCGACGTCGGCGTCATCCGCGACGCCAAGGTCGCCCGGTTCCGGATCGCGGTCGTCGCGATCGGCTCGTCGGTCGAGGCGTCGGTGCTCGCGGCCGCCAACCTCGTCGACGCCGGGGTTCCCGACATCTGGGCCAAGGCGCTGTCCCCCGAGCACGCCCGGATCCTGGACCGGATCGGCGTGCAGCACATCGTGCGCCCGGAGGCCGACACCGGCCGCCGCGTCGCGCACCTCGTCGGCGGGCGGATGCAGGACTACATCGAGTTCGACGACGGGTTCGCGATCGTCAAGATGCGCCCCCCGACCGAGGCGATCGGTTTCACGTTGGAGCAGAGCGCGATCCGCAGCAAGTACGGCGTGACGATCGTCGGGGTCAAGGCTCCCGGCGAGGACTTCACGTATGCCGTGCCGTCCACCAAGGTGTCGGCCCACGACACGCTGATCGTCAGCGGGCCGACGGCCCTGATCGAGCGCCTCGCCTCCCGCCCCTGACCCTGCTCCTCGAGTCGGGTGGCACGGCGGCGGTCACCAGCTGGCGATGCCGCCGCGGTCGCCCGAGAGCGGGAGCGTCATGGCGAGCTCCTCCTCGCCGTCGTCCTCGGAGACGACACGCATCGGCCGGCGCTCGGCGGTGGGCCGGAACCCGAACCCGCTGGCGAACGCGACGGCGCGGCCGTTGTCGGTGCCGACCCAGTAGAGCAGCTGACGCTTCCCGGCCTCGGCCGCGGAGCGGGCTCCGGCTCGCACGAGCTCGGTGGCGACACCGGTGCCACGCGCCTCGGGGTGCACCCACAACCCGAACAGCTGGGCGGCCTCGGGCTGGTCCTCACCGGCCGACCCGACGCTGGCGATGCCGACCGGGGAACCGTCGCGCTCGGCGAGCAGCCGGGTCGAGCGCTGCATCCGGGTGCGCCAGAACTCCTCGCTCTCGCTCGACTCGTCCTCGTGGGACGCGACGAACGCGTCTGGCGACTCCTGCAGCGCGACGAGCCGCACGGAGCGGTACTGCTCCCAGTCGTCGACCCCCAGGGGGCGCACCGTGATGTCACTCATGGCGGCCACTCTTCCATGACCCCTGCGGGGCAGGGCAACCCGTGGGGTGAACTTCAGGCGCCGACCGGCAGGTCGAGCGCGAGGGTCTCCTCGGTCACCGAGGCGTCCCAGGGCATCGTGTCCACCTCGCCGGTGGGCCGGAACCCCATCCGCGCGTAGAAGGCCCGGGCGCGGGCGTTCTCGTGTGCGACGTCGAGGAGCACGCGCCGCCAGCCGGATGCCGCGGCGTGGGTGAGCGCGGCCCCCACCAGCCGCGTGGCCACGTCGGTGCCGCGCGCGACGGTCGCCACCCACATCCCGACCAGGTACACCTCGTTCGGAGGCTGCTCGTCGGCGTGCCAGAGCCCGACGGTGCCCACCGGGCGGCCGGCGTCGAAGGCCAGCCAGGTGGAGCCGATGGTGGCGCAGCGCTCGCGCCACTCGTCGTCGGTGCGCTGCGCCGCCTCCGCGTACTGCGTCCAGAACGCCCGGGGGCTGTCGATGAGCGCGGCGAGGCGCACGTCGCGGTAGGTGCGCCACGACCCGGCCGTGACCCGCTCGATCACCAGGCCCGCACGAGAGTCGCGTTCAGTCACCGGCCAGCTCGCGAGATCGGTTGGCCGCGGCCTCCATCGCGGTGATGAAGGCGGCCCGCACCTTGTGGTCGTCGAGCTCGCGAAGCGCCGCGGCCGTCGTGCCGCCCGGCGAGGTCACCTGCTCGCGGAGCACGGTGGGGTGCTGGCCGGTCTCCTTGA
>DASQEZ010000256.1:0-24865 GCA_035633415.1 Ornithinibacter sp. | reverse complement strand
CTGACCCTGGTCGCACCGGGCGTCGCCGAGCTGGCCCGGCCCGGACAGTTCGTGGCGCTCGCCGTCGGCGGCCCCACATCGGCGAACCTGCTGCGGCGGTGCTTCTCGATCCACAAGGTCAAGCCCTCGGGCACCTACGGCGGCACCGTCGACGTCGTCGTCGCGGCGCACGGCCCGGGCACGGTCTGGCTCACCGGCCTTCGCCCGCACGACCCCGTCGACGTCGTGGGCCCGCTCGGGAGGCCGTTCCCGCTGCCCGCCGAGCCGGTGGCCTGCGTGCTCGTCGGCGGCGGCTACGGGTCGGCACCGCTGTTCTGGCTCGCCGAGGCCCTGCGCGAGCGTGGCTGCCACGTCGAGATGGTCCTCGGTGCCGCATCCGAGGACCGCCTCTTCGGTGTCGTCGAGGCCCGGCGCACCGCCGACGGCGTCTCCGTCACCACCGACGACGGCTCCTCCGGGCGCCGCGGGTGGGTGTCCGACGTGCTCGGCGAGGTCATCGACCGCACCGGGGCCGGCGTCGTCTACGGCTGCGGCCCGATGGCGATGCTGCGCTCCGTCACCGACATCGCCACCGCCCACGGGGCCGTGGCCCAGGTCGCCGTCGAGGAGTCGATGGCCTGTGGTGTCGGGGTGTGCATGACCTGCGTCATGCCGGTCACCGGTAACGACGGCATCACCCGGATGGTCCGCTCGTGCGTCGAGGGCCCGGTCTTCCGCGGTGACCGGGTGCGCTGGGACGCCTTCGGCGACGGCATCTGCCGGGTGCCCGACGACACCCTCGGGGCGCCCCGAGCGGGAGGCCACTGATGGTCGACATGGCCACCACGCTGGGGCCGATGACGCTGCCCAACCCGGTGATGACGGCATCCGGCTGTGCCGCCAACGGTCAGGAGCTGAACCGGTTCTTCCCGGTGTCCGAGCTCGGGGCGTTCGTCACCAAGACGGTCATGGCACAGCCGCGCTCGGGTCGCGGCACCCCGCGGATGGCCGAGACGGCATCCGGCATGCTCAACTCGATCGGGCTGCAGGGCCCCGGCATCGACGTGTTCGTCGAGAAGGACCTCGCCTGGCTGCAGTCGGTCGGGGCGCGGGCCCTGGTGTCGATCGCGGGCAACACCGCCGAGGAGTTCGGCGACGTCGCCGAGCGACTGGCGGCCAGTGCGGCGTTCGGGGCCGTCGTGGGGGTCGAGGTCAACATCTCGTGCCCGAACGTCGCCAACCGCGGGCTGGTCTTCGCCTGTGACGCCCTGTCCTCGGAGCGGGTGGTGCGGCTCGTGCGCGAGCGGCTGCCCGCGCAGACCCCCATCTTCGCCAAGCTCACCCCGGACGTCACCGACATCGTCACGATCGCCGGAGCGGCCCTCAAGGCCGGCGCCGACGGCCTGACGATGATCAACACGCTGCTCGGCATGGTCGTCGACACCGACCTGCTGCGGCCCCAGCTCGCCGGGGTCACCGGCGGGCTGTCCGGCCCGGCGGTGCGACCGGTCGCCGTACGAGCGCTGTGGCAGGTCACCGCGGCGATGCGCGAGGGCCGCCTGCCGACCCGCCCGCTGATCGGCGTCGGGGGAGTGCGCACCGGCCGCGACGCGCTCGAGCTGGTGGCCGCGGGTGCCTCCGCGGTGCAGGTCGGCACCGCCACGTTCAACGACCCCACCGCCCCCCGGCGGGTGGTCGACGAGCTCGAGGCCGAGGTCGCGCGGCACGGCTTCGTGCGCTTCAGCGACGTCATCGGCATCGCCCACGAGAGGATGGCCCGACCATGAGCCAGGCACCCACCCCCTACGGCGACCGGCTGCGGGCCGCGATGGACACGCTCGGGCCGTTCTGCCCCGGCATCGACCCGCACGCCGCCCTCCTCGAGCAGTGGGGCCTGCCCGACACCGTCGCCGGGCTCGAGACCTTCGCGATGACCTGCGTCGAGGCGTTCGGGGGAGCGGTCGCCACGGTGAAGCCGCAGTCGGCCTTCTTCGAGCGGTTCGGGTCGGCCGGCGTGGCGGTGCTCGAGCGCACGCTCGACGGGCTGCGCGAGGCCGGCACGCTGTCGCTGCTCGACGTCAAGCGAGGCGACATCGGCACCACGATGGCGGGCTACGCCCAGGCCTACCTCTCCGACGGCTCGCCGCTGCGCGCCGACGCGATCACGGTGAGCCCCTACCTCGGCTACGAGTCACTGCGGCCGGCGCTCGACCTCGCTGCGACGACGGGCCGCGGCGTGTTCGTGCTGACCCTCACCTCGAACCCGGAGGGCCCGTCGGTGCAGCACGCGACCCGTGAGGGGTCCACGGTCGCGGCCCGGGTCGTGGCGGGCGTCGCCCGCGACAACGCGACGGCAGCGACATCGGGCCGGCTGGGCAGTGTGGGGATGGTGGTCGGCGCGACGGTGGGCAGCGCCGTCAGCGACCTCGGCCTGGACCTCGCCGGTGCGGCCGGGCCCCTGCTCGCACCGGGGCTCGGCGCCCAGGGCGGCACTCCCGAGGCGCTGCGGAGGACCTTCGGCGCCGCGCTGCCCCTGGTGCTCGGCACGAGCAGCCGCGAGGTGCTCGTGGCCGGGCCCGACGTCACGTCACTGCGTGCTGCCGCGCGCCGGGCCGCCGACGACCTGGCCGGCTCCCTGACGGCCTGAGCGCACCCATCCTGGCGGCTCGTCGCCGTGCGGTCTGAGCGCTAGAGTCGAGGCCGTACAGCCGGGCGTTGAGAAGCCAGCGCCCGCATGTCGACGAAGGACTCCTCCTGTGGCTCTTCCGCCGCTCACCCCCGAACAACGAGCCGCCGCGCTCGAGAAGGCCGCGGCCTCCCGACGCGAGCGCGCAGAGGTCAAGCACCGGCTCAAGCACTCGGGCATCACCCTCGCCGAGGTCATCGCCGAGGGCAAGTCGAACGACGTCATCGGCAAGATGCGCGTCTCCGCCCTCCTGGAGTCCATGCCCGGCGTCGGTCGTGTTCGTGCCCGCCAGATCATGGAGGAGATCGGCATCTCCGAGAGCCGTCGCGTGCGCGGCCTCGGCCAGAACCAGGTGGCCTCACTGCTCGAGCGTTTCGGGCGGTCGTGACGGGGCCCTCCCGCCTCACCGTCCTCGCCGGTCCGACTGCCGTCGGCAAGGGGACCGTCGCGGCCTACGTCCGCCAGCACCACCCCGAGGTCTGGGTGTCCGTCTCGGTGACGACCCGCCGGGCACGCCCCGGTGAGGTCGACGGGGTGCACTACCACTTCGTCAGCGACGCCGAGTTCGAGGCGATGACCTCCGACGGAGAGCTGCTCGAGTGGGCCGTCGTGCACGGCCGCGCCAAGTACGGCACCCCGCGCCGCCCGGTGCAGCGGGCCCTCGCCGCCGGGCGACCGGCGCTGCTCGAGATCGACCTGCAGGGCGCCCGGCAGGTGCGCGACACGATGCCGGAGGCGCTGTTCGTCTTCCTGGCGCCGCCGACCTGGGAGGAGCTGGTTCGCCGGCTCGTCGGTCGCGGCACCGAGGACGAGCAGGAGCGCGAGGCCCGGCTGGCGACCGCCCGGGTCGAGCTGGCGGCCGCGCAGGAGTTCGACGTGACCGTGCTCAACGACGACGTTCGTCGGGCGGCCGAGGAACTCGTATCATTGATGAGATCCCCCGTCACCGAAGGTAAGTGAGACCCAGCGTGTCCGGAACCGTGGCCGACCCCATCGGCATCACCAACCCCCCGATCGACGAGCTGCTCGAGCGCGCCGACTCCAAGTACTCGCTGGTGCTCTACTCGGCCAAGCGCGCCCGCCAGATCAACGCGTACTACGCGCAGCTCCAGGAGGGTCTCCTCGAGTACGTCGGCCCGCTGGTCGACTCCGAGGTCCACGAGAAGCCGATGTCCATCGCGCTGCGCGAGATCAACGAGGGTCTGCTGACCTCCACTCCCACCGAGGAGTGACTCCGTGAAGGTCGTCCTCGGGGTCGCGGGGGGCATCGCCGCGTACAAGGCCTGCTCACTCCTGCGACTGCTCACCGAGGCCGGCCACGACGTCACGGTCGTGCCCACGGCATCCGCGTTGCACTTCGTGGGTGAGGCCACCTGGTCGGCGCTGTCCGGCAAGCCGGTGCACACCGACGTCTGGTCCGACATCACGCAGGTGCCGCACGTGCGGATCGGCCAGCAGGCCGACCTCGTCGTCGTGGCGCCCGCCACCGCCGACCTGCTCGCGCGGGCCGCGACCGGTCAGGCCGACGACCTGCTCACCACCGTCCTGCTCACGGCCCGTTGCCCGGTCGTCATGGCCCCGGCCATGCACACCGAGATGTGGGAGCACCCGGCCACCCAGGCCAACGTCGCCACGCTCAGCGAGCGCGGCGTGCACGTCGTGCCCCCGGCCTCCGGCCGGTTGACCGGTCGCGACACCGGGCCCGGCCGGCTCCCCGAACCCGAGGAGCTGTACGCCGTGTGCGAGCGCGAGCTCGCCCGGTCACCTGCGGCGGCGGGTCACCCCGCCGTCCCCGCCCGACACGACCTCGCCGGGCGCCGGGTCGTCGTCAGCGCCGGCGGCACCCGCGAGCCGCTGGACCCCGTTCGCTACCTCGGCAACCGCAGCTCCGGCAAGCAGGGCCACGCCCTGGCCCGCGCCGCCGTCGAGCGCGGCGCCGAGGTCGTGCTGGTGTCGTCGTCGTCGCTGACCGTCCCGCACGGCGTCACCCTGGTGCCGGTCGAGACCGCCCTCGAGCTGCAGGCCGCCGTGACGGATGCCGCCCGCTCGGCCGACGTCGTCGTCATGGCCGCCGCGGTGGCGGACTTCCGGCCGGCGGCCTATGCCGACCACAAGATCAAGAAGACCCACGACACCGGTGCCGACGGCAGCGCCGACGCCTCGGCCCCGACCGTGGCGCTGGTGCGCAACCCCGACGTACTCGCCGGCCTGGTCGCGGCCCGGGGGAGCGCGAGCTCGCCGGTCATCGTCGGCTTCGCGGCCGAGACCGGTGACGGCGACGGCTCGGTGCTCGACCACGCTCGCGCCAAGCTGGCCCGCAAGGGCTGTGACCTGCTGGTCGTCAACGAGGTGGGCGTCGACAAGACCTTCGGCCACGACGACAGCACCGTGCACCTGCTGCGCCGGGGGTCCGACGACGCGACCCAGGTCGGCCCGGCATCCAAGCTCGAGGTCGCGCACGCCGTCTGGGACGCCGTGCTTCCCCTCCTCTGACCCCGGGTGGGGGCCACCCCGACCCACCTCCTGCCGGTCGAGGTCCCACGACCCGCTGATGCCGCGCCGGTCTCGTCAGCGCGTCGCGAGATGTCGACGAGCTCCGGCACGGCGAAGGGCTCCACCACGACTCGTGGTGGAGCCCTTCGTGAACCGAGTCAGCGGCGCACGTGCGCCTTCGACTTCTTGTCGGTCTCCTCGACGACCTGACCCTCGTCGGGGGCCTCGGCCTCGTCGCCCTCCGGGCCCTCGTCGGACTCCGGCTCGGCGTCGACGGCGTCGACCTCCGCGCCCTCGTCGGTGGCGTCGACCTCGTCGCCCTCGTCGGTGGCGTCCTCGGCCGGCACCTCCTCGACCAGGGCGGTCTCGACCTCGGCGGTCTCCTCGGCCGCAGCAGCGTCGTCGACCGGCGCGGGCGCGGGGTGCTCGTCCTCGAGCGCCAGGCCCACGGCGGCCCCGCCGCCGAGGGTCGCGAGCATGTTGCGCACGTTGCTCAGCTGGGCGGTGATGCTGTCGCGGCGGGCGGTGGCGGCGGCGAGCTCGCGCTCGGAGTCGCGGCGGATCCGCTCGGCGTGCTCCTTGGCGGAGCTCACCAGGGCGGCGGCCTCGGTGCGGGCGGCCTCGAGCACGCGGGCGGCCTCGGACGCGGCGGTCTGGCGGTCCTCCTCGGCCTCGCGGCCGAGCAGGTCGGCGCGCTCCTGGACCGCGGCGAGCGCCTGGTCCTGCTGAGCCATCTGCGCGGTGAACTCGGTGGCGGACTTCTCGCGACGCTCCCCGAGGGTGCGCTCGAAGTCGGCGGCGGAGGCCGCGGCGGTGGCGCGCTGCTTCTCGTAGTACGCCTCGGCCTCCTCGCGGCGGGCGGCGGCCTCGCGGGCGGCGTCGTCGATGATCGAGTCGGCCTCCTTCTTGGCCCGCGACACCGCCTCGGAGGCGTCGACGTCGGCCCGCGAGCGCACCTCCTCGGCGTACCGGTCGGCCTCGGCGCGTACCAGGGCGGCGTCCTCGTCGGCCGCCCGGCGGGCCTGGTCGACGTCGGCGGCCGCCGTGGTCCGGATGGCGGCGGCCTCCTCGTCGGCCAGACCGAGCATCGCGCCGATCCGCTCGCCGAGGTCGGCGAAGGTCGGGCTCGACACCCTGCGGGCCTGCTCCTCGAGCTCGCCCAGGCTGCGGCGCTGGCCGTCGAGCTCCTGGCCGAGCGCCTCGTGCGACTGGCGCAGCTTGGTCAGCTCGACCGAGCTCGCGGCAGCCTCCTGGCGGGCCGCCTCGGCAGCCTGCTGCAGCGCGGCGACGTGGTGGTCGACCTGCACGGGGTCGTAGCCCCGGAAGACGGTCGGGAACTCGGGCTGGTTCATCAGGACTCCTGGTCAGGGGTGGAGGGGTGTTCGGTGGGGGTGGGGTCGTCGGAGACGGCGAGGGCGTCGATGACCCCGCTGAGGTTGCCGAGCTGGGCCGTGATGGCGTCTCGGCGGGCGGCGAGGGTGTGCACCTCGGCCCGGGCGCGTTCGACCGCGGCCTGGGCCTCGGCGCGCACGGTGTCGGCGCGCTGACGGGCCTCCTCGGAGGCCTTCATGATCTCTGCTCTGGCCGCGCGGTGGTACTCGTGGGCCTCGCGGTGCATCCGTTCGACGTCCTCGGCGGCGCTCTGGCGCACGAGCCTGGCACCCTGCTCGGCCTCGGACTCCCGGCGCCCGGCGCGATCGCGCGCCTCGGCCTCGCGCACGCGGGCGTCCTCGAGCAGCCGCTCGGACTCGCGCCGCGCGGCGTCACGGGTGCGGGCGGCATCCGCCTGCGCCTCGGCGAGCACCGACTCGGCGAGGTCGCGCATCCGGGTGGACTCCGACTCGGCCTCGGCGAGGCGGTCGCGGCTCTTGGCCGTGGCGCTGCCGAGCAGGGTCTGCACCCGGTGACGGTTCGTGCGGGAGCGCTCGATGAGCTCGGCGTGGTGGGTGCGTGACCTGCTGTCGGCGTCGGCCTCGGCCTTCGCGAGGATCTCGCGCACGGTGCCCTGGGCCCACGCCAGGTGGGCCTGGGCGGCGGCCACGACCTCGTCGGCCTCGGCCTGGGCGTCGGCGACGATGGTCGCGGCATCCGCGCGGGCCGAGTCGAGCATCGCCTCGGCGGCGCTGCGTGAGCCGGTGTCGCGGGCCTCGATCTCGGCGAGCAGGGAGGCGGCCTCGGTCTCGGCGTCGCGGCGGTGCGCGACGGCGAACTCCTGGGTCTCCAGGCGCAGCCGGTCGAGGTCGGCGACGGTGGACGCACGCAGCTGGGCGAGCTCGGCCGTGTGGGCCTCGTGCTCCAGGCCCCACCGCTCCTGGTGGGCGTGCTCCTCCTGCGCGAGCCGGGTCATGGTGCCCTCGTGCTCGAGCCGGGCCCGCTCGAGGAGGTCCTCGGCCCTGGCCTCGGCCTCGGCGAGGCGGGCGTCGGCCTGCTCGTCGGCCAGGGCCACCGCCTCGTCGCTGGCCTTGGTGGCGCGAGCCCGCAGCAGCGAGGCCTGGTCGGCGGCGTCGGCGAGCATGATCTCGACCTCGGCCCGCGTCTCCTCGAGACGACGCTCGGCCTCCTCACGGGCCACGAGCACGGTGGACCGGAGCTGCTCGAGCTCGTGGGAGGCCTCCTGGGTCTCGCCACGCACCCGCGTCGCCTCGGCCCGGGCCTGGCTCACCTCGCGGTTGGCGTCGGCCCGCAGCTGGTCGGCGAGGTTCTGGGCGCGGGTGAGCAGGGACAGCGCTTCGTCGACGGGGCTCACGGGCGCAGTGGCTCCCGCGTCTCCCGTCGTCGCCTCGCGCGTCGACCCGTCGGACACGTCGCCCATGATCGCAGACGTTGCCGAGTGGCACGGACTCAGTCGGTGGTTGGGCACCCTGCCCGGTAGATTGGCCCGCGCACACCGCGGCTGTCGGCCGCGGCAGCCCACCCACCGAAGGAGTACGCGTGTCCGCACGCCTGTTCACGTCCGAGTCCGTCACCGAGGGACACCCGGACAAGATCTGTGACCAGATCTCGGACTCGATCCTCGACGCGATGCTGGCGCAGGACCCCCGCAGCCGGGTCGCCGTCGAGACGATGGTGACGACCGGGCTGGTCCACGTGGCCGGCGAGGTCACGACCGAGGCCTACGTCGAGATCCCCAAGATCGTGCGTGACACGGTGCTCGCCATCGGCTACGACAGCTCGACCAAGGGCTTCGACGGCGCCTCCTGCGGCGTCAGCGCGTCGATCGGCCAGCAGAGCCCGGACATCGCCCAGGGCGTCGACACCGCCTTCGAGAGCCGCACCGGTGCCGTCGACCCGTTCGACAAGCAGGGTGCGGGCGACCAGGGCCTGATGTTCGGCTACGCGTGTGACGACACCGCCGAGCTGATGCCGCTGCCGATCTTCCTCGCGCACCGCCTGGCCGAGCGGCTCACCGCGGTCCGCAAGAGCGGCGAGCTGCCGTACCTGCGCCCCGACGGCAAGACCCAGGTCACCATCGCCTACGACGGTGACCGGGCCGTCTCGCTCGACGCCGTCGTGGTGTCCAGCCAGCACGCCGAGGACGTCTCGCTCGAGGGTCTGCTCGAGCCCGACGTGCACCAGCACGTCATCAACCCGGTGCTCGCCGAGCTGCACGACGCCGGCACCGAGCTGCGCACCGAGGGCTACCGCGCCTACATCAACCCCACCGGCAAGTTCGTCATCGGTGGCCCGATGGGCGACGCCGGGCTCACCGGTCGCAAGATCATCGTCGACACCTACGGCGGCATGGCCCGCCACGGTGGCGGCGCCTTCTCCGGCAAGGACCCGAGCAAGGTCGACCGCTCGGCCGCCTACGCCACCCGCTGGGTCGCCAAGAACGTCGTCGCCGCCGGACTGGCCCGCCGTTGCGAGGTGCAGGTCGCCTACGCGATCGGCAAGGCGCAGCCGGTCGGTCTCTACGTCGAGACCTTCGGCACCGAGACCGTCCCGGCGCAGAAGATCCAGGACGCGATCCTGTCCACGTTCGACCTGCGCCCCGCCGCGATCCTCGAGGACCTCGACCTGCTCCGCCCCATCTACAAGGCGACCGCGGCGTACGGGCACTTCGGGCGCACCCACGCCGCCGGCGTCGACAACGGGTTCACCTGGGAGCGCACCGACCGGGTCGAGGCGCTGCAGCGCGCGGTCAGGGGCTGAGCACCCCGTCGTCCACAGCGCGAGCCCACCGACCCCGCCCGGGTCGGTGGGCTCCGCTAGTTTCGGGCCCATGACCACGGTCGACGCGGATGACGGGGAGCAGCTCGCGCTGCTGACCCCGCGTGCGGCCGTGCGCCGCCCGCGTCGGCTGGCCGGCGACGACCCGACCGCAGAGCAGCTGCCGGTGGCGCTGGTCCAGGTCGACACCGGGCTGGCGCACCTCGACCGGCCGTTCGAGTACACCGTGCCCGCGTCGATGACCGACACCGCGGGGCCGGGCGCGCGGGTCAAGGTGCGCTTCGCCGGCCAGGACCTCGACGGCTTCCTGCTCGAGCGCCGAGCCGACGCCGAGCACCTGGGGCGGCTCAGCCCGCTGCGCCGAGTCGTCTCACCCGAGCCGGTGCTGACCCCGCAGGTGCTCGCCGCCGCCCGGGCGGTGGCCGACCGCTACGCCGGCTCGCTCGGTGACGTGCTGCGCCTGGCCGTGCCGCCGCGGCACGCCACCGCCGAGAAGGCGTTGGCCGTGGAGCCACCGGAGCCTGCCACCCTGCCCGCGCGGTCGCCGCAGGCGTGGGCGCCGTATGCCGCCGGGCCGGCGTTCCTCTCCCACCTCACCTCGGGTGGGGCTCCCACGGCATCGCTGCTCGTCGCCCCGTCGGTCGCGGCGAGCCGCGACTGGCCGGTGCTTCTCGCCGAGGCGGCCCGAGCCGCGGTCGAAGGCGGTCGGGGTGCCGTGCTCGTCGTGCCCGACCACCGCGACGTCGTGCGCGTCGAGGCGGCGCTGCTCGAGGTGCTGGGGCCGGGGCAGCACACCCGGCTGACGGCCGACCAGGGGCCGCAGGCGCGCTACACGGCCTACCTCAAGGCGCTGCGCGGTCACGTCCGGGTCGTGGTGGGCACCCGTGCCGCGGCGTTCGCCCCGGTGCACGACCTCGGCCTGGTCGCGTGGTGGGACGACGGTGACGACCTGCTCGACGAGCCGCGGGCGCCCTACCCCCACGTGCGCGAGGTGTTGCTCACCCGGGCGCAGGTCCACGGGGCGGCAGCGCTCTCGGCCGGCTTCAGCCGCTCGGTGGCCGTCGGCGACCTCGTAGCCCGCGGGGCACTCACCGCGCTCGAGCCGCCGCGGGCCGTGCTGCGCCGTGGGGTGCCGTCGGTGCGGGTGGCGGGCGAGGGCCACGACGCCGACCGCGACCCGGCCGTCGCCGCCGCCCACCTGCCGACCATCGCCTGGCGCACCGCGAAGGAGGCCCTCGAGCGAGGGCCGGTGCTCGTGCAGGTGCCGCGCCGTGGCTACCTGCCCTCGCTGTCCTGCCAGGAGTGCCGGCGACCGGCACGGTGCACGGTCTGCGCCGGGCCGCTCGGGCTCCCCGGCCCGCAGGGTCCGCCGGCCTGCCGGTGGTGCGGGCGCGTCGAGACCGGTTTCGGCTGCCCGGCCTGCGGTGGCCACCGGTTGCGCTCGTCAGTGGTCGGGGCGCGACGCACCGCCGAGGAGCTCGGCCGCGCGTTCCCCGGCGTACCCGTCGAGCGGTCCGGGGCCGGCACCGTGCTCGACACCGTCGCGGCCGGGCCACGCCTGGTGGTGTCGACCCCCGGGGCCGAGCCCGTCGCCCCCGACGGCTACGCCGCGGCCCTGCTGCTCGACGCCTGGGCACTGATCGAGCGCCCGAGCCTGATGGCGGGCGAGGAGGCACTGCGCCGCTGGCTGGCCGCGGCGGCACTCGTGCGGCCGGCATCCGAGGGGGGGCGGGTCGTGATCGCGGGTGCCCCGACCGAGGTCTCGGTGCCCGCCGTCGAGGCGCTCGTGCGCTGGGACCCCGCGTGGTTCGCCGAGCGTGAGCTCGAGGAGCGCCGTGAGCTGTCGCTGCCACCGGCGGCCCGGCTCGCGGTGCTCACCGGGCCTCGGCCGGCGCTCGAAGCGGCGACCGCCGAGCTCCACCTGCCCGGCACGGCATCCGTGCTCGGACCACTTCCGCACGAGGTCGCCGGCCGGTGGCGCACCCTGGTCACCGTGCCCCGGCCGGACGGGCCCGCGCTGACCCTCGAGCTCGCGGCGATGCGCGCCCGGGCGTCGGCGCGCAAGGACCCCGACCCGGTGGCGGTGCGGGTCGACCCCCCGGACCCCACGACGTGACCGCCCCGGGCCTGCGGCACCTAGACTCCCGGGCGTGAGCGTCACCCCCATCCGCCTGTTCGGCGACCCGGTCCTGCGCACCGCCGCGGCACCGGTCGTCGACTACGACGCCGAGCTGCGCCGGTTGGTCGGCGACCTCACCGACACCATGCTCGATGCCGGAGCGGCCGGGCTCGCCGCCCCGCAGCTGGGGGTCGGCCTGCGGGTGTTCACCTACTGCGTGGACGGCGTGGTCGGGCACCTCGTCAACCCGGATCTCCGCCTCGGCGAGGAGGAGGAGACCGGCCCCGAGGGGTGCCTGTCCCTCCCGGGCCTGCGCTTCGACACCGCCCGTTCCGTGCAGGTCGTCGCCCGCGGCTGGAACGCGCTCGGGGAGCCGGTGACGGTCGAGGGCACCCACCTGCTGGCGCGCGCCCTGCAGCACGAGACCGACCACCTCGACGGCATCCTCTTCGTCGACCGGCTCGACCCGGAGCAGCGGCGCGAGGCGATGCGGCTGGTGCGCGAGGCTGACTGGGGCGCGACGTCCCCCGTCGTGCGGGTCAGCCCTCACGCGAGCACCTTCGGGGGGCACTGAGTGCGACTCGTCATGGCCGGGACCCCCGACACCTCGGTGCCCTCGCTCCTGGCCCTGCTGGCCTCCCGGCACGAGGTGGCCGCCGTGGTCACGCGGCCCGACGCCCGGGCCGGGCGCGGCCGCAGCCTCGCAGCGTCACCGGTGAAGGAGGTGGCGCTCGCGCACGGCATCGAGGTGCTGACACCGCCGACCCCGCGCGACCCCGACTTCCTCGCGCGGCTGATGGAGCTGGCGCCCGACTGCTGCCCGGTGGTGGCCTACGGAGCCCTGGTGCCCCGCAGCGCTCTCGACGTCCCGGCCCACGGCTGGGTCAACCTGCACTTCTCGCTGTTGCCCGCCTGGCGCGGCGCCGCCCCCGTGCAGCGCGCCCTGATGGCCGGGGACGACGTCACCGGCGCCACCACGTTCGTGCTCGAGGAGGGCCTCGACACCGGGCCGGTGCTCGGCACCCTCACCGAGACGGTGCGTGCCGACGACACCGCCGGCACGCTGCTCGACCGGCTGGCCCGGGCCGGCGCGGGGCTGCTCGTCGCCACGATCGACGGGCTGGCCGACGGCTCGCTGCACCCCGTCCCGCAACCGGCCGAGGGGGTCAGCCTGGCGCCGAAGCTGGGCACCGAGGAGGCGAGGGTGCGCTGGGGCCTGCCCGCCCACGTCGTCGACCGCCACGTGCGCGGCTGCACCCCGGCGCCGGGCGCCTGGACCACCTTTCGCGACGAGCGGGTCAAGGTCGGGCCGGTGCGGTTCACCCCGGATGGCGTCGTCCTCGCGCCGGGTGAGCTGCACGTCACCAAGCAGGCGGTGCTCGTCGGCACCGCGTCCACCCCCGTGCAGCTCGGAGAGGTGCGACCGCACGGCAAGAAGCCGATGGCCGCGGCCGACTGGGCCCGCGGTGTCCGGATCGAACCGGGAGAGCGCCTCGATGGCTGAGCACGACGACCGCACCCCGGGCCACGGCCCGGGCCGTGGCCCACGGCGGCGCAGTGCCACCGCGCCGTCCGAGCGCACCCGCCGCGCCGAGCCGAGCCGCTTCGCGGCCTACACGCTGCTTCGGGCGGTCGACGAGGGCGCGTACGCCAACCTCGAGATGCCGGCGATCCTGCGCCGCCACCGCCTGGAGGCGCGCGACGCCGCGTTCGCGACCGAGCTCGCGTTCGGCACCATCCGCTGGCAGGGCTTCTACGACGCCGTCATCGCCGAGGCCGCCGGCCGGCCGACCGCGCGCATCGACCCGCAGGTGCTCGACGTGCTGCGCCTCGGCGCGCACCAGCTGCTCGGGATGCGGGTCGCCACGCACGCCGCCGCCGACCAGACCGTGGGCCTGGCGAGGGTCGTGGCCGGGGCCGGGGCGAGCGGCTTCGTCAACGCCGTCATGCGCCGGACCAGCGAGCGCTCGCTCGAGGAGTGGCGTGATGCCGTGGTGCCCGAGGGTGGGGCTGCCGCGGCGCTCGCGGTGCGGCACAGCCATCCCGAGTGGGTCGTCACCGCCCTTCGCGCCGCGCTGCTGGGCCACGGCCGTGCCACCGCCGCCACCGTCGACGCCGAGCTGGCGGCCCTGCTCACCGCCGACAACGAACCGCCGCGGGTGCACGTCGTCGCACGGCCCGGGCTGGTCACGGTCGACGAGCTGTGCGCCTACGACGACGTCGACCCGAGCCCCACCTCGCCGATCGGTGTCATCCTCGGCTCCGGCGACCCGGGCCTCATCCCCGAGATCCGCGACGGCCGCGCCGCGGTGCAGGACGAGGGCTCCCAGCTCGTCGCGCTGGCGCTCGCCGCGGCCGAGGTCGCCGGCGACGTGCCGCCGCGATGGCTCGACCTGTGCGCCGGCCCCGGCGGCAAGGCGGGGGTGCTCGGAGCACTGGCGGTCGAGGCCGGTGCCGACCTCACCGCCATCGAGGTCAGTCCGCACCGGGCCGACCTCGTGCGCAACACCCTGCGCGCGCTCAGCCGCCACGCCACGGGCCTGGGTCGCCGCATCGAGGTGCGCACCGCCGACGGGCGGGTGGTCGGCGAGGACGAGCCCGAGGCGTACGGGCGGGTGCTCGTCGACGCCCCCTGCACCGGGCTGGGTGCGCTGCGCCGCCGGCCCGAGGCCCGCTGGCGGCGCCAGCCGTCCGACGTCACCGCGCTCGCACCGCTGCAGCGCGCGCTGCTGGCCTCCGCACTGGATGCCGTCGCGATCGGTGGGGTCGTCGCCTACGCCACGTGCAGCCCGCACGTCGCCGAGACCCGCTTCGTCGTGAGTGACGTGCTCAAGCGGCGCCACGACGTCGAGGTGGTCGACGCCCGTCCGCTGTTCACCGATGCCGTCGGCCGCCCGCTGGACGGGCTGGGGGAGGGGCCGTACGTGCAGCTCTGGCCGCACGTGCACGGCACCGACGCCATGTTCGTCGCGGTGCTGCGCAAGACCGCCTGAGCCGGTCGCTAGGGTGTCGCGCGTGCAGATCTCCCCGTCGATCCTGTCGGCCGACTTCGCCAACCTCGAACGGGAGCTCGGCGCCATCTCGAACGCCGACTGGGCCCACGTCGACGTCATGGACAACCACTTCGTGCCCAACCTCACGCTCGGCCTGCCCGTCGTCGAGGCGCTCATCGCGGTGTCGCCGATCCCGATCGACTGCCACCTGATGATCGAGGACCCCGACCGCTGGGCCCCGGGCTACGCGGAGGCGGGGGCGAAGTCGGTCACCTTCCACGTGGAGGCGGTGCGGGACGCCGTGGCCACCGCCCGTGCGATCCGTGCGGCCGGTGCCCGGGCGGCCTTCGCACTCAAGCCCGGAACCCCGTTCGCGCCCTACGCCGACCTGCTGCCGGAGGTCGACATGGTGCTCGTGATGACCGTGGAGCCCGGGTTCGGCGGGCAGTCCTTCATGGCCGACCAGATGCCCAAGGTGCGCGAGGTTCGCGACGCGGTGCGGCGGCACGGCGGCGAGCTGTGGGTGCAGGTCGACGGGGGGGTGTCGGCCTCGACGATCGAGCAGTGCGCCGAGGCCGGGGCCGACGTGTTCGTCGCGGGGTCCGCCGTCTACGGGGCGGAGTCCGCCGCGGCTGCCGTCGACGACCTGCGGGCACTCGCCGCGCGACACGCCCACGGATGAGCGCGACGGCATCCCTGCTCGACCGTCTCGCCGACTGCGGCGGGTACGCCTGCGACCTGACGCTGACCGAGGGGCTCGAGCCGGGGGAGGTGCTCGACGGCGTCGAGCTCGAGGCCTGCCGGTTCGAGCGGTCGGTGCTGGAGGGGGCCGTGCTGCGGGACTGCACCTTCACCGACTGCGTGTTCACCGGGTGCAACCTCAACCGGGTCGACCTGTCGGGGTCGCGGTTCAGCGACTGCACCTTCGTCGAGTGCACCGCGCTCGCGGTGATCTGGACCCGCGCCGGCGAGGCGGCCCTGTCCGTTCGCCCGTGGGACCTCGAGCGGTGCCGGCTCGATCTCGCGTCGTTCCAGGAGGGTTCCCTCGCCGGGTCGCGGCTGGTCGGCTGCTCGCTTCGCGAGGCCGACTTCGGCAGGGCCGACGCACAGCGCGTCGACTTCGCGGACAGCGACCTGAGCGGAGCCGTCTTCGTCGGTACCGACCTGCGCGGGGCGAGCCTGCTCGGGGCGACCGGCTACGCGTTCGACCCGTCCGAGAACCGGGTGCGGGGGCTGCGGGTGGAGGCGGCGGGCGCGACCGGGCTGCTCGCCGCGATGGGTCTGGTCGTCGAGAGCTGACCCGGCGGCCGGCTGCTGTTCCGCGGTGCGGCACGCGCACCACCGGGTGCACCTGGTGGCCCTAACGTCGGGCTCGAGCGTGCACTCGTCGCCGCCCCTCAGCCCGTCGAGGGGTCACGACACGCTGACCGAATCGACGTGACGTCAGCGTGTCGTGACCCCTCGACGCCCCGCCCGTCAACGACCGGGTGGGTCCACTGCCCGGATCTCCACCGAGAAGCCGCGCCCGGTGTGGTCGCCGTCGAGGTGCTCCACGTGGACGCACACGCCGGTGCCGACGTCGAGGGCGACGAGGTAGGCCGTGGCGTACACGAGGCCCGGCCGGCGCTCCAGCATGGACGGCCCACCGGCCAGTGTCTCGAGCTCCTCGCTGACCCGCCCGAACAGCAGCGGGCAGCACGAGCACCGCGGCGAGTAGTCCTCCCGCGGGCTCACCTCCGCCCACCAGGTCTCCCGTCCGTGCCGCACCGAGGCGTCGAGGCGGTGCACGTCGAGCGCGGGCGGCGGGCCCGCATCCGGGCCGAGGTCGGCCGACGGGGTGCGGGCCCGGCCGTCGGCGAGCTCGACGGGGTCGAGCATGGCCACCCACTGGTAGTCCTGCCACATCGGGTCATCGCTCGTCGAGGCCGGCGGGCGGCGTACGACGAACCCGTCGGCATCGACCTCGACGGGCAGCTCCCACGCGAACGGCAGCTCGCGGATGCCGTGCCGGTCCGTGCCCGGCTCGAACCAGCCGCCCCGGGTGCGCGCCGCGGCGTCCCGGTGGCGCTCCCCGTCGGCCAGGCACACCTCGAGGCCGACCCCGCGCTCCACGCTCGCGTGCACCGTGTGCTCCGGACCGTGCAGCGGGCGGCGGTGCAGGTCGAGCTCGAGCGCCCGCCAGCGCCACGGCGACGAGCGCGCGAGACCGCGGAAGAGCTCGGGGGTCGGGGAGCGCACGCCCACAGTGCAGCACCGGCGCCACGGCCCGGTCCACGGGGTTTCCGCACGGCGGGGAGCCCGGACCCGGGTGAGGGACCCCACAGCCGGACTCCACGGACGGGCACACCCGCCGTGCGGCATACTGCTGTGCACGTGCTCCGGGGTCGGTGAAACTCCGAGCCGGCGGTGACAGTCCGCGACCCGGCCGCAGCCAGCGGCCGGTTGACCAGGTGGAAATCCTGGACCGACGGTGAAAGTCCGGATGGTAGGCAGCACGTACGACGGAAGTGCCGGTGGTCGGTCGACCCCCGGCGCAGCCGTGGTGCACGGTCCCCGGAGTTCGTCCGAGAAGCACAACGAACCCCAAAGGACGAACACCTCAGATGAACACCCTCCTCGCGGCCACCGATGCGTCGCAGAACATCTTCCAGCAGGTCATCGACGCGGCCATCCCCATCGGCAAGTACGAGCTGCACTGGCTCGAGCTGATCGGTGTGACGATCGGCATCGCCTCCGCCTATCTCGGCATGAAGCGCCTCGTGTGGGCGTGGCCGGTCGGCATCGTCGCCAACATCATGCTGTTCTTCGTCTACATCGGCGCCGCCTTCGGGGCCGATGAGCGGATCCCGCTCTACGGCCAGTCCGGTCGACAGGTCTTCTTCATCATCGTCAGCATCTACGGCTGGACCCGGTGGGCGCAGCACCGCCGGGCGGTCGGAGCCGCGAGCGACGCCCCGGCGATCGTGCCCCGCTGGATGACCCAGCGCGAACGCCTCGTCATGGTCGCCGTCTGGCTGGTCGGAACCGTCATCGTCCACCAGGTCTTCGTGGCCCTGTGGCAGGCCTCGCCGAACCCGTTCTTCACGCCCCAGTGGTGGTTCTACTGGTGCGACGCCTGGATCTTCGTCGGCTCGATCGTCGCCACCTACGCGATGGCCCGGGGTTGGAACGAGTTCTGGCTGGCCTGGATCGGCGTCGACCTCGTCGGCGTCCCGCTCGGTTTCGCCACCGGCTACGTTCCCACCGCGGTGATGTACAGCTTCTACGGCCTGTTCGTCATCTACGGCTTCACCCAGTGGGTCAAGGTGACCCGAGCCGCAGCGGCCGAGTCCGAGGGCGCCGACCAGCCGGCCCGCGTCGCCTGACGCCCGAGGGCGGACGGGGGCGAGGGAGCACTCTCTCGCCCCCGTACCCTTGCCCTCGTGAAGACGTTCGACGACCTTTATGCCGAGCTGGCCGACAAGGCCCGCACCCGACCCGCCGGGTCGGGGACCGTCGCGGCCCTGGACGCGGGCGTGCACGCCATCGGCAAGAAGATCGTCGAGGAGGCCGCCGAGGTGTGGATGGCGGCCGAGCACGAGGGCACCGAGCGCACCGCCGAGGAGATCAGCCAGCTGATCTACCACCTCCAGGTGCTCATGCTCGCCACCGACATCTCGCCCGACGACGTCTACAAGCACCTCTGACCGGAGAGCACGACCCATGCTGCGCATCGCCGTCCCCAACAAGGGCTCGCTGTCCGAGCCCGCCGCCGCCATGCTCCGCGAGGCGGGCTACCGCACGAGGCGCGACCTCAAGGAGCTCGTCGTCAACGACGTCGACAACGGCGTCGAGCTGTTCTACCTGCGCCCGCGCGACATCGCGGTCTACGTCGGCTCCGGCACCGTCGACTGCGGCATCACCGGCCGCGACCTGCTGCTGGACTCCGGCTCGGCCGCGGTCGAGGTGATGGGCCTGGGCTTCGGGGCGTCGACCTTCCGGTACGCCGCGCGCCCGGGCACCGCGACCGCCCTCGCCGACGTGGCCGGCCACCGGGTCGCCACGAGCTACCCGGGGCTGGTCGAGAAGCACCTCGCCGACCACGGCGTCCCGGCCTCGGTCGTGCGCCTCGACGGGGCCGTCGAGACGGCGATCACCCTCGGCGTCGCCGACGTGATCGCCGACGTCGTCGAGACCGGCCAGACCCTGCGCTCGCAGGGCCTCGAGGTCTTCGGCGAGCCGATCCTGCGCAGCGAGGCCGTGCTCGTCCGGCGCGACGGGAGCGAGGAGAAGGCGGCGGTCGAGGTGCTGCGCCGCCGGCTGCTCGGCGTGATCACCGCCCGCCACTACGTGATGCTCGACTACGACGTGCCGGCCACCCTCGTCGACCGGGCCTGCGCCATCACCCCGGGCCTGGAGTCACCGACCGTGTCGCACCTGCAGAACCGCGACTGGTTCGCGGTGCGCGCGATGGTGCCGCGCTCGGGCACCAACGCGGTCATGGACGAGCTCTACGACCTCGGCGCCCGGGCGATCCTGGTCACCGACATCACCGCGTGCCGGCTGTGAGCGACCCCACGCAGCCGGGCGCGGGGCGGCCCCGTCACCCGACGGAGCCGGACGCCCCGTTCCGGCCACGGCGCGGCCGGGTGCTGCCCCTGGTCATGGCCGTCGTCGCCGTCGTGGTCTGCACGGTGGTCGCGATCGGCATGGGCGCCGGGGGGGACTGGCAGGTCGGCGACCAGCTCGCCCTCGTGGGCCTGGGCCTGGGCCTGGCCGCGTTCCTCGGCCGGTACGCGAGCATCCGGGCCGTGCCCGACGAGGCCGGCCTCACCGTCCGCAACCTCCTGCTCACCCGCACCCTGACGTGGGACGAGGTCATCGAGGTGCGCTTTCCCGACGGTGCGCCCTGGGTGTCCCTCGAGCTCGACGACGGTGACGAGCTCGCCGTGATGGCGATCCAGCGGGCCGACGGCCCGGCCGCCCGCGACGAGGCCCTGCGGCTCGCGCGGATCGTCGACCGGCAGTGGGACGCGCGCGCTTGACGGCATCCATCGGTGCGTGCTTATGATAAGTGATGGCCGATGAAGCACGCGTCCTCGACGCGCTGGGTGACCCCACCCGGCGCGCCCTGCTCGAGCTGCTGCGGCGTGGCGAGCACAGCGTCCGCGAGCTGACCGACGCGACCGACGTCACCCAGCCCGCCGTCTCCCAGCACCTGCGGGTGCTGCGCGACGCGGGCCTGGTCAGCGTGCGACCGCAGGGCACCCGTCGCCTCTATCGGGTCGACCTCGACGGCCTGGCCGGTCTGCGCGCCTGGGTCGACGGCTTCTGGGACGACGCCCTCGCCGCCTTCGTGGCCCACGCCGAGGGCGAGGCCCGCTCGTGAGCCCCGCCTCGGCCGGCCCGCCGCCCGTACTGCGCTCGGCCCACGTCGCGCGCCCGCTCGACGAGGCGTTCGCGGTGTTCACCCGCCAGATCGGGGCGTGGTGGCCGCTGCCGACCCACGGCCTGTTCGGTCCGGATGCCGGTGGGCTCGCCTTCGAGAGCGGCCTCCTCGTCGAGCGGGCGGTCGACGGCCGCACCTGCGTGTGGGGCGAGGTGGTCGACTGGGACCCGCCGCACCGGCTCGTGCTCTCGTGGCACCCGGGCCGCGACGCCGACCAGGCGTCCGAGGTCGAGGTGCGCTTCACGGCATCCGACGGTGGAGGGACCCGGGTCGAGCTGGAGCACCGCGGCTGGGAGCGGTTCGGCGAGAGCGCCCTGCTCCGCCGGCACGGCTACGTCGGCCCCGGTGCCTGGGGGCACGTGCTCGACCACTTCGCCGACCTCGCCGACGCGCGACCGGATGCCGCCGACCTCACCGCGCTCACCGCCGCGTACCAGGCGTTCTTCGCCGAAGCCGAGCGAGGGGGTTTCGGGATGCCGCCGCCGGGGGAGTGGGACGCCGCCCGCGTGCTCGCCCACGTGGCGATCAACGACCTCGCGATGACGGCGGTGGCCCAGGCGCTGGTCCACGGGCGTACCGACCTGACCTTCGGCAACGTCACCTGCCAGGACCCGCAGGTGCTCACCGGGTGGGTGGCGACCGGTGACCCGGGTGACGCCGGCGACCTCGCGGCCCTCGTGGCCCGTGGCCGGGAGGCGGCGGAGGTGGCCATGGCCGCCACCTCGCGGCTCGGGCAGGACCAGCTCGCCACGGCGGTGACGTGCCGGTTGTTCCACGACGGCGAGCTCGTGCTCGACGCGGCGATGCCGTGGGGTCGCCTCGCCATCGACACCCAGGCGGCCCGGCACCTGCCGGCGCACACCGGCCAGCTGCGCGACCTCAGGCCCTGACCGGGTCCTGCGCCGGGTCCGCCCCGACGCGCGGCAGGCTCGGCCGCAGCCGTAACGCGAGCAGCAGCTGCGGCACCGCGACCAGCGCGAGCAGTGCCCACAGCACCGCGAAGCTGCCGGTCGCGTCCTCGACGGCACCCATGGTCGCGGGTCCGAACGAGGCGACCGTGTAGCTGACGAGGAAGGCCATCGCGGTGAGCCGGGCACTGTCCCGGGGGGTCGTGGCGTAGCGCACGAGCAGACCGAGCCCGAGCGCGAAGCAGGCGCCCTGTCCGGCGCCGAGGAGCAGCGCCCACGCCCAGGGCAGCGCCTCGGGCGCCAGCCAGACGCCGAGCTCGCCGCAGCCACCGAGCACCGTGGCCCCGACGAGCAGCACGCGTGCGTCTCGGACGTGGTCCAGCAGGGCGGGGGCGACCAGCCCCGACACCAGCTGGGCGCCGGTGAACACGGCCATGAGCAGGCCGGCGTCCCGAGCGGTCCAGCCGGTGGCGACGTAGGTCGGGGCCAACCACGCGAGCGAGGAGTAGAACTGCCACGACTGCACCGCCAGGTAGCCGGCCAGCAGCCATGCCGTCAGGCTCGCCCACGGCAGGGCGTGGGACACGTCGGTGGGCTGCGCATCGGGCACCACGTGCCGGCGCACCGCCCGCGCCATCGGCACCCAGGTGAGCACGCCCAGCGCGGCGAGTGGTGCCCACGCGAGCAGCGAGGACGACCAGCCGCCGAGGGCGTGCGCGAGCGGCACGGCGGCGGCCGACGCGACCGCGGCCAGCCCCATCATCGCCACCATCGTCAGGCCGGTGCCCAGCCCCGAGCGCCGGGCGGGGAAGACCGTCTTGACGACCCCGGGAAGCAGGGTGCCGGCCAGCGCGATGCCGGCACCCGCGACGACGGTGCCCGCGTAGAGCGACCACACCTGCCCTCCGCCGAGGCCCCGCACCACGAGCCCGACGAGTACGAGGGTGATGCCGCCCCCCACCGCCGACGCGGTGCCGACCCGGCGGGCGACCTGGTTGGCCACCGGGGCGAGCAGCCCCATGCACAGCACGGGGAGCGTGGTGAGCACGCCCATCCACGCACTGCTGAGGCCCAGGTCGGCGCCGATGGTCTGGGCGAGCGGTGGCAGGCTGGCCATCAGCGTGCGCAGGTTGGCGGCCACGAGCACCAACGAGGTGACCACCGCCCAGGTGGGGGCCCCGTGCGGGTGGCGCGACACGGCGGCATCCGGGCTCGTGGTCACCGGCCCGAGCATTCCAGAGCGGTCACGGCAGGTGGGACTCGGGCAGCAGCTGCAACGCCTCGTCGTCGTCGAGGCCGGCCACGACGAGCAGGTCGACGACCATCGAGCGCACCTGTCCGCGGATCATCTCGGCGGACAGGCCGGCGGCCGGGTCCACCCGGGCCGACAGGCCGGCGACGCGCTCGAGCACCCGGCGGGCGGCCGATGGCGTCGCGTGCTCGTCGAGCACCCGGGCGAGGTCCTCGGCGGCGTCGGCGAGCGCCTCGACGAGGTCGACGTAGCGGTCGGGCACGGGCTCGCGGCGCGCCACCGCGACGGAGGCCCGCCGGGCCAGCACGCGCAGGTTGCGCACGCAGTGGTCGAGCGGCACGACGAGCGCCGACGCGGCCTGGGCGGCGGCCCCGTGCCCGCGCAGCAGCGGCGACTGTCGCACGACGGCAACGCCCTCGGCCGCGGCGGTGCGCAGCTCACCCAGCTGGCCCTCGAGCGAGCGGGCACCCTCGAGGGCCGCCGACGCCAGCACCCGGTCGCCGCGGCGCAGCGCGGCGACGACGTCGCGCAGCGTGGAGGCGACCGCGCGGACGGTGCGCGCCGCCTCGGCCCGGGGGCGCCGCACCGGCGACGTCGGCGCGACCACCCCGATGACCAGGGCCACCACACCACCGACCACGGCGTCGAGCCACCGGGAGAAGGCCGCGCTCTGGCTCGCGACGAGGGCGACGATGAACACCGACTGCACGCCCGCCTGGATCACGAGCAGCTGCCCCGACGACACGACGATCGCGATGGCCATCGCCAGCACGACGACGAGCGCCATCTGCCACGGCCCGGCGCCGAGCACGGTGACGATGAGGTCGCCGACGAGCACGCCGATGGCGACCCCGACCGTGACCTCGACGATGCGCCGCAGCCGCTGGCCGTAGGTCAGGCCGAGGCAGAGGATCGCGGTGACCGGCGCGAAGAACGGGTTGGCGTGCCCGAGCAGCCGGCTCGCGACGAGCCACGCCACCAGCACGCCGACGCCGATCTGGACGAGGAACACCCACCGGGTGCGCAGCCTGCCCAGCCGGCGCTGCACCTCGGGGCGCAGGGCGTCGACCTTCACGTGGTCACCGTGCGCAGCACGAGATCGGCGCAGGCCCAGGGTCGTGCCGCCGCATAGACGGCGTCCTCCTGGGCGGCCCAGCGTTCCCAGTGCGGCGCGTAGGTCTCACCGTCACGCGAGAGGGCCCGCTCCTTGCGCACCTCGGTCGGCGCGTCGACCCACACCCGTACCGTCGCGAACGCCGCGGCCGGCGGCACCAGCGCACCGCAGCCTTCCAGCACGAGGTGGCTCGCGGCGTCCACGGGGATGGTGCGACCCGGTCGGGACCGCATCCAGTCCCATCGCGGGTAGGCCGCCCGCTCTCCTCGCGCGAGAGGCTCGAGCACGTGCCCGGTCACCAGGGCGACTCCGGCCTCGAGCCCGTCCCACCCCGGGTAGATCTCGTCGAGGTGCACGACCGGGCAACCGAGCTGCTGCGCCACGGCGGTGCCGAGCAGGGTCTTGCCCGAGCCGCTGCGACCGTCGACGGCGACGACGACGGTCGCGCCGACGGCTGGCGAGGCCGCCCGGGCGGCCTCGACGACCTCGGTCACCTGCTCAGGGTCGGCGTGCTCGAGGCGCCCGGGCTGCTCGACCGGCGGGTGGGACATGGGCGCGACTCTAGTGCTGGCTAGATTGGGCGCATGTCCGTGGCGGTCCGCGTCATCCCGTGCCTCGACGTCGACGACGGCCGGGTCGTCAAGGGCGTCAACTTCGTCAACCTGCGCGATGCCGGTGACCCGGTCGCGCTGGCCCGCCGCTACGGCGAGCAGGGGGCCGACGAGCTGACCTTCCTCGACGTCACCGCGAGCAGCGGCGACCGCGCCACGATGTTCGACGTCGTGGCGCGCACGGCCGAGGAGGTCTTCATCCCGCTGACCGTCGGGGGAGGGGTGCGCACCGTCGACGACGTCGACCGGCTGCTGCGCGCCGGCGCCGACAAGGTCGGGGTGAACACCGCCGCCATCGCGCGGCCCGAGCTGATCGCCGAGACGGCCGACCGGTTCGGGGCCCAGGTGCTGGTGCTCTCCGCCGACGTCCGCCGGCGCCGCGACGGGTCGGGGCGGCCCACTGGCGGGTTCGAGGTGACGACCCACGGGGGTCGGACGCGTACCGGCATCGACGCGGTCGAGTGGTGCGTCCGGGCCCAGGACCTCGGGGCCGGTGAGATCCTGCTCAACTCGATGGACGCCGACGGCACCAAGGACGGGTTCGACCTCGAGCTGATCCGCCTCGTGCGCGCCGAGGTGACCGTCCCGGTCATCGCCAGCGGCGGCGCCGGAGCGGTGGGCGACTTCGCCCCGGCGGTGCGGGCCGGGGCGGATGCCGTGCTCGCCGCCAGCGTCTTCCACTTCGGCGAGCTGACCATCGGCGAGGTCAAGGCCGCGTTGCGGAGCGACGGCCTCCCCGTCCGCTGACGAGCGCCGTGCGGAACGAACCGGTGCGCGCCGGCGTCGACCTGGAGTGATCACGCGCACGAGGGCGCTGGCATCTGTGGGCGGCCTGGCTGCGGCACTTACCGCCGTGGCGGCCTGTGCTGCGCTGCCGCCGGAGCCGGTCGACCCGGCGGCCGAGCTGCCGGTGCTCGTGCGGTTCGTCCACGGCCACGGGAGCGAGGACCTGCTCAGCGTCGGGTCCGACGGGGTCGTGGTCGGATGGCTGGGTGGGCAGGACGGACACCGGCCGGTGGGCTGCCTCGCCGAGGCCTCGTTCGTCCGCGACCTCGCGGCCGCCGCGGTCGACGGCCTCGAACAGGGCGCGACCGAGCCGGATCGGGACGGGA
>DASQEZ010000255.1:0-8696 GCA_035633415.1 Ornithinibacter sp. | reverse complement strand
CGCGTGGTCGGTGGCGACGGCGTCGATGGTGCCGTCGAGCAGGCCCTCGACCAGCGCCTCGCGGTCCTCGCTGGGGCGCAGCGGCGGGTTGACCTTGTAGACCGGGTCGTAGCCGGCCAGCAGGTCGGTGCCCAGGGCCAGGTGGTGCGGGGTCACCTCCGCCGTCATCGCGATGCCACGCGCCTTGGCCCAGCGCACGACGTCGAGACCCTCCGCGGTGCTGACGTGCGCGACGTGCACCCGGGAGCGGGTGTGCTCGGCGAGCAGGGCGTCGCGGGCGATGATGCTGGCCTCGGCGACGGGCGGCCAGCCGGGCAGCCCGAGCCGGCCGGAGACCTCGCCCTCGTGGCAGCAGGCCTGCGGCCCCGCCAGGTTGGGGTCCTGGCTGTGCTGCGACACGACGCCGCCGAAGGCGCGCACGTACTCCAGCGCCCGGCGCATCACCCTGCCGTCGGCGACGCAGTGGCCGTCGTCGGAGAAGACCGACACGTCGGCTCGGGAGCGGTGCATGAGTCCGAGCTCGGCGAGCTCGGCGCCCTGGAGCCCCTTGGTGACCGCACCGACCGGCACGACGTCGACGAGGCCGGCGGTGCGGCCGAGGTCGAGGATGCGCTCGGCCGCCTCGGCGGTGTCGGTGACCGGGTTGGTGTTCGCCATCGCGAGCACGGCGGTGAAGCCCCCGACCGCGGCGGCCCGTGAGCCCGAGGCGATGGTCTCGGCGTCCTCTCGGCCCGGCTCGCGCAGGTGGGTGTGCAGGTCGACGAAACCGGGCAGCAGGGTGAGCCCGTCGGCATCCACCCGCTCGGCGTCGGCCGGTGCCGCGACGGTGCCGACCTGCGCAACGACGCCGTCGCGGATCAGGACGTCGCCGGTCTGGGCGGTGCCGTCGGCCGCGTACCAGGTGGGCCCGGTGAGGATCAGGGCGCTCATGCGGCCGCCCCCTCTCCGGCGAGCAGGTGGTAGAGCACGGACATCCGCACTGCCACCCCCGCCGAGACCTGGTCGAGCACGAGGCTCTGGGCGGCGTCCGCGGCGTCGGCACTGATCTCGAGGCCGCGGTTCATCGGGCCGGGGTGGCAGATGACGGCCTCCGGGTTCGCGTCGGAGAGCGCGCGCAGGCGCTCACGGGTCAGGCCGAAGCCCACGGTGTACTCGCGGGCGGTCGGGAAGAAGCCACCGCTCATCCGCTCGCGCTGCACGCGCAGCATCATCACGGCGTCCGGGCCGGAGGCGAGCACCGCGTCGAGGTCGTCGGTCAGCTCGAGGCCGTCGGTGGCGGCCCACGGGCCGATGCCGCTCGGCATCAGGGTCGGCGGGGCGACGAGCGTGACGTGCGCGCCGAGGGTCCGCAGCGTGATCGCGTTGGAGCGGAAGACCCGGCTGTGGGTGAGGTCGCCCACGATGGCGACCCGCGCGCCGTCGAGGTTCCCGAGCCGCTGCCCCATCGTGTAGGCGTCGAGCAGGGCCTGGGTGGGGTGCTCGTGGGTGCCGTCGCCGGCGTTGACGACGCTCGCGTCGACCCACTGCGACACCTGGTGCGCGGCGCCGCTGGCCATGTGCCGGATGACGATCGCGTCGACCGACATCGCGTCGATGGTGCGCACGGTGTCGCGCAGCGACTCGCCCTTGCTGGCCGAGGAGCCCTTGCCGGTGATGTTGATCGTGTCGGCGCTCATCCACTTGCCGGCGATCTCGAAGCTGGACCGGGTGCGGGTGGAGTCCTCGAAGAAGAGGTTGATCACCGTGCGGCCGCGCAGCGTGGGCAGCTTCTTGACGTCGCGGCGCTGCACCTCGTGCATCTCGGAGGCGGTCGCGAGCAGCATCAGCACGTCGTCACGGGTGAGGTCGGCGCTGGAGAGCAGGTGGCGGTTCATCGGGCGTCCCCCCCGGCGATGCGCACGACGTCCTCGATGCCGTCGAAGCCGGCCAGGCGCACCTGGACCTTCTCGCTGTGGCTGGTCGGGAGGTTCTTTCCGACGTGGTCGGCCCGGATCGGCAGCTCGCGGTGGCCACGGTCGACGAGCACCGCCAGGCGGACGGCGCGCGGGCGGCCCAGGTCGGACAGGGCGTCGAGCGCAGCCCTGATCGTGCGCCCGGAGTACAGCACGTCGTCGACGAGGACGACGACCTTGTCGTCGATGCCACCCGGCGGGATCTCGGTGTGCATCGGGGCCCGGGTCGGCTGGGAGCGCAGGTCGTCGCGGTGCATCGTGATGTCGAGGCTGCCCATGGGCACCTCGGCACCCTCGACCTCGCGGACCAGGGCCACGAGGCGGGCTGCGAGCTCGACGCCACGGCTGGGGATGCCGAGCAGCACGAGGTCGTCGGCGCCCTTGTTGTGCTCGAGGATCTCGTGCGCGATGCGGCGCAGGGCCCGGGACACGTCGCTGGCGGTGAGGACGGTACGACCGGACGGGTCGAGGGGGTGCCCTGGGGGCACGGTGGTGTCGGCGCGCGTCATGAACGCGGACCTCCTTCCCTGCCTCACGGGACAGGTCGTTAAAGGATGTCGGTGCGGGCCCCACTGTACGGGGTGGTCCGCGCCGGGGCGCAGGCGGCTCGCGCGGCGGACGGGGGCGACCCCCCGGGCGTGGGTGAGCAGGGTCCGGATCGCGAGACATCCATAACGTTGACCTATGCATGACCCAACACAATGTGATGCACTGGGTGGCGAGGACACGCCCACGCACGACGCCGCGAAGGAGGCCCACCGTGCAGGATCCCGCCACGACCGACCCCCGCGGTGCCCTGTGTACCGACGCGTCCCCGCGACCCGCCGCCCCGAGCGGGGTGCCCGGCGCCCAGCCGCTGTTCCCACCCAAGGACGCCGACGCCGAGACCCGCCGCCGCTGGCTGGCCAGCTCACCGTGGCCCGAGGTCGTCTTCGCCGCCGCCGGCTGACCCGAACGTGGGTGAAGACCGTCGCCCAGACGAAGGACTTCACCCACGTTCCCTGCACGCGGCACTCTGCCGCCGGCCCAGGGTGGTGGGGGTGGCCGAGCGACGCCGACCCGAGGATCATCGCCCGAAGGGGCGCCACCGGGTGCCCTGCGGAGGAAGGGTGAGCGTCATGGCACACACGTACGGCATCACCGAGGTCGTCGGCACGTCGACCGCGTCGATCGACGAGGCGATCTCGTCGGCCGTGGCCCGGGCGTCGACGACGGTGCGCGGGCTGGACTGGTTCGAGGTGACCGAGATCCGCGGCCACCTCGAGGACGGCGCGGTGGCGCACTACCAGGTCGGCCTCAAGATCGGCTTCCGCCTGGAGGAGTGAGGACCGCCGCGGCTCGGGCCCGCCGGTCGTCCGCCCGACGATCCGCCCGTCACTGTCACGTCCTGGCCGGTTTCCCGGTGCTAGGTTCCCGCAGATGCGTCGACGAA
Source organism: Ornithinibacter sp. (assembly GCA_035633415.1). GTDB lineage: Bacteria > Actinomycetota > Actinomycetes > Actinomycetales > Dermatophilaceae > Fodinibacter. The sequence goes on along the minus strand of DASQEZ010000255.1, from coordinate 5,312 downwards.
CAGCCCTGCGTTCCCGCCCGCTCGCGCTGGTGCTGACGGCGACGCTGGTCGCCTCGGCCCTCAGCATGACCGTCGCCGCACCGGATGCGGCCGCGGCCGGACGAGGTTCCGACGCTGCCGGCTCGGCCCGGGTGGGCACGGCCTCCTACGCTGCACCGGCCAACGCGGTGTTCGCCGCCCCGTGGGGCTCCGACTCCGCGCCGGGGTCCTCGGGAGCGCCGGTGCGCACCCTGGCCCGGGCCGTGGCGCTCGCCCCCAGCTCCGGGACCGTCGTGCTGCGGGGGGGCTCGTACACGGAGTACCTCGTCCTGAACAAGACCGTGACGATCCAGAACGCCCCCGGGGAGGAGGTCTGGCTCGACGGCAGCAGCGCGGTCACGGGCTGGGTCAAGGACGGGACGCGGTGGCGGCGGGACGGGTGGACCACGCGGTTCGACCACAGCCCCACCTACACCCGGGGGGCGCCCGACTCCACGAACGCCAACTGGCAGTTCGTCAACCCCGCGGCCCCGATGGCCGCGCACCCCGACCAGGTCTGGATCAGCGGGGCCCGGCAGGCCCAGAAGAGGACGCTGGCGGAGGTGGGTGCCGGCGGCTTCTACCTCGACGAGGCCACCTCGAGGCTCTACGTCGGCTCCGACCCGACCGGCAAGGAGGTCCGCGCGAGCGTGCTCGCGCAGGCCCTGAGCGTGCGAGCCCCGGGCGTCGTGCTGCGTGGCATCGGCATCCGTCGGTACGCACCATCGGTGTGGCACCTGGCCGCAGTCGTGCTGGAACAACCCCACGCCGTGCTCGAGAACGTCGTCGTCTCCGAGATGGCGACCACCGGGGTCAGCGTCCTCGCGAGGGACGCACGGATCACCGACGTGACCGTCGAGTGGTCGGGGATGCTCGGCTTCCACAACCGGTTCGCCGACAACATCGCCTACCACCGCGTGCGGGCGAGCCACAACAACGCCGAGCGGTTCAACGTGGCGCCGGTCTCCGGAGGGGTCAAGATCGGTCAGACGCGCGGCGTCACGGTCACCGAGAGCGCCTTCGTGGACAACTTCGGCCACGGCTTCTGGACCGACATGTCCGTCTACAACACCGTCGTGCGACGCAGTGACTTCAACCGCAACTCCGGCGACGGCCTCTTCCTGGAGATCTCCGCCCGCGCCCTGGTCGTGGACTCGATGTTCCTCGGCAACACCCTCGACGGCATCAAGGTCAACAACGTCAGCAACGTCAAGATCTGGAACAACACCTTCATCGGCAACGCCCGCTCGATCTGGCTCGCGCAGGACAGCCGCCGCAACACCAACCGCTCCGACCCGGCCGTCGACCCACGAGTGCCCTTCCCCGACCCCGAGATGCCCTGGGAACTCCAGGACGTCGAGCTCAACAACAACGTCATCGGGCTGCCGGCCGGCTCGGCCAACTGCGTGCTGTGCGTGGAGGACTACAGCAACCGCGAGAGCGGTGAGGCGATGCGGATCTTCACCAACGGCAACATCTACAACCGGGCCTCCTCCAGCCGACCCCAGTGGCTCGCCATCTGGTCGCGAGGAGCGAGCAGCCCCTCGGTCCACACCACCCTGGACTCCTTCCGGGCCGCCACCGGTCGCGAGGCCCGGGGTCGCGAGTACGTCGGCACCGTGGTCGTGAGCCCGTCGGGGGTGCTGAGCTCGGCCGTGCACGCCGTCACCGACCAGGTCGCCCTTCCCCTGCCCGCGGACGTGGCCGCGCACGCCGGCAAGGCAGCCGGGGTCCGACACCTGGGCGCCTGGGTCGACGGTGGCGCGGTCACGCCACCGCCGACCAACCCCCCGCCGCCCCCCACCAACCCACCGCCGCCCACGAACCCGCCGCCGCCCGCTGCAGGCTCCGTGGCCGGGCGGGACAAGTTCACCCGGACGGTGGGCGGGGGCTGGGGCAGCGCCGACCTCGGTGGCGCCTGGACCATTCCTGCCGGCGCCGGGCAGTTCTCGACCGCCGGAGGCGGCGGTCAGATGCGGCTGCGGGCCGGCGACGGCTTCGAGGCGAGGCTGGACGCGCTGCGGCTCACGACCACCGACGTCACCGTGGCGACCTCCGCCGACAGCGTTCCGGATGCCGTCGGTCACTACAACGCCGTCATCGGCCGGGCCGTCGGGTCGAACAGCGACTACCGCGTCAAGGTGCGCACCGCGGCCGACGGCTCGGTGGCCGCCTGGCTCGTGCGGCGGGTGAACAACGTCGAGACGGTGCTCGCCTCGGCGGCGCACCCGACCGTGCGCGTCCCGACCGGTCGTGCCCTGCTCGTGCGGTTGCGGGTGTCAGGGCAGGGGACGAGCAGCAGCCTGCAGGCCAAGGTGTGGGCCGGGGGCACCCCCGAGCCGACGACCTGGTGGCTCGCTGCCACCGACGGCACCGCGAGCCTGCAGCGCGCGGGCTCGCCCGGGCTCTACGCCTACAGCCACGGCTCCGCCGGTGGCCGACCGGTCACCATCTACTGGGACGCGCTCGAGGTTCGCAGCTCCTGAGCGTCGCGGCGCATTCGTGGTGCCCGCTTCAGCGGAAGCTGATGCCGGTGGTCGACGTCGTGTACTGCGGGTAGCTCGTGTTGCTCTGCGGGGCGTAGACCCGCGAGTTCACCGTGCCCGCGGCCGTGTCGATCTCCACCAGCCGCACCGGGTTCGTGCCGCTGTGGAAGGCCTGGAGGAAGGAGACCACCTTGTTTCCGGAGACACCGGTGTCGGTGCGCACTGCCGCCTGGCCGACGTGGCCGGACAGGACCATCTTGATGTTCGGGTGCACCTTGACCAGGTTGTCGAACAGGTAGCGGGGCGAGGTCGACCCGTAGCCGCCGTTGCTGGCGCTGATCGACCCGTCGGCCTCCAGGTAGGCGTGCGTGTTGATGATGACGTTGCGGCTCGGGTTGGCCGCGACGACCCCGTTCGCCCACGCCACGACCTCGGGACGCGCCCACAGCTCCAGGGTGAGCACGAGCCACTCCTTGCCCCCTGCGGAGAAGGTGGCGTAGGAGTTCTCGGACCTGTTCGGCTCGTAGGTGCCGCGCAGGTTGCCGAAGCGCGACGGCGGGAAGTAGCGGTTGAACGTCGACAGGTCCCGCACGGTCACACTGGCCTTCGCGCCCGGACAGGCGGAGCCACCGGCGCAGACCGCCCCGGTGTCGTGGTTGCCGGCCGCCACGCTCCACGGGATGACGGCTTCCAGGGGCTTGATCTCGGTGCTGGCCTTCTCGAACTGGGCCGGCGTCACGTGGCCCCAGCTGCTCAGGTCACCGATCTGGATCGCGTAGCGCAGGTCGAGGTCGGCCCTGTTGGCCACCAGCCACCCGACCCGGTTGGAGAACCTGGTCCCGGAGGTCGAGCTCGTCTCGTCCTGGGTGTCCGGGATGACCGCCACGGAGAACTTCGTGTCGGTGGCGCCCGGGGGCTGGGGCCGGATCACCGGCGGCGGCTGGACGACCGGCGGCGGCGGGACGACCGGCGGCCTTGCCGGTGCGGTCGGTGCCTTGCCGACGGCGGCGTAGAAGCTGGTGCCGCGACTCACCCAGCCGGCCTTGACCAGGGCAGCGGTCTGGCTCCCTGTGGCGACCCGGTGGATGCCGCCGCGCTCGAGGCGGTTCACGGCGCGCAGGCAGCTCTGTGGTGTGGGCGAGGCGTAGAACTCGACGAAGTGGCGCCGGTAGCCGGCGGCCAGGAAGGCGTCCGCGTCGGCACCCTCGGTGGCCCACACGAAGTCACCCGACCGGTACATGCGCCAGACCCGGGTCAGGCCTGCGCCGGGCACGGCGGCGACCCTGGCCACGACCCCGCGGTCCTCGGTGAACCCGTAGATCGCCTTGGCGCGCGCAGCCTCGTCCGGCGAGCGGGTCAGCAGGTTCGCCGCGCTGCTGGGCTTGACGAGCTGGGTGACCTCGGACCGGAAGCTCGCGCAGTCGACGGTGCCCGCCGAGGCCGTGGACATCCCCCCGAAGGCCGTGCCGACCACGAGGGCCACGGATGCCACGGACGTCAGGAGGCGGTTCGTGCTGAGAGTCATGGGTACCTTGTGGGTCGAGCGCCTCGCGAAGCGCTACCGGACGAGGCACCATGCGTGCCCCGGTTCCCCTTGCCGAACCCTGCCGAGGATACCTGTCGGTGGCGGCGAGCCGTGCGTGTGCGACGCAATTCGGCCGTCAGGAGCGGCCTCGTGCCGACCTCTCGCTCAGCCGCTTCTCAGGCGAGGGTGGGCTTGACCTCGACGAGCCGGGCCAGCAGCCCGTTGACGAAGCGCGGGCTGTCGTCGGTCGACAGCTCGGTCGCCAGGCCCACCCACTCGCTGATCGCGACCGGCTCGGGCACGTCGGTCGAGAACAGCACCTCGTAGGCACCCAGCCGAAGGATCGCGCGGTCCACGGCCGGCATCCGCTGCAGCGTCCAGCCCTGCGAGTACGTCGTGATGAGCTCGTCGACCTGCCCCCAGTGGTCGACGACCCCCATGACCAGGTCGGCGGTGAACTCCGACAGGGGCGCCTCGGTCACCGGGGCCGCGAGCCGCTCACGAAGCAGGTCGGCGGCGTCGACCCCACGCTGCTCGGCCTCGAAGAGCAGGTCGAGGGCACGCTTGCGGGCCTTGGTGCGGGCGGCCACGGGTCAGCTGACCCGGCCGAGGTAGGACCCGTCGCGGGTGTCGACCTTGATCCTGGTGCCGGTCTCGAGGAACAGCGGTACGGCCACCTCGGCGCCGGTCTCGACGGTCGCCGGCTTGGTGCCGCCGGTGGAGCGGTCACCCTGCAGGCCCGGCTCGGTGTAGGTGATCTCGAGGACGACCGAGGCCGGCAGCTCGATGAACAGCACGTTGCCCTCGTGGCGGGCGACGACGACGTCCTGGTTCTCCAGCAGGTACTTCGCGGCGTCGCCGACGGTCTCGGGCCGCACCGGGATCTGGTCGAACGTGTCGCCGTCCATGAAGATGAAGTCGGTGCCGTCGTTGTAGAGGTACTGCATGTTGCGCTTGTCGACGCTGGCCGTCTCCACCTTGACGCCGGCGTTGAAGGTCTTGTCGACGACCTTGCCGCTCATGACGTTCTTCAGCTTGGTGCGCACGAAGGCCGGGCCCTTGCCGGGCTTGACGTGCTGGAACTCCACCACGGTCCACAGCTGGCCCTCGATGTTGAGGACGAGGCCGTTCTTGAGGTCGTTGGTCGATGCCACGGGTGGTTTGTCGCTTTCGTCATGTTCGGTCACGGGCGCCCGGCCGCGGGCGCGCGTCACCCCCGTGAGGGGATGGGGATTCCCACGATCCTATCGCGCGCGCGCCCCCACCCCGTCCGCGCTCCACCT
>DASQEZ010000254.1:0-6830 GCA_035633415.1 Ornithinibacter sp. | reverse complement strand
CCGGCGCCCCCACGGTCAACCCCGGCGGGTTCGGCTCCAAGGCCGCGCTTCGGCACCGGGTCACCGTGCCCGCCGGCGGCACCGCCGAGATGCGCTTGCGGCTGCATCGACCGGACGCGGGTCGACCCGACGACCCGGCCTGGGCGGGACGGTCCTTCGACGAGGTGGTCACCGCTCGCGAGGGCGACGCCGACGAGTTCTATGCGGCCCTCGCGCCAGTGGGCACGTCTGCGGAGCAGCTCCGAGTGCTTCGTCAGGCCAGTGCCGGGCTGGTCTGGAGCAAGCAGATCTACCCCTACGACGTCGCGCGATGGCTCGACGGCGACCCGGGCCAGCCACCGCCACCGGAGTCGCGCCGGACCGCTCGCAACGAGGCCTGGCGACACTTGGACTCCTTCGACGTGCTCGCCATGCCGGACCCGTGGGAGTACCCGTGGTTCGCCGCCTGGGACCTGGGCTTCCACGCGATCGCGTGGGCCCACCTGGACCCGGCGTTCGCGAAGTACCAGATGCTGGTGCTGCTTCGCGAGTGGTTCCAGCACCCCAACGGCGCCCTCCCGGCCTACGAGTGGAACTTCGACGACGTCAACCCGCCCATCCACGTGCTGGCGGCGCTGCGGGTGTACGCCATCGACGGTTCTTGCGACCGCGAGTTCCTCGAGCGGGTCTTCCAGAAGCTGCTCGTCAACTTCACCTGGTGGCTCAACCGCGAGGACGCCGACGGCAACAACGTCTTCGGTGGCGGCTTCCTCGGCCTGGACAACATCAGCCCGCTGGACCGTTCGAACCTGGCCGACGGCGTACGCCTGGAGCAGGCCGACGGCACGGCGTGGATGGCGTACTACGCGATGTCCATGCTCGTCATCGCGGTCGAGCTCGCGCAGGAGAACCCGGTCTACGACGACATGGTGGTCAAGTTCCTCGAGCAGTTCCTCCAGATCCGGCGGGCCCTGGAGCGGCAGGGGCTGTTCGACGACGCGGACGCTTTCTTCTACGACCGGCTGGTCCACCCGTCGGGCGAGTTCACGACGGTCAGGGTGCGCTCGATCGCCGGCCTCATCCCCCTGCTCCCGGCCGTCGGCCTGCCCCGCCCCCAGGCGGCGTTCGCCGACCGGCTCGGGAAGGGGTTCGCCCGCATCCGGGATGCCTGGGCCCGGGAGGGTGGCGTCGTCACCGGGCTGGTCCGCGAGCTGGACGGCCGGGAGACCGTGCTCGTCTCGGTGCTGCACCCGGACGACGTCACGGTGGCCCTGAGGGAGTTCTTCGACGAGGCCGCCTTCCTGTCACCGCACGGGCTGCGCTCGGTCTCGAAGCGCTACCAGGGGAACCCGTACTCGATTCCCGGGATGCCGGGCGCGACGATCGACTACCAGCCGGCCGAGTCGACCACGGCGATGTTCGGGGGCAACTCCAACTGGCGCGGGCCGGTGTGGCTGCCGTTGAACTACCTCGCGATCCGCCAGTTCGTGCTCTGGCAGAAGTTCCTCGGCGACGACTTCACCATCGAGTACCCCACCGGCGCCGGCACCCGGCACACGTTCGGCGAGATCGCGCAGGACCTGGCCGACCGGATCCTCGCCATCTGGCTGCCCGACGGCCGGGGACGCCGCCCGGTCTTCGGTGCCGTACGACGGCTGCAGGAGGACCCCGCCTGGAAGGACAACCTGCTCTTCTTCGAGTACTTCCACGGCGACGACGGCGCCGGGCTCGGGGCCATGCACCAGACCGGGTGGACTGCGCTCGTCGTCGACCTCCTCGTCGACCCTCCGGGCGGCAGCGCCCGCCGGGCGGCTGCCCGCGGTCACCGCCCTTCGCCGTCGCGACCTCCCACCGCGACGTAGACGGTGTTCGACGAGGTACCACCCGTGAGGGGGTTCGCGAAGGCGACGACTCGCGCCTCAGCAGAACCGAACCCGGCACGGAGCAGTGCCATGAAGTCGCCGTCCGGGGGGTCGTCGGACCACAGCGCGAAGACACCGTCGGGGTGCAGGTGGTCGCGCAGCGCCTGCAGACCCTCAGGGGTGTAGAACGCCGCGTGGCTGGGGTGCAGCACGTGCCTCGGTGTGTGATCGATGTCGAGGAGCACCGCGTGGACGCGGCGCGGGCCCTGCGGCCCGAACGGCCCGGTCCCCCGGGCGAGGGCGAAGAAGTCGCCCCGCACGAGTCGGGCCCGCGTGTCGCTGACGAGGGGTGCGGCGTCGGGCAGCAGATGGCGCTCGTGCCAGTCGATCACGGGGGCGAGGGCCTCCACCACCACCAGCGAGCGCACGCGTGGCTCCTCGAGCGCCGTCACCGCGGTGTACCCGAGCCCCAGCCCGCCCACCACGACGTCCAGCTCGCTCGCGGCGCAGGCGGCCAGTCCCCGGCGGGCCAGCTCGATCTCCGCGACCGGGAACATGCTCGACATGAGGAACTCGTCGCCGAGCTTGACCTCGTAGACGTCCACGTCGAGCGTCCGGTCGAGCCGCCGACGCAGGCTGATCTCGCCCATGTCGGTGTTCTGCCAGTCCAGCTCCTCGAAGCGCCTGCTCATCGGCCGACCTCTCGCTCGGGTCGCACGGGGACCCGCCGACGCCATCCCCACGGTAGGGCCCCGCGGCACGCCTGCGGCCGCGCCGGTGCGCTCGTCGCCCGCGACGTGGAGGATGACCCCATGGCCGAGGTCCCCCAGCACCCCCTCACCCACGCCGAGCGCGCCCGCGCCGCCGAGCGGGGGCTCACCCGCTCGGTCCCCGGGGTCCTGCTCCCGACCCCGGCGGAGGAGCTGGGCGTGCTCGCGGACGTCGCGGCCTCCCTCGCCGACCCCCGCGCCTGGGACCGCTACGGCGAGCACGGCCCGGTCGCGGCCCTCGAGCGCCGGGTCGCCGACCTGCTGGGCATGCCGGCCGCGGCGATGTTCCCGAGCGGGGTCATGGCCCAGCAGTCGATGCTGCGGGTCTGGTGCGACACGAGCGGCTCCCGCCGCGTCGCCATCCCAGGCCTGTCCCACCTCCTGCGCCACGAGGGCGACGGGCCGCGCCTCCTGCACGGTTTCGACTTCGCCCTGCTCACCGACGGCCCGACCGTGCCACTGGCCGAGCACCTCACCGCGATCCCGGGAGTCCTGGGTGCGGTGCTGCTCGAGCTGCCGCTTCGCGATGCCGGCCACCTCCTTCCGACCTGGGACGAGCTCGTGGCATTCTCGCGGGCCTGCCGCGAGCGCGGTGTCCCGCTGCACCTGGACGGGGCGCGGATCTGGGAGTCGGCGCCCGGGCTGGGCCACACCCCGGCCGAGGTCGCGGCGCTGGCCGACAGCGTCTACGTGTCGCTGTACAAGGGTCTGGGTGGCCTGGCCGGTGCGGTCGTGGCCGGGCCGGAGGACGAGGTCGCGCAGGCGCGTGTCTGGCGTACCCGGATGGGCGGCACCCTGTTCAGTCTGATGCCGTACGCCGTCGCGGGCCTGCGGGGCCTCGACCGGGAGCTGCCCCGCATGGCCGAGTACCACGAGCGGGCCGTGCTGCTGGCGCAGCGGCTGGAGGCGGCCGGCATCCGGGTCACGCCCCAACCGCCACACACCAACGCGTTCCGGATCCACGTCGAGCGCGACGCGGCCGACCTCGACGAGCGCCGGGTCGTCGCGATGGAGCGGGACCAGGTGCGGCTCTCGCCGCCGTGGTCCGCCTCCGACGCACCGGGGTGGTCGTGGACCGAGCTCACCGTGGGACCGGCCACCCTGCAGTGGGACGTCGACGAGGCGGTCGAGACCCTGGTGCGCGTCTACCTGGGCTGAGGACCGCACGCGGTCGGGCCGGTTCCGCGGGGAACAGGCGACGTGGCGCGGCATCAGGACTACCGTCTCGGCAATGAGCGGCGACCTCGCCCCGAGGCTGGACTCGGTGTACGTGGAGCAGACCGTCGCGCGTCTGGAGGCGCGCATCCGGGCCCGGTTCCCTGACCGCCGGCTCGGCGATGCCGCGCACCTGCTGCAGACCGCCGTCCCCCAGATCCACGAGGGCTTCGAGGCCTCGAAGTCACGCCGGCGACACATCCGCTGGGCCGCTCGAGTCGCGAGCGCCGTCATCGTGGTCGTGGCGGTCGGCACCCTCGCGCTCGCCCTGCGCGACCCGGTCATGAACGGCACCGACAGCTCGGTCGACTGGCTGCCGATCATCGAGACCACCGTCAACGACCTCATCTTCGGCTCGATAGCCGTGTTCTTCCTCTGGGCGCTGCCAGAACGGCTGGAGCGGCGGACCCTGCTCGACCTGCTCCACCGGTTGCGCTCGTTGGCCCACGTCGTCGACATGCACCAGCTCGACAAGGACCCCGAGCAGACCCGGGCCCAGTACCACCCCACCTCGTTCAGCCCCGCGCGGCCGATCATGAACGCCGAGCAGCTGCACTACTACCTCGACTACTGCAGCGAGCTGGTCTCCCTGATCGCGAAGACCGCTGCCCTGTGTGCGGAGCGGACCTCCGACCCGGTGGTGCTCGGAACGGTCAGCGAGATCGAGACCGTGACGTCGCACATGAGCCAGAAGATCTGGCAGAAGATCTCGCTCCTGCCCGACCCGGGCTGACCGTCGGTCGACCCCGCCGCGAGGGAAGGCTCGCGAACAACTCGCTCGCCGACCCGCCGGAGCCGACCTAGCCTTGGCGCATGCCCGGACCCGAAGGCTTCGACTACACCGTGCGCGGTGCCGAGGTCGTCATCACCCACCACGGTGGAAGGGCCGCCGTCCTGCGCGGACGGCGGGCGGCCGACTTCCTCGTCGACGTCGAGGCGGAGGACCCGCAGCAGCTCATGGCCCGGCTCACCGGCAACTACCGGCGCGGCAACGAGCGCGCGGCCCGCAACCACCCGCGCAACCGGCATCCCTGAACCGTTGTGCGCGAGCGGAGTTCAGCGCTCCGGACACCACGGTCACACGAGCGCCTCGTCGATCGCGGCCGCCAGCGCCGAGATCACCGGCCAGGCACCCTCGGTGCTGTTCCCGAGCACGGTCACCGTCGTCCGGGCGGCGACGAGGTGCGTCGACCGGAACGACGCGCCGGCGTCGTACCCCTCCAGGATGAGCGCCGAGTGCGTCCGGTGGATCCAGAACCCCATTCCGTAGCGCAGGTTCTCCGACGGCACGTCGTGGCGCGGGCGGGTCATCTCGTCGACGGTCTCCCGCGAGACGATGCGGCCATCGAGCAGCGCCAGCCAGAACCGGTGCAGGTCGTCCGCGGTCGTGAACGCGCCGCCGTCGCCGTTGCCGAGCACCGGAAGGTGCAGCGTGTTCACGAGGTCGCCCTCGTCGGCGACGTAGCCGAGGGCGGCGTCGGCCGGCAGCTCGTTGAGCGGGAGGAACCCGGTGTGCTCCACCCCCGCCGGGTCGAGCACCAGGCGCCGGACGACGTCGTGGTAGCTGCTTCCGGTGGCCCGCTCGATGAGGATCGCCAGGACCATGTACCCGCCGTTGCAGTAGGCGAACTGCTCCCCCGGAGGGAGCTTCTGGGGGTGTCCCGCGAGCATCGGCAGGAACGCCTCAGCCGTGGTGAGGGTGTGCACCGGTAGGGAGAGGACGTGGTCGGACGGCTGCCAGTCACTGTCCTCGTCGAGGTAGTCGCCGATCCCCGAGGTGTGCGTGAGCAGGTGCTCGATCGTGACACCGTCGTCGATGAGCGGCAGGTCATCGCCGAGCAGCCAACGCACCCGCTGGTCGAGCCGCAGCCGGCCGCTCTCGATGAGCCGCATCACCGCGAGGGCGGTGAACGCCTTGCTGCCACTGGCGATCGCGATCCGTGCTGTCGGCGTCATCGGCACGCGCAGAGCCCGGTGGACGAAGCCCTCGCAGCGCTCGAGGGTACGGCGGTCGGCGACATCGACGGTCGCGACGCCGGTGAACGCCGCAGCAGCGACCGCGTCATCGAGTGTTCGAGGGTCGATCTGCAGTGTCGGCTCCATGGGCGCCATCGTGGCCGACCGCGCGCTCACGGGGCGAGCGCATTACGGGGTCGCCCCGCGTGGGTTCGCCAGTGGGAGCGGGAGCCGCAGGTGCACGTCGAGCGGCTCGCGCGCGAACCAGGCAGGGTCCGGGGAGTCGGCGACCACGGCGCCGAACCGGCGGTAGACCGCGACCGTGCGCTCGCTGTTCGAGGCAGAGACGTACAGCGTGTGCGCCCCGACGGACTGCGCGAACGCCGCGGCCCGCTCGGTCAGCGTGCGGGCGAACCCGCGGCCCCGCCACGGGGCACTCACGTGCAGCAGGTCCAGCGACACCACTCCCCCGTCGCCGCCGACCGGCCGGGCGTCGACGGCCGCCAGGGCCACCAACACATCATCGACTCGTGCGCCCCAGGCGGCGCCGCCCCCGTCCCGGCACTCGGCCACGCGGTGGCAGATCTCCCGCCGCTTGGCGTCGTCCCAGTCGGGAAGCACGTAGTGGTCGCGGACCTGCACCAATGCGCCGTCCCTCACCTGCACCGCGTGCTCGACCACCTCGTGGCGTCGCATCGCCAGCAGGTCGGTCGGGCGCAGGTCCTCGAGCTCCACGAACAGCACGGCGTCCACGCGACCCATCCTGCCGTGTGGGCTGCCACCCGTTCGAGGGTGTGGGCTGCTCAGACGTTGAAGCGGAACGAAAACCGGTGTTCTCGACCGTCGTCGGTCGTCGTCGGTGACAGCCGGAGAATGCAGCCTGACCTGCGGTTATGTGCTGATCCAGCCGTCGGGCGTCGTTGGCGGCGAACGGTCTCCGTGGGACTTCTTGCGGACTGTTTGCGGACCGCCGGTCAGGTCGAGAGGCCTCTGGTGAGGGCGGCGTCGAACAGCGTCCGCGCGACCTGTTCGGCCTTCTCGGTCGCCG
>DASQEZ010000253.1:0-7200 GCA_035633415.1 Ornithinibacter sp. | reverse complement strand
CTTCGAGACGAGGCTCGCCGTTCCGGACGGGCTCGTGCTCGACCTGTCCTTCCAGCGGGTTCCCGAGCCGGCCGCTCCCGAGCCGCGGCTGCACCTCGACGTGCGCGGAGGGGCGCGGCAGGGCGATGTGGTGCAGCGGGCCCTCGACCTCGGCGCCCGCCACCTCGACATCGGCCAGCACCACGTGCCGTGGGTCGTCCTGGCCGACCCCGAGGGCAACCCGTTCTGCGTCATGGAGGACCGGCCGGAGTACACGTCATCGGGTCCGATCGCCGCACTTCCCCTCGACAGTGCCGACCCGGCACGCGACGCGACGTTCTGGGCCGAGCTGTCCGGGTGGCTGCCCGTCGCCAGTGCGATGCCGGCGGCCCTGCGGCACCCGTCCGGGCGCGGCATGCTGCTCGAGCTCTGCCCGGAGCCGCGGCCCAAGGACCCCGACGGCAAGAACCGCCTCCACCTCGACATCCGGCTCGAGCAGGGTGACGACGAGGACGCCGTCGTGGCCCGGGTCGTCGAGCTCGGTGGCCGCGAGCTGCGCCCGGGCTGGGGCGAGCTGCCGTGGAGGGTGGTCAGCGACCCCTCGGGCAACGAGCTCTGCCTGCTCCCTGCTCGGACCTCCTGAACTCCGAACAACCCGTTCGGAGCACGCCGCGGACCTCCGTAGACTTGACGGCATCCCCGTCTCCACGCCGACAGCAAGGACCACCTGTGCTCCGCACCCACGAGGCCGGCACCCTGCGTGCCGCCCACACCGGCCAGACCGTCACCCTCACCGGGTGGGTGGCGAAGCGGCGTGACCACGGGGGCGTGGCCTTCATCGACCTGCGCGACGCCAGCGGCATCGTGCAGGTCGTCGCCCGTGACGAGGTGCTCACCGGTGCGGCCCACGACCTGCGCAGCGAGTACGTCGTCAAGGTCGTCGGTGAGGTGACCGCCCGCGAGCAGCGCAACGTCAACCCCGAGCTGCCCACCGGCGAGGTCGAGGTCGTCGCGGCGCGCATCGAGGTGCTCAACGCCTCGGCGCCGCTGCCGTTCCAGGTCGACGAGCGCGTCACCGTCGGCGAGGAGGCCCGGCTCAAGCACCGTTACCTCGACCTGCGCCGCCCGGGTGTGCACTCGGCCGGGCACGCCATCCGGCTGCGCTCGAAGGTCAACGCGGCCGCCCGACGCGTGCTCGGGGAGCGCGACTTCGTCGAGATCGAGACCCCGACCCTGACCCGCTCGACCCCCGAGGGTGCCCGCGACTTCCTGGTGCCCGCGCGTCTCGCCCCGGGTTCCTGGTACGCCCTGCCGCAGAGCCCACAGCTGTTCAAGCAGCTGCTCATGGTCGCCGGCATGGAGCGCTACTACCAGATCGCCCGCTGCTACCGCGACGAGGACTTCCGCGCCGACCGCCAGCCCGAGTTCACCCAGCTCGACATCGAGATGAGCTTCGTCGAGCAGGCCGACGTGCTCGAGCTCGGCGAGGCCGTGGTGCGCGAGATCTGGTCGCTGATCGGCGTCGAGCTGAGCACGCCCTTCCAGCAGATGACCTACGCCGAGGCGATGACGCGCTACGGCACCGACAAGCCCGACCTTCGCTTCGGGCTCGAGCTCGTCGAGTGCACCGACTTCTTCGCAGACACCCCCTTCCGGGTGTTCCAGAGCGAGTACGTGGGGGCGGTCGTCATGCCCGGCGGCGCCGGCCAGCCGCGCAAGCAGCTGGACGCCTGGCAGGAGTGGGCCAAGCAGCGCGGCGCCCGCGGTCTGGCCTACGTGCTCGTGCAGGAGGACGGGACCCTCGGCGGCCCGGTCGCCAAGAACCTCTCCGAGACCGAGCTCGCCGGCCTGGCAGCGCACGTCGGCGCGCAGCCGGGCGACTGCGTGTTCTTCGCCGCCGGCGCCACGAAGTCGTCCCGCGCGCTGCTCGGCGCCGCGCGCCTCGAGATCGGCAGGCGCTGCGACCTCGTCGACGAGTCGGCGTGGAGCTTCCTGTGGGTCGTCGACGCCCCGCTGTTCGAGCCCGCCGCGGATGCCGTCGCAGCCGGTGACGTCGCCGTCGGTGCCGGCGCGTGGACGGCCGTGCACCACGCGTTCACCTCGCCCAAGGCCGAGTTCCTCGACAGCTTCGACACCGACCCCGGTCCCGCGCTGGCCTACGCCTACGACATGGTCTGCAACGGCAACGAGATCGGCGGCGGGTCGATCCGAATCCACCGCCGCGACGTGCAGGAGCGGGTCTTCGCGGTCATGGGCCTGTCGACGCAGGACGCGCAGGAGAAGTTCGGCTTCCTCCTCGACGCGTTCGCCTTCGGCGCACCGCCGCACGGCGGCATCGCCTTCGGCTGGGACCGCATCGTCATGCTGCTCGGTGGCTTCGACTCGATCCGCGACGTCATCGCCTTTCCGAAGTCCGGCGGCGGCTACGACCCGTTGACCGACGCCCCGGCGCCGATCACGCCGGAGCAGCGCAAGGAGGCCGGGATCGACAGCCGGCCCCCGGCATCCGAGCCGACGGCCTGACGCCCCGCGGCGTTCAGCGCTGCAGGAACGCCAGCAGCGCGCGGTTGAACTCCTGCGCGTGCGAGGTGTTGATGCCGTGCGGCCCGCCCTCGACGACGTGCAGCTCGCTGCCCGCCACCTGCTCGTGGGTGCGCTGACCCGACTTCTCGATGGGCACGATCGCGTCGGAGTCGCCGTGGATCACCAGGGTCGGCACGGTGATCGTGGCCAGGTCGGCGGTGAAGTCGGTCGTCCACGAACGGATGCACTCGCGGGCGGCGTGCACGTCGGCCTGCAGGGCCAGTCGAAGTGCCTCCTGCTGCTGGGCCTCGGTCACCTTCATCACCCCGCCGGCACTGAAGAAGTTGCGGGTGAACCCGTCGAGGAAGCCGGGCGGGTCGGCCTCGAGCCCGGCCTGCAGGCCGCGCACGGAGTCGTCGTCGAGGGCGCCGTCGGGGTGGTCGCCGTCGAGCATCAGGCAGGGTGGGATGGCGGACGCGAAGACTGCGCTGTGCACCCGCTGCGCCCCGTGGGTGCCGAGGTAGCGGGCCACCTCGCCACCGCCCATGGAGAACCCGACGAGGGTGACGTCGCGCAGGTCGAGCGCGCTCAGCACGGCGTCGAGGTCACCGGTGAGGGTGTCGTAGTCGTAGGTCGACCCGGCGCCGGGCTTGTCGCTGTCGCCGAACCCGCGGCGGTCGTAGGTGACGACCCGGTGACCGGCCCCGGTGAGGGCGGGCACCTGGGCCGACCACGACGCGCCGCTCAGCGGCCAACCGTGGACCAGGACGACGGGGCGGCCGTCGCCGCCGCTGTCCTCGACGTGGAGGGTGACGGGACCGTTGCTGATCGTGGACATCGGTGACCTTTCGCCAGGTGTGGACGACCCCACCCTAGGCACAGGTCACGCCTCGAACCAGCGGCTGGTCCACTCCATCCCGGTCGCGAAGCCCAGCCGGTGGTAGAGCCGGCGGGCGACGTCGTTGTCGGCGAACATGCCCAGGGCGCAGGCACCGGTCTCGTCGACGCCCAGCCTGGTCAGGTACGCCGTGACCGCGGCCCCCCAGCCCTGGCCCCGTCGGTCGCCGGCGACGGCGATGCCGGCCAGCGTCGGGGTGCCGGCCGCGCTCGGCTCGCTGCCGCCGACGGCGATGAGCTCGCCGCTGCCCGGGTCGCGCACGGCGACCCAGCGCTGGGCCTCCCGTGCGAACGGCTGACCGTGGGTGCGCGGGCTGTGCGCCGTGAGGAAGGCCTCGGCCTCGTCCCGCGCAGCCGGGTCGAGCCGCACCACGTGCTCCTCACCGGCCATGACCGGGGGAGCGCGACGGGTCCACAGCCAGTCCCACTCGCCCCCGCGGTCGCCGAGGTCGAGACGCTGCGCGACCACCGGCATCAGGCCACGGGGCACGCTCAGGTGCCGGTTGCCGCCACCGGTGAGCCAGCTGCGCACGCACGGGTCGTCGAGCAGCCTCGCGAGCCCCGATGCCGTGCCCAGCGCCGCAGACCCCGGGACGCCGTGGTCGGAGCGCCGGTGGAAGGCCACGGCACCGTCGGCGCCCGACCCCACGGCATAAGCGGGCGCGACGAACCCCGGGCCGACGTCGAGGACGGCGACCGGGTGGCCGTCGGTGGCGTCGAGGAGCTCGGCGGCGCTCGACAGCAGCTGCACCCCGCTCACTCGGTGATGCCCCACCGCTCGTGGAGCCGGCGCAGCGGGCGCGGAGCCCACCAGTTGGCCGCGCCGAGCACCGACATCGTGGCCGGGACGAGCAGCATCCGCACGAGCGTGGCGTCGATGGCGATCGCGAGGACGAGTGCCACCCCCATCTGCTTCATGATCAGCAGGTCGCCGGCAGCGAAGCCGGCGAACACGATGACCATGAGCAGGGCGGCCGAGGTGATGATCCGCCCCGAGCGCTGCAGCCCGAGCGTGACCGCCGTGCGGGTGTCGTGCCCCTGCTCGTGGAGCTCGACGATGCGTGAGAGCAGGAACACCTCGTAGTCCATCGACAGGCCGAAGCCGAAGGCGATCACGAGCAGCGGGATGGTGTTCTCGAGCGCACCGGTCGAGGTGAAGCGCAGGAGGTCCTCGAGGTGGCCGTCCTCGAAGATCCACACGGTGACGCCGAGCGCCGCCCCGAGGGACAGCACGTTCATCACCAGCGCCTTGACGGGGATGACGACCGATCCCGTCATGAGGAACAGCAGGACCAGGGTGGCGAGCACGACGAGGCCCGCCGCCCACAGCGCGCGATCGGCCACGGTCGCCCGGAAGTCGACGATGCCCGAGGCCTGACCGACGACGAACGCCTCGAACGGCGGGCGGTCGGTGCGCAGCGAGTCGACGAGGGCGCGCGAGGCGTCACCCGTGCCGGAGTCGCCGGTCTGGAACCCGACGGAGGCGACACCGTTCTCGAGCGTGCGGACGGGGTCGACCGACTCCACGCCGGGCCGGTCGGCGGCGGTCTGCGCCCAGGCCTCGACCTCCGCGACGGGGGCCCGGGTGACGACCAGCACCTCCGCCCCGGCGAGCAGCGGGTAGCCGGCGCGGAAGTCCTCGTAGAACGTGCGCTCCGGGGTGCCCTTCGGGAGCAGCTCCGGGCCGGACGAGGTCAGCTCGAGCCGCAGGGCCGGCAGGGCCATGACGACGAGCAGGCCCGACACGACCGCGATGACGGCCCACGGCATCCGGTGGACGACCTCGGCGAGGCGGGAGAACACCCCGACGTCGGCGGCGGTCTCGGTTCCGCGCCGCAGGAGGCGCCGGGCCCCGAGGGCGCACAGGGCCGGGATGAGGGTGAGGGCCACGGCGAGCGCGATGAGGACCACCGACACCCCCGCGACGCTCACGGCGCGGATGAACGGGATCTCCAGGACGAGCAGACCCGCCAGCGAGATCGCGACCGTGAGGGCGGAGAAGACGACGGTGCGCCCGGCGCGGTCCATCGTCGACGCGGTGGCCTCCACGACCTGCTCGTGGGTGGTGTCGGCGACCGGCGCCCCCTGGAGCAGCTCGCGCATCTCCTCACGGAAGCGGGACACGACCAGGAGCCCGTAGTCGATGCACAGCCCCAACCCGAGCACGGTGACGACGTTGACGACGGACGCGTCGAGGTCGAGGACGTAGGACAGGCCGAGCAGCGAGGCGAGCGCGCCGGCGATGGAGGCGACCGCACCCAGCACCGGGAACCCCGCGGCGAGGAACCCGCCGAAGACCACGACCATGACGAGGAAGCTCACCGGCAGGGCGATGCCCTCCCCGCGCTGGCCGTCGATCTTGACCTGCTCGATGATCCGGTCGACGAGCGCACTCAGGCCGCCGCGCTGGTCGCCGGTCGCGCCGGTGTCGGCGGCGAGCCGGTCGAGGACGACGTCGACCTCCTCGGTGGCGGCGGCCTCCTCGTCGGCGGTGTTGTCGGGGTCGAAGGTGACCACCGTGGCGAACCCGCCGGAGGCCGGGTCGCCGTCGAGCACGAAGCGCAGGGCCTGCGGGGACGTCGGGCCCTCGGGGACCACGAACGGGTTGACGGCGGACTCGACGTGCTCGATCGCGGTGAGGTCACGGACCGCTCCTGCGGCCGCGGTGGCGACCGCCGGGTCCGCGAGGTCGACCCCCGTGAGGGTCTGGGTGTAGGTGCTGAAGCCACTGCCGCCGCCCTGCGTGAGCAGGTCGCGCCCGTCCTGGTTCTCGCCGGCCACCACGATCTCGCCGCTGTCGAGCCGGTCGAACAGGCTGGGGGTGCCGACGGCCCCGAGCGCCACCGCGAAGCCCGCGACGATGAAGACGACCCACCCCACGACGACCGCCCGGGCGTGCCGGGCGACGAGCCGGCCCCATCGACGCAGCAGGGCACCGTGGCGGGGGTCGTGCGAGGTCATGTCGAAAAGCGTCCCACGACCGTGTGACCCGCCCGACGAGGGGTCGTCGCCCGGGGTGGCCGGATGCCGTTGCCCTGTTGCCCCCGCGGGTGCCACGGTGGGGTGATGGCCGCCACGAGGACCCGACCCGACCGCACCTCCGACGAGCGCACCCAGCTGCTCGGATGGTTCGACCTGCAGCGCGGCATCGTCCGGCTGAAGTGCGAGGGGCTGTCCGACGACGACGCCCACCGGGTCGTGGTGGCGACCTCGCCGCTCATGACGGTGGCCGGCATCGTGTCCCACCTGCGCTGGGCCGAGGAGCTGTGGTTCCGCGAGTGCCTGCTCGGCGAGCCGGGCACGGGGCGCGGGTTCGGGCCCGACGCGCAGGAGGTGGAGGACGCGGAGTTCCGGGTTCACGGGATGCCGCTGGCGGAGCTGCTCGCCGAGTACGACGCCGAGTGCGCGCGCTCGGACGCCGCGATCGCCGCGCACGACCTCGACGCCCCGGGGAGCACCGCGCTGCACCCGGTCGGCGAGGCGTCGCTGCGCTGGATGGTGCTGCACATGCTCGAGGAGACCGCCCGGCACGCCGGCCACCTCGACCTGCTCCGCGAGCAGCTCGACGGCGAGACCGGCTACTACTGAGCCCGGCCCCGGCCGCGCCGGGAGCTTCCCCGACATCACGGTGACGGCGGGGAAGTCCCCGGCTGTCGGGGATACTTCCCCGCCGCGGAGGAGGATCCCCGACACCACGGTGGTGTCGGCGTCGCGGGATAGCCTCGCCACCGTGAGCATCGACGACACCGACCTCTTCGGCGCGGCCGCCTCGGCCGGTGACGGCGTGGGTGGCAGCGGGGC
>DASQEZ010000252.1:0-2518 GCA_035633415.1 Ornithinibacter sp. | reverse complement strand
TCGCGCAGTGCTCCTGATGTCGCGCGAGCCCCGCCCGGTGCGGCGCGCACGCCCCGGCTAGCCTGGCGACGTGGATGCCAGTGACCTGCTCCGGGGAGCCATGCTCCAGCTGTCCGACTCCGACCTGGTCCGCTCGGCGGTGCTCAAGGCGCCCGTGAGCCGCTCGGTCGTCTCTCGCTACGTCGCCGGTGAGTCCGTCGGCGAGGCGGTCGGCGTCGCGGCCGAGCTGCGCACGACGAACCGGCTCGCGACGATCGACTACCTCGGCGAGGACACCACCGACCGGGCCCGCGCCGAGGCCACCCGCGACACGTACGTGCACCTCCTCGAGGCCCTCGCCGAGGCCGACCTCGCCGCCTACGGCGCCGCCGAGGTGAGCGTCAAGCTCAGCGCGGTCGGCCAGGCCCTGCCGCAGGACGGCGACGCCATCGCGCTCGAGAACGCCCGCGCCATCTGCGAGGCGGCCGAGCGCGCGGGCACCACCGTCACCCTCGACATGGAGGACCACACCACCACCGACCGCACCCTGGAGGCCCTGCGCACGCTGCGCCAGGACTTCCCGTGGGTCGGGGCGGTCGTGCAGTCCTACCTGCACCGCACCGAGGCCGACTGCCGCGACCTCGCCGGCGAGGGCAGCCGGGTGCGGCTGTGCAAGGGCGCCTACAAGGAGCCCGAGTCGGTCGCCTTCCAGGACGGCGAGGACGTCGACCTGGCCTACGTGCGCTGCCTCAAGGTGCTCATGGCCGGCGACGGCTACCCGATGGTCGCCAGCCACGACCCCCGGCTGATCGACATCGCGCAGGCGCTCGCCGGTCACCACGGCCGCTCGCCCGACACCTACGAGTTCCAGATGCTGTACGGCATCCGCCCGGCGGAGCAGGCGCGGATCGCCGACCGCGGCCACCAGATGCGCGTCTACGTGCCGTTCGGCGAGGACTGGTACGGCTACCTCGTGCGCCGGATGGCCGAGCGCCCCGCCAACCTCGGGTTCTTCCTGCGCTCCCTCGCCACCACCGGCTGACCCGTCGACCCGGGCCCGGATGCCGTCGGCTCACCGACGCGACGAAACGGACGCGAGCGACGCGGGTGCACCCGGCATACTTCCCTGACATGGGAATGGTTGCGATCTTCGGTGCCGGCGTCATGGGCGAGACCCTTCTCTCGGGGCTGCTGCGCGCCGGCCGCCCCGCCGACCAGCTCGTCATCACCGAGCGTCGGGCCGACCGGGCCGCCGAGCTGACCGAGAAGTACGGCGTGCGGGTGCTCGACAACGCCGAGGCGGCCGCGATCGCCGAGACCCTCGTGCTCGTCGTCAAGCCGCAGGACATGGGCGGCCTGCTCGCCGAGATCCACGACCACGTCGCCGAGGGGAACCTCGTCGTCAGCCTGGCGGCCGGCATCACCACGACCTACCTCGAGTCGCGCCTGCCACCCGGTCGACCGGTGGTGCGGGTCATGCCGAACACCCCCGCGCTCGTCGACCAGGGCATGGCCGCGATCAGCGCCGGCGCGCACTGCGACCCCGAGCACCTGCACGAGGCCGAGGCCCTGCTCGCCGCGACCGGCAAGGTGCTCGAGGTGCCCGAGAAGCTGCAGGACGCCGTCACGGCGATCTCCGGCAGCGGTCCGGCCTACATCTTCTACGTCGTCGAGGCGATGATCGAGGCCGGCGTCATGCTCGGGTTGCCGCGGGCCACCGCGACCGAGCTGGTGGTCCAGACGCTCTACGGCGCGGCGACCATGCTGCGCGAGACCGGCGAGCACCCGACCGTCCTGCGCGAGCGGGTGTCCTCGCCCGGGGGCACGACGATCGCCGCGGTCCGCCAGCTCGAGGACCACAAGGTGCGCGCGGCGTTCATGACCGCCATGGAGGCCGCGGCGGACCGCTCGGCCGCGCTCGCGAGCGGCCTGTCGTGACCCCCCCGTTGTGGCGCTCGGTCCGGGCGACCGGGTGTCGCACCGGCAGCCGCGCCTCGCATTCTGGCGCTGCAGCGGGGCTGAGCGCAGCGAGACAGGACGTTCGTCCGCGCGCGCACCGACCCGCTGGGGGGTAACGTCGGCCGTATGCCGTCGCAGGCAAGGGTGATCTGGGATCCGGGCTTCACCCAGTACGACTTCGGACCGCACCACCCTATGTCGCCGGTGCGGCTGGACCTGACCGCGCGCATGTGCGAGTCGTTCGGCCTTTTCGCCCACTCGGACGTCGACCTGATCAAGCCGCCGGTGGCGGAGGACGCGGTGCTCGAGACGGTCCACGACCCGGCATACATCGCCGCCGTCAAGGAGGCGTCCACCCTGCCCGAGCTGGCCGACCCGCGGTTCGGCCTCGGCACCGAAGACGACCCGGCGTTCCTCGGGATGCACGACGCGAGCGCCCGCATCGTCGAGGGCACCCGCGATCTGTGCGAAGCGGTCTGGACCGGCGAGGCGGCGCACGGGGTGAACTTCTGCGGCGGCCTGCATCACGCGATGCCCTCCAACGCGTCGGGGTTCTGCATCTACAACGACGTCGCGGTCG
>DASQEZ010000251.1:0-5373 GCA_035633415.1 Ornithinibacter sp. | reverse complement strand
TCGACGATCTACCCCGGCTACATCCGCTCCGAGATGAACGAGCGGGTCAAGAAGACGCCCTTCATGGTCGACACCCGGACCGGTGTGCGCGCGATGGTCGAGGCGATCGAGAAGGAGAAGGCCAATGCCCTCGTGCCGGCGTGGCCGTGGGTGCCGCTCGGCAAGGCGATGCGGCACCTGCCGTTGCCACTGGTCCGGAAGCTGATGTGACGGTGGCCCGGGTCCTCGTCACCGCACACCTCCCGGGTGACGGTCCCGCGCGGCTGGCCGCGGCCGGGCACGACGTGACCTACCGGGACGTCGCCACCGCCATGCCCCGTGACGAGCTGCTCGCAGCGGTGGCCGGCGTGGACGCGCTCGTCGCCATGATGGTCGACCGCGTCGACGCCGAGCTGCTGGATGCCGCCGGCCCGGCGCTGCGGGTCGTCGCCGACGTCGTCGTGGGCTACGACAACGTCGACGTCGCAGCCTGCACCGAGCGCGGGATCGTCGTGACGAACACTCCCGGGGTGCTCACCGATGCGACCGCCGACCTCGCGATGGCGCTCGTGCTGATGACCACGCGGGGCCTGGGCGCCGCCGAGCGTCGCGTGCGCACGGGGGAGCCGTGGCGGTGGGACTTCACCGCGGACCTCGGCACCGGCCTGCGCGGCCGGACGCTCGGCATCGTCGGGCCGGGCGCGATCGGCCTGGCGACCGCCCGCCGGGCGACGGCCTTCGGCATGGAGGTCCTGCTCACCGGTCGCTCGGCACCCGACCCCGGGGTCGTCGAGGGGCTGGGCGCGCGGGTCGTCGACCTCGGCGAGCTGCTTGCGGCCTCCGACGTCGTCTCGCTGCACTGCCCGCTCACCCCCGCCACTCACCACCTGGTCGGCGAGGCGGAGCTGCGGGCGATGAGACCGACCGCGCACCTGGTCAACACGGCCCGCGGGGCGATCGTCGACGAGGCCGCGCTGGTGGCTGCGCTCGAGGGGGGCGAAATCGCCGGGGCCGGGCTCGACGTCTTCGAGGACGAGCCACGCGTGCACCCCGGCCTGCTCGGCCGCGACGACGTGGTGCTGCTGCCGCACATCGGCTCGGCGACGGTCGAGACGCGCACGGCGATGGCCGACCTGGCCGTCGCGAACGTGCTCGCGGTGCTGGCCGGCGACGACCCGGTCACCCCGGTCGGCGGCTGAGCCGGTCCCGCGCGATGCGCTGCCCCGTGCGGCGCAGCAGCGCCGAGGCGTCCGCGACCGATCGCTGCGGGTCGGGTTCGAGGTCCGACAGCGGGTAGGCCGTGTGCACGCCGAGCGTGGCCAGCCCGGCGTCGTCCAGCGCGCACCGCCCGCACACGGCGACGACCGGGATGCCGTGCGCCCCCGCCCGCCGCGCCACCCCCGCCACGGCCTTGCCCGCCAGGGTCTGCTCGTCGAGGGCGCCCTCGCCGGTGACGACCAGGTCGGCGCCGGACAGAGCGGTATCGAGGCCCACGAGCTCGAGGACGACGTCGACGCCGGAGCGGCGCTGCGCCCCCAGCACGGCCAGCACCGCGAACCCCACGCCACCCGCGGCCCCGGCCCCCGCTGCCTGAACCTGCAGTGACCGGTTGGTCGGACGTGACCCGGGGGCTGGGAGGGGGAGGGCGTCGGCGACGACGTCGGCCCACCTGGTGAGGCCTTCCTCGAGCAGGGCCACCTCGGCCGGGGTCGCGCCCTTCTGCGGCGCGAACACGGCCGCCGCACCCGTCGGGCCGAGCAGCGGGCTGTCGACGTCGGCCGCGAGCACGAACCGGGTGGTGGACACCCGTGCGTCCAGGCCGGTGAGGTCGAGCCGCGTCACGCCGGTCAGGGCTGCGCCGCCGTCTGGCACCTGGTGCCCCGAGGTGTCGAGCAGGCGCGCCCCGAGTGCGGTGAGCATCCCGGCCCCACCGTCCGTGCTCGCCGACCCGCCCACCCCGATGACGACCTCGTCGGCACCCAGGTCGAGTGCGGCCCCCAGCGCCTCACCGAGGCCGCGGCTGGACGCGGTGAGCGGGGCCGGGAAACCGCCCGGCAACCGACCGAGCCCGCACACGTCGGCCATCTCGACCAGGACGGTGCGGCCGTGCGGGCGGTGCCCCGCGCTCCCGGAGCGAGGCGCGGGCACTGCACCCTCCCGCGGGCCCCGGACGGCGATGGTGGCGGTGACGGGCTCGCCCGTAGGGCCGTGCACCGCGACCGGCACGCCCCTCCACCCGGCGACCAGGGCCGCCGCGACCGTCCCCTCCCCGCCGTCGGCGACGGCCACGACGGCGACCTGCGCGGCAGGGGCGACGTCGCACACCCCCAGACGCACGGCATCCGCCACCTCCAGCGAGGTCAGCGAGCCCTTGAAGGCGTCGCTCGCCACGACGACCGTCGGTCTCGCCACGTCATCCACGGCACGAGCCGATCAGAGGTACCGGTGCATGACGTGCAGCCCGACCCGGCCGTGCGCCGCGGAGTCGAACGCCTCCGGGACCGTGCCCACGACGGTGAAGCCGAGCGTCCGCCACAGCGCGACGGCGGCCGTGTTGGTCTCGACCACGGCGTTGAACTGCATTGCGGCATAACCCTGTTCACGCGCCCACTCGAGAGCCCACTCCCCGAGAGTGCGACCCAGTCCCTGCCCGCGGGCCGCAGCGGCGACCATGAAGGATGCCGTCGCCACGTGGCTCCCGCGGAAAGGTCGGTTCGGCCCGGCCTTCGCCGACCCCAGTACCGACCCGTCGGCGTCGACGGCCACCACGGTCAGGCCGGGGGGCGACTCGACCCACAGCTCACGCGCTGCCGACGAGCTGAGGTCCTCCGGGTACGCATACGTCTCACCGGCCGCGACGACGTCGACGAAGACGGGGTGGAACGCCGACCAGTCGGCGTCCTCGATGGTCCGGACCAGCACGCCCGGGTCAGTCACCCTCGTGCGGGCGCATGTGCAGCCAGGGCCGGGTCAGCTCGAAGTGCCGACCGGTGACCTCGTCGACCTCGATCGCGATCGTGTTGAACTTCGCGGTGTCGACCCAGGGCCGCAGCGGCAGCTGTTCGACCTCGTCCTCCTCGTGGCCCTCGAGCTGGCGGGCGCGACCGCGCACGACGATGCTGGTGGCCTCCTCCTCGCCGAAGTCGTCGATCTCGAACGCGACGTCGGCGTTCATCGTCAGGCCGAGCAGCTTGCTCCCCTCCGCCGTGCGGAAGACGATGCGGCGGCGCTCGTCGACGGCGTAGTTGATCGGCACCAGGTGCACCTCGTCGGCGAGGTGGAACGCGAGCCGGCCGAACTCCTCGTCGTGGAGCATCTGCCAGCAGGTGTCCTCGGGGATGGCGGTGACGGGTGAGTGCTCGGACATGCGACCTCCTGGTCGGGGGGACTGCTGCCCCGAATCTACTTACTCGCGGGCCGTGGGGCACATCGCAGAGACCGTTCTCACGAGCCGAGACACGGATCGCTCCCCGGATCCGGGCCGGGTGGGTAGCGTTCGCCGGGTGACTCGCGTCGAGGTGGTCGTCATCGGAGCCGGGCCGGGTGGTCTCGCGGTCGCCGCGGCCCTGAAGTCACAGGGGGTCAACCCGCTCGTCGTCGACCGCGCGGCGCAGGTCGGCAGCTCGTGGCGAGGGCACTACGACCGCCTGCACCTGCACACCCCGAGGCGATGGTCGGGGCTGCCGGGCTACCCGATCCCGCGCAGCGCGGGGCGCTGGGTGGCCCGCGACGACGTGGTCCGCTACCTCGAGGCGTACGCCGCGCACCACCGCCTCGAGCTGCGCCTCGGGTCCGGGGTCGACCGCGTCGACCGGGCCGACCGGGCCGACTCGACCGGGGCTCCGGCCAGCGGCCGCTGGGTCGTGCGGCTGGCTGACGGCAGCAGGATCCTCGCCGACCACGTCGTGGTCGCCACGGGCTACAACAACACGCCCGTGATGCCGAACTGGCCCGGGCTCGGGGGTTTCCCCGGGGAGGTCGTGCTGGCCCGGGACTACCGCAACGGACGCCCGTACGCGGGCCGTGACGTGCTGGTCGTCGGCAGCGGCAACACCGGCATGGAGATCGCCACCGACCTCGCCGACCACGGCGCGACGCGGGTCTGGCTCGCGGTGCGCACCCCGCCGCACATCCTGCCGCGCTCACGCCTGGGCTGGCCGGCGCAGGCGACCGGCATCCTCGTTCGGCGGCTGCCGCCCCGGCTGGTCGACCGGGTCGCGGGGGTGCTCGCGGTCGTGCAGGAGCCCGACCTCACCGCCCACGGGATGCCCAAGCCGGGAACCGACCTCTACTCCCGCGTCCTGGTCGGCCGCGTGCCGGTGCAGGACGTCGGCATCGTCGACGCCATCCGATCCGGGCGGGTCGAGCCCGTGGCGGCGGTCGAGTCGGTCGAGGGCACGGACGTCGTGCTCGCCGACGGCTCGCGCGTGCAGCCGTCGGCCGTCGTCGTCGCCACCGGCTACCGGGCGGGTCTGGAGCCACTCGTGGGGCACCTCGGCGTGCTCGACGACCGCGGCCTGCCCGTGGTGCACGGCGCGCTCGAGCCCGACCTCGCGGCCGGACTGTGGTTCACCGGCTACACCAACCCCATCTCGGGGATGCTGCGCGAGCTGCGGATCGACGCCGAGAGGATCGCGCTCGCCGTCAGGCGGGAAGGCGCTCGGTCTCCAGTGTGAACCGGTGCGCCCGCAGCCGGTCGACGAGCGGGGCGCCGAGCGCGGTCGCGGGGGTGAGCACGCCGGCGGCATCCGGCAGGCGGTCGCCGTCCTCGACGAGGCTCAGCGCGGCCTGGCCGAGCATGTACGCGGTTCCCAGGTAGCCCGGGTCGTAGGGCACGGTCACCGTGGTCCGGTAGCGAGCGCCGTTCGTCGCCTCCGCGGTGACCTCCACCTTCAGGCGGCCCTTCTCCTGGGCCTCCAGGCTCGGCCCTTCGCCGGGCTTGGGCAGCACCCGGTCGAGGATCGCCCGGGTGGGGCCGAAGGCGAGCCCCGCCAGACCCACGCCGAGGCCCAACGACATGCCACCCGCGGCGAGCGCACCGGTCGGGCCGGCGCCGAAGTCCGAGTACTCGACGTAGCGGAAGCCGTCGCCGTAGCCGAGTAGCGACGCCGACCGCGCCACGATCCGGGTGTTGAAGGCGGCCATGACGAACGGCCCCGTGAAGTGCCCGTTGTCGGCATCGCGCTTGACCGGCGAGGCCTTGGTGGCCGTGTCGAGCAGGCCGCCCAGACCCCCGCGCCTCGGTGCGGATGCCGTGCCGCCCGCCCGCTGCGGCGGCCGGCCCCCCTCGGCGAGCGCCCAGGGGTCACCCATGACGCGGCGCGCCGCCTTGTCGCTCTTGAACTCGTCGACCTGGGTGCGGGCGGAGTCGATGGTGCCGCCGCTGAACCCGCC
>DASQEZ010000250.1:0-23544 GCA_035633415.1 Ornithinibacter sp. | reverse complement strand
TCGCGGTCGCCGTCGTGACCGACGAGCAGGGCAGCCCGCGCGGCCTCGACCTTGGCGGCCCGCTCGCGCTCCAGGCGGCGCTGCGGGTCGCTGTCGTCGCCGAGCTGGGCGGGGCCGAAGACGTGCATGGCGGCGTAGCGCAGTCGCCACATGACGCGGTAGCCGAGGGACAGCCCCTCGTTGTCGGTGGTCCTGGCCATGGCGCCGCTCCTGCCCTGCACTCGATAGTTAGTGCCCTAACCATAAGCCCACTCGGCACTACACTGCCGCCA
Source organism: Ornithinibacter sp. (assembly GCA_035633415.1). Classification (GTDB taxonomy): domain Bacteria; phylum Actinomycetota; class Actinomycetes; order Actinomycetales; family Dermatophilaceae; genus Fodinibacter. Next base: position 23,272 of record DASQEZ010000250.1, on the reverse strand, counting down.
TGGCCACGACCCGGACGCGCCCGCCCGAGAACGCCCGCGAGCCGGAGCGCGACGCGGCACCGGAGGCCGCCCCCGACCTGCTCGCCCTCGACCGCCAGGTCTGCTTCGCGCTGGCCGTGGCCTCGCGCACCGTCGTCGCGATCTACCGCCCGCTGCTGGAGCCGATGGGGCTGACCCACCCCCAGTACCTGGTCATGCTGGCCCTCTGGGAGGGCGAGCCACTGCGGGTCAACGAGCTCGCCGACCGCCTCAGCCTCGAGCCGGCCACCCTCTCCCCCCTGGTGAAGCGCCTCGACGCCGGCGGGCTGGTCACCCGGCGCCGCGACCCCGACGACGAGCGGGCCGTCGCGGTGGCACTGACCGCGGCCGGCCGGCGACTGCGGGCGGATGCCGAACGCATTCCCCCAGCCGTGATCGCGCGCCTGGGCATGGGGCTGGGCGAGCTCGAGGAGCTGCGCGACCGCCTGACGACGGTCATCGAGGCCGCCCGCCGCGAGGGCTGAGCCGCGGCTCACCGCGCGGCGAGGGCCGCCTTGACGAGGGCGGGGTCCGGGTTGGTGTGGGGGGTGCCGTCGATGACGACCGTGGGCACGGTCTCGTTGCCGTCGTTGACGCTCGCGACGTAGGCCCGCCCGGCGTCGTCCTTCCAGATGTCGACCCAGGCGATCCGGTCGCGGTGCTTGCGCACGGCCATCCGCAGCCGCCCGCTGAACGGGCAGCCGGGGCGCCAGTAGACCGCGACGCCGTGCTCGGCATGGGCCAGCGCCTCGGCATGGGGCGTGGCGTCGGGGTGCCCGGCCACGAGGTCGACGAGTCCCATCGGGCCAGCGTACGCGCGCCGCGGTATAGCGTCACGACCAGCGGTTCCGCCCTCGACGACGCGTGTGGCCCGCGGCCGTCGCGCCCTCGTCGTCCCCGCACCCCCCTCGGAGGTTCCCGTGTCGGACCCGACCCACCCGCTCGGCGGGCTCGCCACCTCGGCGACCGTCGGCGCCCTCCTCGACATCCTCGTCGAGGTGGCCGGGCGCCTCGCGATCTCGGTCGCCGTCGCCGGCGGCCTGGATGCCGTCGAGACCCTGACGATCACCGGCACCGACGGCAGCGGCATCCCCCACCACGTGCTGGAGCTCGACCGGGGAACCCGGGTGCACGTCGTCGACGCCCCGGTCGGCCACCTTGCCGTCGCGTATGAGGCCACCGTGGCCCTGGACGGCACGGACGCCGTGGGGGTGACCGAGCGCGAACGCTTCCACTACGTGCTCCCGAGCCGCTACTGCCCGAGTGACCGGGTCGAGGGCTTCGCCGCCACCGAGCTGGGTCCGGTGGTCGACGAGACGACGACGGCGCAACGGGTCGTGACCTGGGTGCACGAACGGCTCACCTACACAACCGGATCCACCACCGCATCCGACGACGCGCTCGCACCGCTGCTGACCGGGCAGGGCGTCTGCCGCGACTACGCCCACCTCGTCGTCACCCTGTGCCGCGCCCTGGGGATGCCGGCCCGCTACGTGTCGGTGTACGCCCCCGGCCTGTCGCCGATGGACGCCCACGCCGTCGCCGAGGTCGCGGTCGACGGGGTGTGGCGAGTGTTCGACGCGACCCGGTTGGCCCCCCGTGCGTCGATGGTGCGCATCGGCACCGGTCGCGACGCCGCGGACACCGCGATCCTCACCGCCCTCGGCGGTGCGAGCCAGCCCGCCACGTTCACCGTGACGGCGACGTCGGACCCCGACCTGCCGACCGAGGACCTCGACGCCCTCGTGGCGCTGCGCTGAGCCGGGGCCGGCTCACCAGAGGGCGGAGAAGGGCCCGAAGAGGAAGAACGCGACCATCCCGACCGTGTTGCTCAGCCCGTGCGCCACCACGGGCGCCCAGAGCGACCCGTAGGCATAGCGAAGGACGCCGTAGAACACGGCATCCACGAAGACGAGCACCATGCCGGTGACGCCCTGCTCACCGTGGATCAGTGCGAAGAGGAGGGCGATGGTGGCCACGGAGAACGCGCGGGCGGCGACGGAGGTGCCGATCAGGTCGGTGAACCGGGTCAGGAGGTAGCCGCGGAAGGCGAGCTCCTCGACCAGGGCGGCAAGGGTCCAGCTGAGCGCGATGAAGAGGAGCAGGCGCGGGAAGTCACCTTCGAGCTCGGCGAACTCGCTGGTGTCCTGTGTCGAGCCGGTCAGGTGCTCGGTGACCGGCATGACGAGCAGGAACACCATGGTGGTCCAGCCGAGCGTGATCGCCGCGACCTGCCCGAGCTGGCGGGCGGGGTGGGTCAGCCGGTGGAACCCCAGGGTGCTCGGCCCCTCCCGGCGCACGAGTAGGGACAGCCCCGCCATGGCGACGAGCACCAGTGCGGGCAGGAGCAGGTCGAACAGCACGGCCAGGACGGCGAGCACCACCTCGACGACGGTCAGGGCCGTCCAGGCCGGACCGGCACGGCGGTCGCGCCGGGGCGCGGGGTGCTGGGTCGGCTCGGTCCGATCGACCGGGCCGGACGTCGGCATCGACATGGCGTCGGGGCGACCGGACATCTGGGTCTCATCTCCTCGCGGGCACCGACCCGCTCTCCCTCCGATCCTCCCGCTCCCCCTCGTGGTGCCGAAAGGTCACGGTGTGGAGATCCGGGTCACGCTCGCCGAGCGTCAGATGTCGAGGGGCACCGTGAGGGCTCCACCGCAGTGGTACACGTCGGGGCGGCCGGGCCAGACCCTGCCGCCCTCGCGCATGTCGTCGTCGAGCTCGTTGCGCCAGGTGCCGCGCTCGTCGATGAACCAGCGGGCCGCGTGGTCCCAGAGCCGGCGGTACCAGTGCTCCCAGTGCGGGTCACCGGTGCGGCGCAGGAGCACCGCCGTGGTCTGGATGCCCTCGCACACCGGCCAGTGCAGGCGCACGTCCGCGACGGGGGCCCCGTCCCAGTCAACGGTGTAGACCAGCCCCGGGCGGCCGTCGACCGCCCACCCACCGTCGAGCGCCCGCCGGGTGAGGCCGTCAGCCGCCTCCAGGAGCCACGAGGGCGACTCGACGAGCGGCGAGCTGTCGAGCTGGAGCAGGAACCGGGACCACTCCAGCGAGTGGCCGAACGTCGCACCGTAGGGCCGGAACGGGTGCAGCGGCTCGTCACGGTTGTACTCGGGCAGCACCTGCCAGTCGGCGCTGAAGTGCTCCGGCAGCAGCCAGCCTCGCTCGCGCGCAGCGACGTTGATGAGACGGTCGGCGATGGCCAGGCCGCGCTCGTGCCAGACGGCATCCCCGGTGGCGTGGCCCATCGCGATGAAGGCCTCGAGCCCGTGCATGTTCGCGTTGGCGCCGCGGTAGTCCTCCGAGTCCGACCAGTCCGGCGCGAAGGACTCGAGCAGTGCCCCGGCCTGCGGGTCCCAGAGTCGGGTGTCGATGACGTCGACGACCTGGTCCAGCAGTGCGGCGGCACCGGGGTGTCCGACCGTGAGGGCGCTCGCCGAGGCCAGCCCGACGTGCACGTGGTCGTAGGTCATCTTGCGGGTCACCGTGCCGGGCTCGCTGAGCCAGCCACCGTGCTCGGTGTCGACGTGCAGACCGGTGAGCGAGCTCATCGCGTGGTCGAGCAGCTCACCCGAGCCGGGTACCCCGTGCCGCACCCCGAGAGCCGCGGTGTACGCCATCCGCGCGGTGAGGAACAGCTGCGGGCGGCGGTCCGGCATCGGCGAGCCGTCAGCCGCCTGGTAGGCGAACCCGCCCGTGGGCAGGATCGACCCGAGCGCGAAGGTGATGACGTCCGTGAACCCGCCGTGCAGCCACGCTCGGTGGCCCGGCTCGTCGAGCCAGGACCGCTGCCCGGCCAGGGGCGCCTCCCCTGCGGCCGGGCTCGACGTGGCTTCCGATCCCACACCCGCAGAACGCATCTCGCTCACAGCGGTTGCACCTCCAGTCGATACGTAGTGGTGTGCGACTCGCCCGGGGCCAGCACCACGGCGTTCTCGAAGGCGTTGGCGCCCTCGATGCACACGAAGCGCTCCCAGTCGTCGTCACCGATGTCCGGCACCTCCTTGGCCTTGGCGGCCCAGGGGTTCCACACCACGATGTTGCGAGCACCCTCGGTGGTGACGACCAGCCGGCGCCCGAGAGCGGGGTCGTGCAGCGTGACCGGATCGCTCGTGCGGAAGACGGCGTCGGTCTCGCCCTCGAAGACGAGATCGCCCTGTTGCACCCGTTCGGTGCCGATCACCTTGTCGAAGAACGACTTTCCGGCCAGTCCTTCGATTCGCGCCGCGTGCACGTCGCCCACGACGAGGTAGGCGTGCAGTGCCTCCTCGTAGTCGAAGGGATGGTCCCCCGTGTTCGTCGTGGTCAGCGACACCTCCAGGGCGCGGCCGAACGTGGCGCGCAGCTCGGCGGCGTAGCGGTGCGGCCAGTGCGGCGAGGTCGCCTCGTCCGAGGTGATGCGGTAGGTGACGCTCGCCTCGTGATCACCACGGTCCTCCTCGACCAGCTGCCACGTGGAGGTGCGCACGAACCCGTGCAGCGGCTCCATCCCGGCGGCGCGGCCGGGCCCGAACCACGGCCAGCACACCGGCACGCCCGCGCGGATCGACCGCCCGGGGGCGAGCCGCAGGTCGGTGCTGACGTAGAGCACCGGGTCGGCGCCGGCCGGCGCCCACCGGGTCACCTGGGCTCCCTGGTCGTGGACCTCGGCCCGACCGGCGGAGCTCTCGAGGATTCGCGGGGATGGCGGCGCTTCGGTCATGGTTCCAACCTAGGGATGCCGGGTGCCCGCCCACCAGCGGGGGGTCGCCCTGCGGATTTCGCGCGGGCAACCGACCGGCGGCTGGTCGGCCACCGGTCGGCTGCCATGCGTGCCCGTCAGGGGTTGGCCGGCTCCCGCTCGGGATCCGTGGCCGGCACCACCGTGGGCTCCTCGACGCCGCGGCGGCGGTCGCGACGGTTGGCCAGGATGCTCGTGGTCGTGGCGAGCGCCAGGATGCCGACGATGACGGCGAGCGAGGCCAGGGTCGGCACCTCCGGCACGGCCGGCCAGACGCCGTGGGCCCAGTGCAACACCAGCTTGACGCCGATGAAGGCGAGGATCGCGGCCAGCCCGTGGCCGAGGTGGCGCAGGGACCCGAGCGCCCCCTCGACGACGAAGTAGAGGGCGCGCAGACCGAGCAGCGCGAAGGCATTCGTCGCGAACACGAGGTACGGGTCGCCGGTGATGCCGTAGACCGCCGGTACGGAGTCGATCGCGAAGACGACGTCGGTACCGAGGATGGCCACGACGACCAGGGCCAGCGGGGTGAGCGCGCGGCGCCCGCCCTCGCGCACCGTCATCCGGGTGCCGGCGTACGACTCGGTGACCGGCCAGAAGCGACGCAGCACCCGCACCGTGCGGAGCGAGCCGATGTCGATCGCGTGGTCCTTGGCCGACAGGGCATCGCGCAGCACCTTGACGGCCGTGACGAGCAGCACCGCTCCGAAGAGGAGGAAGGCCCATGAGAACGACGCGATGAGCTGGGCGCCGAGGGCGATGAAGATGCCGCGCAGCACGAGTGCGCCTGCGACGCCGATGAGCAGCACCCGCTGTTGCAGCTCGCGAGGCACGGCGAAGGCGGTCAGGAGCAGGAGGAACACGAAGAGGTTGTCGACCGAGAGCGACTTCTCGACGAGGTAGCCGGTGTAGTACTCGAGGCCTCGGTCTCCGCCGTGCTGCTGCCAGATCCACACCCCGAAGGCGAGCGGGATGGCGACGTAGAACGCGGACCACCCGACGGCCTCCTTCATCGAGACCTCGTGGGGGCGCCTGGTGATGAGGAAGTCGACGACGAAGAGAACGGCGATGGCACCGATGGTCAGCGCCCACAGGGTCGGTGTACCGACCGACGGCTGGGCCGCGACCGGGTCTGCGGCGGCGAGCATGGACAGCGGGGACATGGGGTCTCCTCAAGACAGCACTGCGGTCTTGAGGTCTCCTTCACCGTGCGGCCCTCAGGCCGTTCGGCGCCGCACCGGGTCCGCCGTGGGGCGGACGTACTGACCGGCGCGAGCTTTGGGAAGTACTCCCCTCGTACCCCGAAGTCTAGGAAACGGAATCGCATTTCCACAAACCGACGTGTGGAAAAGTGTCAAACCCTCGACAGGGCCGGCATGGCAGGTCAGCCCTTGGTGGCGGCGAGCCGCGCCAGCGCCTCGACCCGCTCGGCCGCGTGGTCGACGATCCGCTCGGGGTATCCGTGCTCGTAGCCGTCGGCGGCGTCCCACGGCTCGTGCGCCGCCGCTCGGGGCAGGTGTGCCAGCTCGGGAACCCATCGCCGCACGTAGGCTCCGTCGGGGTCGAAGCGCAGCCCCTGCGTCACGGGGTTGAACACGCGGAAGTACGGCGAGGCGTCGGTGCCCGTGCCGGCCACCCACTGCCAGCCGTGGTTGTTCGACGCGATGTCGCCGTCGACGAGGTGCTCGAGGAAGTGCCGCGCCCCGACCGGCCACCAGGCGTGCAGGTCCTTGGTGAGGAAGCTCGCGGTGATCATCCGCACCCGGTTGTGCATCCAGCCCTGCGCGAGCAGCTGGCGCATCCCGGCATCGACGACGGGGTAGCCGGTGTGACCGGTGCGCCAGGCCTCGATGGCGTCCTCGGGCTCGTCGTAGCGCATCCGCGACATCTCCGGCCGCAGGTCGTGCCACGCCGTGCGCGGCTGGTGCCAGAGCACGTCGGCGTAGAACTCCCGCCAGGCCAGCTCGCTCTCGTAGGTGTGCGCGCCCTTGCCCGGCTCACCCGCGAGGTCGGCGAGCAACGTTCGCGGGTGCAGCACTCCGAGCTTGAGGTACGGGGAGAGCCGTGACGTGCCGTCGAGGTCGGGCCGGTTGCGGTCGTCGCCGTACCCCGTGAGGGCGTCGTCGCGGAACGCGTGCCAGCGCCGGAGTGCGGCCTCCTCGCCCGCCGGGGGCAGCTCGGGCAGGTGGGGGGCGGCCAGCGCGGCCCGGACCGCGGCGGTCGCGTCGGCGTCGTTGCGGGCCTGGCGCAGCGGCAGCTCTCGCGGGGTGGGCGCCGGGTCGGGCCAGCCGTGCGCCCGCCACGCCTTGGAGAAGGGCGTGAAGACCTTGTACGGCTCACCCGAGCCGCTGACCACGAGACCGGGCCCGACGGCATAGGGCGTGCCGGTCTCGACCCAGTCGATGCCGTTCTCGCCCAACCGCGCCGCCACGGTGTCGTCCCGGCGGCGGCCGGCGGGTGTGGTCTCCCTCGAGACGTGCACGGAGGAGGCGCCCACCCGGGCGGCGAGCTCGGGGACGACGCGACGGGGGTCGCCGTGGAGCAGGGTCAGCGCGCCGTCGAATGCCTCGTTCGTGGCCTCGAGCGTGGCGGCGAGCCACGCGCGTCGCGCCGCGCCACCGCCCTTCCACAGGCGCGGGTCGACGACGAACGCGACCACGAGGTCACCATCACCGGCGGCGTCGCGGGCGGCGAGCAGCGCGGGGTGGTCACGGCGACGCAGGTCGCGGCGGAGCCAGAGCACGGACGTCATCGCACGCCCCTCACGAGAACCGGTCCAGGACGGGGGGCAGCAGGTAGAGCATCCCCAGTGACCAGGTCAGGTGGGTGATGACGGGCCCGAGGATGCCGCCGGTCACCCGGCGCTGGAACGCCACGACCAGCCCCACCAGTGCCGCGGCGAAGATGAGCAGCGGGATGCCCGACGTGGCCGTGACCAGCGTGTAGACCACCGTGGTGACGGCCACCGCGTGACGTCGACCGACCCCGGCATACAGCGCACCCCGGAAGTACAGCTCCTCGGCGACGCCGTTGACGATGGTGATGACCGTGACGAGCGCCAGCGACCCCACCCGGGCGTGGTCGAGCAGCTCCTGAACCGGGTCGCGCAGGACCGGGACCTGCGCGACGACGACCGCACCGACCATGAAGAGCCCGAGCAGCAGGGCGCCCAGGGCCAGCGACTGCACGACGGCCCGGCTCGGCTCCTCGCCATCGCGGGCGTGTGCGTGGCCGAGGTGGAGCGGGCCGGACAGGAAGGCGCCGCCGGCCCACACTCCGGCCAGGGCGAACGTCGCGAGGTAGAACGTCGGGTCGCCGGGCTCGATGCGCAACGCCCAGGTGAGGATCACCGCGCCCACGAGCAGCGTGACGGCCGCGACGACCCGCCGTCGGTGGAACGCCGAGTCGGGCTCGGTGTGGTCGCGCGGAACCGGGTCGACCAGGGTGGCACGCACGAAGGCGCGCAGCTCGGTGACCGGGTTCATCGCAGGTCCCGGCTCACGACCCGCCACTCCCGCGACCGCCGGCCCACGCGGGGTCGGCACTCGTCACGTGTGCGGGGTCGACGGTGCCCGGCTCCGGGCGGGGGTGCACGTCGTCGCCCGCGATGGCGTCGGCGACCGCGCGGTCGTAGGGCAGCGGCCCGCCGGGCGGGGCACCGACCAGGTCGTCGAGGTCGTGCTCGCCGCAGACCACCTCGTGCAGCAGGCTGCCGACCAGCGGCTTCGCGACACCCGTGGGCACCGGCGTCACGAACCCGACCCACTGGCTGGCGAGGTAGGGGGTGAGCACGGGCACCGTCACGATCCGGCGCGACATCAGCCCGGCGACCTTCGCGAACCGCTGGATCATCTCGCGGTAGGTGATCACCTCGGGCCCGCCGATGTCGAAGGTGCGGTTGACCTCGGGCGGCAGGTCGGCGGCGCGCACCAGGTAGTAGAGGACGTCGCGCACCGCGATCGGCTGGATCCGGTTGTCGAGCCACTTCGGGGTGACCATCACCGGCAGCCTGGTGGTGAGGTGGCGCAGCATCTCGAACGACGCCGACCCCGAACCGAGGATGATCGCCGCCTGGAGCACCGCGGTCGGCACGCCGCTCGACATCAGCAGGTCGCCGACCTCGACCCGCGAGGCCAGGTGGTCGCTGAGCGGCCCGGAGTCGGGGTGCAGCCCGGAGAGGTAGACGATCCGCCCGACCCCGGCCTCGGACGCGGCGACACCGAAGGTGCGCGCGAGCTCGCGGTCGCGCTCGACGAAGCCGCCCTCGCCATCCATCGAGTGCAGGAAGTAGTACGCGACGTCGACACCCTCGAGCGCGGCGGCCAGGGTCTGCGGGGAGCCTGCGTCACCCTCGACGACCTCCACCCGGTCGCGCCACCACCGGTCGGCCACCTTGGCCTCCGCACGGGTCAGGGCACGCACCTGCCATCCCTCCTCGAGGAGGCGGGGAAGCAGTCGCGAGCCGATGTAGCCGGTGACGCCCGTGACCAGGGCCCGGCGGGGCTCGGTCACCGGCGTTCCCGTGCGAGCGCGAGCGTGGTTGCGGCCGTGTCGGTCGCGGTCGGCACGGTGCGTGCGGTGGTCGGGCTCATCGGCTGTCCCTTCGGGCGGGTCGGATCCGGGCGACGTCGAGGTGGTGCGTGGTTGGACCTCCGCCTCACAGTAGGCGAGGCGACCCGCCTCCATCGCCGGAGCCCCGCAGCAGGGCCGGACGCTCCGCCGCGACCTGAGCGATCCGCTCGACGCAGCCCGGGGCGACGCCCGGGACGTGGGGAGTCATGCGCTCAACCGTAGGACCGGCCGATCTGCACTGTCAAAAGTTTGTCGAATGCTGTGTCACATGTTTGTCAAACCTGCGACCACCGTCTACGGTGACTCTCGTGAGGGGTTCGGTACCGCCGACGATGCGGATTGGTGAGCTCGCCGGGAAGGTGGGCGTCAGCACCCATGTCCTGCGTGCCTGGGAGAGCCGCTACGGCCTGCTCCGGCCGGTGCGCTCCGCCGGGGGCTACCGGCTCTACGGGCACGAGGACGAGCGCCGCGTCCGCGAGGTGATCGCCCTGCGCGACCAGGGCGTGAGCGCGGCCGACGCAGCCCGCCGGGTGCTCGCCGCCGACCGCGCAGGTTCGCCCGGCGGCGCCCTCGGCGCCGACGAGGTCGCGCCCGGCGGGTCCGACAGCGCTCGCGGCTCCCGTGGGCGGGGAGGCACGGCCTCCGGCCCGGGTGGCTCGGCCGGGCTGGCCCCGCTCGGCCTGCGCGCCGACCCGCCGATGCTCGTGGCCCAGCTGCTCGACGCCGTGACCGCCCTCGACGAGGACCGTGCACACGCCGTGCTCGACATCGCGTTCGTCGAGCGCTCGGTCGAGAGCGCGATCATCGACGTGCTGCTCCCGCTGTTCGTGCGGGTCGGCGAGATGTGGGAGCTGGGCCGCATGGGCATCGCGCAGGAGCACTTCGCGAGCAGCCTGGTCCGCCGCCGGCTCGGGGCGCTCTCGCTCACCTGGGGCGTCGGTACCGGCCCGGTCGCGGTGCTGGCCTGCCCGCCGGGCGAGTTCCACGACATCGTGCTGCTCAGCTTCGGCGTGCTCCTCGGCCGCGCCGGGTGGCGCATCCGCTACCTCGGCCCCGACACGCCCATCCACTCCCTCGCGGCCGCGGCCCGGCTCACCCAGGCGGATGCCGTGGTGCTCGCCTGCCGCCGGCCGTCCGGGTTCCGCGGGCACGCCGCGGCGCTGCACCGGCTGAGCGAGGAGCACCCGGTCTGGATCGCCGGCCGGGGCGCGACCCCGCGGGTGCTCGAGGAGGTCGGGGTCCCGCACCTCGGGGTCGACCTGATCGCCGCCGTCGCCCATCTCACCGCCACCGCACGCGAGCGCCGGGCCGCACGCCCGCAGGGCGCCGCCAGGGTGAGCGAGTCCTCCGTCGCCGGCGGTGGCACCGACCCCACCGCCTGACGCTGCCCCGGCCCGGACACCCCGGTCAGCCGGCCACCTGCGAGAGGGCATGGATGCCGAGACCGGCCAGCGCGCCGACGATGGTGCCGTTGATCCGGATGAACTGCAGGTCGCGGCCGACGTGCAGCTCGATCCGCTCGGCGGCCTCCTTGCCGTCCCAGCGGTCCACCGTCACCGAGATGACCTCGGCGAGCTCGCTGCCGTAGGTGTTGACGAAGAACGACACCGCCTCGCCGAGCCGCGCCTCGAGGCGACCACGCCAGACCTCGTCCTCGACGAGGTGCCGGCCGAGGTGCTCGAGCAGCTCGTCGCCGCGGGTGTGGAAGTAGGAGGTCTCGTCGTCCATGGCGGTGGTGAGCGAGGACTTGAACGACGTCCACAGCCCGACCGCCGTCTCGGGCACCTGGGGGTGGGTGAGCAGGCGCTCCTTGAGCGCCTCCGCACTGGCCATGACCTCGGGATCGGACTGCAGGTCGGAGGCGAGCCGTCGCAACAGGTCGTCGAGCGCCTGCCTCGCCGGGTGGCGCGGGTCGTCGTGGATGTCCTGCAGCCAGGCGAGCACCTGCTGGTAGGTCCACCCGATCACCTTGTCGTCGACCCACGGCGGCGACCACCACGGCGCCCGCTCGCCCAGCACCGCGGCGTACGTGCCGGGGTTCTCGGCGAGGTAGTCGCGCAGCTGTTCGAGGCCGAGGTCGACGAGCCCGTGGTGGGTCTGCTCGTCGACGATCCCCTCGAGCAGGGTGCCGGCGATCGGGGCGACCGGCTCCTGCACCAGCCGCGGCACGAGGAAGTCCTCGACGAGTGCCCGCACCTCGTCGTCGGTGAGCCGGCCGAGCCCGGCGCGGGCGACCCGCACGACCTCGGTGCGCACCCGGTGCCGGTGCTCCGGCACCCCCAGCCACAGCCCGATCCGCTCACCGACGTGCGCGGCGGCGAGCCGGTCGCGGGCGATCTCCTCGGTCAGGAAGTTCTCGGTCACGAACTCCTGGAGGCTGCGGCCGATCTCGTTCTTGCGCTTGGGGATGATGGCCGTGTGGGGCACCGGCAGGCCCAGCGGGTGCCGGAACAGGGCAGTCACGGCGAACCAGTCGGCCAGCGCGCCGATCATCGCCGCCTCGGCTCCGGTGTTGACGTAACCCCAGACCCCGCCGTGGTCCAGGTTGAGGGTGAGGACGTACACGACCGCGGCGAGCACGAGCAGCGAGACGGCGAGCAGCCGCATCCGGCGCAGCCCGGCTCGGCGGTCGGCATCGGCGGGCGAGGGTGCCATGAGACTCACGTGGCGATCCTGCCCCATGGGCCGCCCCCGCACCGACCTCGCACGTGCGGGGTTATGGCGGTCCGATCGGCGATGTGGCAGCCACAACCCGGCACGTGCGGGGTTATGGCCGTCCGATCGGCGATGTGGCAGCCACAACCCGGCACGTGCGGGGTTGTGGCCGCCGGTCCCGGATGCCGGCCACGCGCTGCCCGGCCCCGCCGCGCCTACGCTGGTGGGGTGCGTTTCCTCAACGACCTCCGGCCGCAGCACGACCTGACCTACGACGACGTCTTCATGGTGCCGAACCGGTCGTCGGTGACGAGCCGGCTCGACGTCGACCTCGCCACCGTCGACGGCACGGGCACGACCATCCCGCTGGTCGTCGCCAACATGACGGCCATCGCCGGCCGCCGGATGGCGGAGACGACCGCTCGGCGCGGTGCGCTCACCGTCATCCCGCAGGACATCCCGGCCGAGATCGTCCGCGAGGTCGTGGCCTGGCAGAAGTCGCGGCACCTCGTGTACGACACCCCGATCACGCTGACCCCCACCATGACGGTCGGCGAGGCGCTGGTGCTGCTGCACAAGCGGGCCCACGGCGCCGCCATCGTCACGGTCGGCGAGCGCCCGGTCGGCATCGTCACCGAGACCGACCTTACCGGTGTCGACCGGTTCACCCAGCTCGACGACGTCATGGTCCGCGACATGGTGACGCTTCAGGACGGCGTCGACGTCGAGTCGGCGTTCGACACCCTGTCGCACGCGCGCCGGCGGCTGGCCCCGATCGTGGCCGAGGACGGCCGCCTGGTCGGCATCCTCACCCGGTCCGGGGCGCTGCGGGCGCACCTGTACACGCCCGCGCTCGACGACGCCGGTCGGCTGCGCATCGCCGCCGCGGTCGGCATCAACGGCGACGTCGCGACCAAGGCCAAGGACCTGCTCGACGCCGGCGCCGACGTGCTCGTCATCGACACGGCCCACGGCCACCAGGAGAAGATGCTCGAGGCCCTGCGGGCGGTGCGCGCGCTCGACCCCGGCGTGCCCGTCGTGGCCGGAAACGTCGTCTCGGCGCAGGGCACCCGTGACCTCATCGAGGCCGGTGCCGACATCGTCAAGGTCGGGGTCGGGCCCGGGGCCATGTGCACGACCCGGATGATGACCGCGGTCGGCCGCCCCCAGTTCTCCGCGGTGCTCGAGTGCGCCACGGCGGCCCGCGGGCTCGGCCGCCACGTGTGGGCTGACGGGGGCGTCCGGCATCCGCGCGACGTCGCCCTCGCCCTGGCCGCCGGCGCCTCGAACGTGATGATCGGCTCGTGGTTCGCCGGCACGCTGGAGTCGCCCGGCGATCTCTACACCGACGAGGCCGGCCGTCAGTTCAAGGAGTCCTTCGGCATGGCGTCGTCGCGGGCGGTGCGGGGGCGCACCGCCGGCGACACGGCCTACGAGCGGGCCCGCAAGGCGATGTTCGAGGAGGGCATCAGCTCGGCCCGGATGTACGTCGACCCGGCCCGCCCGAGCGTCGAGGACGTGCTCGACGAGATCGTCGCCGGGCTGCGCAGCAGCTGCACCTACACGGGCGCGCGCACGCTGGAGGAGTTCTCCGAGCGGGCGACGGTCGGCATCCAGAGCACCGCCGGTTTCGCCGAGGGGCGCCCGCTGCACACCTCGTGGTGACGCGGGCGCCAGGGGGCTGGGGCAGGATTGTCCGTATGCCGTTCGACGTCGCCTCGGTCCGTGCCCACTTCCCGTCGCTCACGCAGGGAGCCGCCCACTTCGACGGCCCCGGCGGCAGCCAGACGCCCGACGTCGTCGGGCGGGCCGTCGCCGACACGCTGACCAGCGCCATCTCCAACCGCGGCACCGTGACGGCGTCGGAGCGCCACGCCGAGCAGGTCGTCACCGACTGCCGCGCCGCACTGGCCGACCTGCTCGGGGCCGACCCGCACGGCATCGTGTTCGGCCGCAGCGCCACCGCCCTGACCTACGACCTCGCCCGAACCCTGGCGAAGGACTGGGGGCCGGGCGACGAGGTCGTCGTCACCAGGCTCGACCACGACGCGAACATCCGCCCCTGGGTGCAGGCCGCGCAGGCCGTGGGCGCGACGGTGCGGTGGGTCGACTTCGACCCCGCCACCGGTGAGCTGTCCGCGGATGCCGTCGCCGCCGTGCTCTGCGAGCGCACCCGGCTGGTCGCGACCACCGCGGCGTCGAACCTGATCGGCACCCGACCGCCGGTCTGCCGCGTCGCCGACCTCGCCCACGAGGTGGGAGCCCTGCACTGGGTCGACGGGGTGCATGCCACCGCCCACGCGTCGGTCGACCTCACCGCCCTGAGAGCCGACTTCTGGACCTGCTCGCCCTACAAGTTCATGGGCCCGCACTGCGGGGTGCTCGCCGCCGACCCGGCGCTGCTCGAGACGCTGCACCCCGACAAGCTGCTGCCGTCGACGGATGCCGTACCCGAGCGGTTCGAGCTCGGCACCCTTCCCTACGAGCTGATGGCCGGCACGACGGCCGCTGTCGACTTCATCGCGAGCCTGGCGGCTGGGCCCGAAACCGTTGCTGCGCAGGAAAGCACGGCATCCCGTCCCCACCATGCGGCGGCGCCCTCGAGCCGTCGTGAGCGGATCGAGCTGGGGATGAAGGCCGTGCACGCGCACGAGCGCGCCTTGCTCGACGTTCTCGAGCCCGCCCTGCGCGCGCTCCCCGGCGTCACCGTGCACAGCAACGCACGCTCACGCACGCCGACCCTCCTGTTCACGGTGGCGGGCCGCGACCCGCAGGAGATCCGCGGGCGGCTGGCCGAGCGGGGCATCAACGCACCGGCCGGCCACTTCTACGCGGTCGAGTGCTCCCGGCACCTGGGCCTCGGCGACAGCGGCGGTGTGCGGGTCGGGCTCGCGCCCTACACGTCGGCGGCCGACATCGACCGCCTCGTCGACGCCATGACCGAGATCGCCTGACACGGAACGGACTTCACGATGGCACAGCACGGCCACGACCCCGTCCTCGTCACCGGGTGCTCCACCGGCATCGGCCGCGCGATCGCCGAGGAGCTGCTCCGTCAGGGCCACACGGTGTGGGCCACCGCCCGCCGGCCCGAGACCCTGGCCGACCTCGCCGCCAAGGGCGCCCACGTGACCGCGCTCGACGTCACCGAGGACGCCTCGATGGCGGCGGCCGTCGCCGAGGTCGAAGCAGCCCACGGCGCGGTGGGCACGCTCGTGAACAACGCGGGCTTCGGCGAGTACGGCGCCGTCGAGGAGGTCGACATGGACAAGGTGCGCGCCATGTTCGAGACCAACGTCTTCGGCCTGGCCCGGATGTGCCAGCTCGTGCTGCCCGGGATGCGCCGCGCCGGGCAGGGCCGCATCGTCAACATCGGCTCGATGGGTGGCCGCTTCACCTTCCCGCTCGGTGGCTACTACCACGCGACGAAGTACGCGGTGGAGGCCCTCACCGACGCGTTGCGGATGGAGGTCAAGCCGTTCGGGGTCGACGTCGCCCTGGTCGAACCGGGTGTCACCCGGAGCTCGTTCGTCGACAAGACCACCGAGTCCGAGGGGATGGGTGGCGAGCCCGACTCCCCCTATGCCACCATGCGCGCCTCGGTGTCGAGGTCGAACAACGAGGCCTACACCAACGCGATGATGTCGGCCTCGGCGGAGAGCGTGGCCCGCGTCGTGGCCTCTGCGGTGGCAGCCGACCGGCCGCGCACCCGGTACCTGCTCACCCCGGCGGCGAAGTTCATGGCCGCCACGCACACCGTCGCCGGCGACCGGGTGTGGGACCGGTTGATGGCCCGGCAGTTCAAGCTCTGATGGTCGCCCTGCTCGAGCCGCTCGAGCCGCCGGCCCACCCCATCGACGCCCTGCGCCGGGTGGCCTTCCTCCTCGAGCGCACCCGCGCCGGCACCTACCGGGTCGAGGCCTTCCGCAACGCCGTCAAGACGCTCAAGCCCCTCGACGAGGGCGAGCTGCGCGAGCGCGCCGACGCCGGCACCCTGCAGGAGATCCCGGGCATCGGGAAGTCCACGAGCGGGGTCATCGCGGAGGCGCTGGCCGGCGAGCTGCCGGCCTACCTCGGCTCGTTGCAGGCGAAGTCGGGCGGCCCCCTCGTCGACGGCGGGGAGCAGATGTACGCCGCGCTGCGCGGGGACTGCCACCTGCACTCCGACTGGAGCGACGGCGGTTCACCGATCGACGAGATGGTGCTGACCGGCATCGAGCTCGGTCACGAGTGGCTTGTGCTCACCGACCACAGCCCTCAGCTGAGGGTCGCCAACGGGCTCACCGTCGAGCGGCTGACCCAGCAGATCGGCATCGTCGACGCCATCGACCGCTCGCTCGGCGGCTCGTTCCGGCTGCTCAAGGGGATCGAGGTCGACATCCTCGACGACGGGAGTCTCGACCAGACCGACGCGATGCTGGCGCGGCTCGACCTCGTCACGGCCTCGGTGCACAGCAAGCTGCGGATGAACGGCGGCCCGATGACGACCCGGATGGTCAACGCCGTCTCGAACCCCCGGGTCAACGTGCTGGGTCACTGCACCGGCCGCCTCGTCGAGGGCTCGCGCGGCACCCGACCGCAGTCCGACTTCGATGCCCGGGCCGTCTTCGAGGCCTGTGCCGAGCACGACACCGCCGTCGAGATCAACAGCCGCCCCGAGCGCTGCGACCCGCCCGACGAGCTCGTGCTGCTCGCCCTCGAGATCGGCTGCCTGTTCGCAGTCGACTCCGACGCGCACGCACCCGGCCAGCTCGACATGAAGGCCTACGGGTGTGAGCGTGCCGAGCGGCTCGGGGTGCCTGCCGAGCGGGTCGTCACCACGTGGGATGCGGACCGGCTGCTCGCCTGGGCGAACCCGGGTCGCTGACACGCTCAGGCCGTGCGCCGACCCCGACCCTCGAGGTCGGCGCGCAGGGCTCGCACGTCGACGCCGAGAGTGCCGAGCAGCATCCGGACGGCGTCGTCGTCGGTGCGAAGGACCGCCAGGGCGATGTGCTCGCTGCGGATCTCGCGGGAGTGCGCCCGGATCGCCTCGCGCAGGGAGAGCTCGAGCACCTTCTTGGCGCCACGCCCGAACCGCACGCGGCCGCCCAGGGCGAAGCGCGCCCGAGCCGGCTCGGGGCCGGCCTCCTCCTGGGTGTTCGCCACCTGGCCTCGGTCAGCGGGCGGACCGGCGGCGCCCTCGAGGGCTCCCTCGCCGAACTGCTTGTCGACGGCCTCGCGGATGGCGTCGAGGTCGATGCCGAGGGAGCGCAGGGCAGCCGCGTCCTCGTCACCCAGTGGCGCCGGTGGCGCGGGCCGCGGTGCACCCAGGGCGGCGCTCACGGCATCCTCGGTGAGGCCGTGGGCCGCAAGGAGGTCACGGGCGCCGTTGCCCTCCTCGGTCAGGGCGAGGAGCAGGTGCACGGGGCGCACCTCGTCGGCGTCGAGGGTCGTGCACAGGTCGATGCCGGAGACGACGACGGTGCGGGCGTCTCTCGTGAAACGTTCGAACACGGTCTACCTCCGGGCGTGCTTGCGGTGGACGGTCTGCTTGGTGACGCCGAGTGCGTCGGCGATCTCCTGCCACGACCAGCCCTTCGCGCGGGCGTTGCGGACGTGCAGGGTCTCGAGCTGGTCGAGCAGCCGACCCAACGCGGCGACGGCCCGCAGGCCGACGGTGGGGTCGGTGCTGTCGAGGTCACCGGCGAGGTCGGTGGCTGTTCTCGTCATGTCCGTCAGCATATGCTGACGCTCATCGCTCGTCAACATCTGCTGACGAATCCGGTGTCGACGAGCACGCTGACCACCGGGGGCTCACCCGTTTTGGTGAGGCCCCGGGGTGTCCCCTATGCTTTCGGAGTCCTCGACGGATCCGAGCGCTGCGCGCTGCGCGACCTTGAGGCCCGGTCGAGGTCGGGTCCCCATCGTCTAGCGGCCCAGGACCCCGCCCTTTCACGGCGGTAGCACGGGTTCGAATCCCGTTGGGGATACGTTAGGCAAGGCCTTTAACGAGGCCCCGTAGCGCAGTTGGTTAGCGCGCCGCCCTGTCACGGCGGAGGTCGCGGGTTCGAGTCCCGTCGGGGTCGCTCCGAGATGGAGCGGTCGGTTCGTCCGACCGTTGTCGTCTCCGGTCCGGCCAGGTAGCTCAGTTGGTACGAGCGTCCGACTGAAAATCGGAAGGTCGGCGGTTCGACCCCGCCCCTGGCCACTCAACACCGCAGATCAGTGGCGTGCGTTGCCCCGACCGCGAGGACTGCAGGACACCACGGCCGCGCGCCGGTCGTTGGCGGCGGATGGACCCGGGTTCCTGCTCGTGCAACTGCGTGTGCGCGCAGCCCCCCGCCGGCCCGTGGTCGGGATCCGCTCCCAAGACCGTGCCGGCTGCCCTGATGGCAGTCCTCGGTCCGCTCAGCGGGTCCCGGCACCGACGAGCATCTCGCACGGTCCCACGAAACCGTCGGCACCCTCGAACTCGCGGAGGGACTGTTCGATCTCATCCCAGGTCTCTGCCTGCTCGACGTCGCTGAGCCCGGCCATCATCTGGTGCAGAGCGCCGAAGGACTCCCGTTCGAAGCGCACACACTCGGCCGCCGACTCGAGCCGCACCGGCGACGGCACGGCGACGACCTCGACGTCTCGGAAGGCGGCGGAGGCCAGCGCCTCAGCGAGCACCCCGGGGCCACCGAGCGAGAAGGGGCCGGGCTGGCCCGGAAGTGGGGGCGGTAGCTGGGCCCGACGGCGGATGATCTGGACCGGGCGGGAGAAGAACGGGTTGGCCTCCGGCGTCGAGTAGACGACCGCGGCGACCCGGCCCCCCGGTCGGAGGGCGTGGCGCATACCCGCAAGCGCCCGCGGACGGTCCGAGAAGTAGATGAGGCCGACTCGGCTCACCACCGCGTCGAAGCTGCCGGCACCCAGACGGCCCAGGTCCTCACCGTCGAGCTCGAGGGTCTCGACCTGGCGGAGCCCGGCGTCACGGGCGTCCCGGGCCGCCCGCTCAAGCAGGGCCGGCGCGATGTCGGTGGCCAGGACACGTCCCGACGCGCCAACGCGGCGGGCCGCCCGCATGGTCTGCTCGCCCGCCCCGGCGGCCACGTCGAGGACCCGGGAGCCCTCGGTGACGCCCGCGAGGTCGAGCATCAGGTGGGTCGCGTCCCCGAGCCACGAGCCGATGAAGGGACCCCACCGGTGCCACGGCTCGGCGGCTGCCTGCCACTGGGCACGCGTCGTGGTCTTGAAGGCGATGGGGTCGAAGGTGGTGGTGCTCATTGGGCCCTCCATGCTCGTGTCGCGTCTCGTGGGCCGGATGCCGCACCACGCCATGGTCGGTTCGCTGCGCACCCCTCGATAGTCCAGAATCTGCACTTGCTCGGTCCGGCCGCATGGCGTGGAATGCAGGGATGCTCGACTACGGTCAGTTCTGCACCGTCGCTCGTGGCGCTGAGGTTCTCGGTGAGCGCTGGACGATTCTCGTGATCCGTGAGCTGCTGTGCGGCAGCACGCACTTCAACGAGCTCAGGCGTGGAGTCCCGCGCATGTCGACGAGCCTGCTCTCGGCGCGACTGCGCACGCTCGAGGACTGCGGGGTGGTGCACCGTACCGGTGGAGGCCGCTCCACGGCATACGAGCTCACGGCGGCCGGAGAGGCGCTGCGACCGATCGTGATGGCCATCGGGCACTGGGGTGCGGAGTGGATCGGTAGCCGGGTCGACGAGCGGCACCTCGACGTCGGGTTCCTCATGTGGGACGTCCGCCGCTTCGTTCACATCGACCGCTTCCCCGCGGACCGCCGCGTGGTCGTGCAGTTCCACTTCCCGGATGCGCGCGACCGCGAGCGGGACTGGTGGCTCGTCGTCGAGGCGGGGCATGCCGAGCTGTGCCGTGACGACCCCGGACACGACCTGACCCTCGTCGTGGAGTCCTCGGTGGCGGGGCTGACCGAGGTCTGGACCGGCGACCGGCTCCCCGAGGAGGTCGTCCGGTCGCGCGAGGTGCGCGTCATCGGCGCCAGCCGAGACACCGAGGCGTTCTGGGGCTGGCTCGGGACCAGCGCCTTTGCACCCTCTCGCCGCCGGGCGCTGGCCCGCCCGACCTGACGCACGGCCAGGCGTCGGTCAGGACGGCTCCAGCCCAACGGGTGTGCTGGCGATCGAGGCGTGGAGGACTCCACCGTGCTCGCACTCGCGTTGAAGTGGGGCAGGGCGGGGGGAGCCTCCGCTGAGATGCTCTTGGAGCACGCTCACGGCGGTGCGCTCGAGCCGCATCCGCTTGGCGGCGATGCGATGCGCCTGCTCACGGTTGTGAGCGATCACCGCTCGGACTGCTCACCGCCCTCGAGTACGGCGAGGTCGCGCACGGTATACCGGTGGTGCTCGGCCTCTTCCTTCAGCACTACCTTCAGACAGCGGCGGACGACGTACTCCTGGTCGGGATACGGCTCCGCCGGCTTGCGACCGCAGGTCCGATCGAGCTCGGCCTCGGTGAGCCCTTCGACGACGCGACGCATGGTTGCCATTCGACGTCGCCGCGGCGCCAGCACCTCATCGAGGGTCGGGGTGGCGGCAAGGGTGAGCCCGAGCTCTGCCGCTTGGTCAGGCGGCATCCCGCCGGCAGGGAACCCCAACGGGTGGTACGGCGCTTGCTCCTCGAGCACGGCACTGCCCAGCCAGGCATCGCTGGCGAACAGCAGATGTCGTTGTGTTTCCACGAGCGACCATTCGCCGTCGACCCGCTCGTGCAGCTTGACCTCGGGTAGCAGCCTGGCGCGCTCGAGCGTGGCCGTCCACAGCGCCTCGATGGCGTCCCACGTGGTTCGGTAGTCGTCGGGGGACTCGGCCTCGCGCGCCAACCGGCGTGCGGGGTGTTGCCGGTCGAGCTCGGCCTCGACGTACGCGCTCACGTCGACGTCGTTGACGACAACACTCTCGAAGTCACCGCCGAGAGACACGGCGGTGCCGTAGCAGTCGACGACCTTCAGGCCGCTGACCTCACAGTCACGGATCTCCAGACCAGCAAGGTCGCACAGGTGGATGCGGGCACCGCGGAACTGGTCGGACTGGGCGTACTCAGCGGTCATCGAGGCAGTCTCGCGGAACGGTGCCATCGAACGCCACCGACCGGTAACCGAACAGGGGCGCCGACGCCGAAGGCCGCCCACCCGACGGACCGGTGAGCCGCGGGTCAAGCGTCCGGGGCTGCAGATCCGGCTCAGTCCCACCGGTAGGCGCGCCATGCCAGCGCCAGTGCGACGGCGGCGATGCCAAGGGTGACGAGTGAGTCGCGGGTGGCCCACTCGCCGGTGAGCCAGGGTTCCTGGAGGGTGCGGATGACCGGGGTGAGGGGCCACCAGTCGCCCACGGTGCGCAGACCCTGGGGCAGGACTTCGGGGGGTGGACCGCCTCCCGAGACGAAGAGCGAGACGAACCAGGCGAGGAGCCCCACGGACTGGGCCGCCCGGGCGGTGGGCAGTAGCACGCCGAGGAGCAGGCCGACGGCGATGACGGCTGCGGCGGACAGCAGGTACGCGGCGAGGAGGAGTACAAGGTTCTGCGGAGGGCTCGCGCCGGTGAACGCCAGGGCCGCCGCAACGAGCAGTGCGCACCCCACCGTCGCGACCACCATCGCGACCGTCGCCTGGGACAGCAGGACCGTTCCCTTGGGAAGCCCCGACGCCCGGAACCGCCGCAGCACGCCGCTCTCGTGGTACTCCACCAGGTGCGCGGGCAGGGCGATGAGGGCGAAGCCCGCGACCGCCATCCCCACATAGGCCGGGGTGTACCAGTCGGGTGCGTCGAAACCGCGGTAGACGACGAGCTGGCCCGGGTCGGCACCGCCGGGCTGCTGTCCGAAGACGCCGTTGAGCACGTAGAGCACCATGAGCGGCAGGGCGAGGGTGAACAGCACCGTCACCGGCTCGCGCAGGAACAGCCGCAGCTCGGTCAGGGACAACGCTCGCACTCGGCTCACGACGGGCCCGCTTCCTCGACGAGCCGCAGGTAGACGTCCTCCAGCGAGGCTCGCTCGACGTCCATGTCGGCGGGTGCCAACCCCCGGTCGACCAGCGCCTTCCCCACGTGCGGCGGCACCGCCGGGTCGCCGTGCACGAGAACCCGGTCGCCCACGACCTGGACCTGGCGCACACCGGGGACGGACTCGAGGAAGCCCACGTCCGCCCCGACCGGGGTGAACGTCACCGTCACACCGTCGGAGTGGGCCGCCACCAGCCCGGCCGGTGTGCCGGTCGCAACCACCCGACCTGCGGCCACGACGGCGAGCCGGTCGCACAGCCGCTCCGCCTCATCCATGAAGTGCGTGACGAGCACGACCGTGGTGCCGCGAGCCCGGATCCGCTCGACCAGCTCCCACGTCGAGCGCCGCGCCGCCGGGTCGAGCCCGGTGGTCATCTCGTCGAGGAAGACCACCTGCGGGTCGTTGACGAGGGCCAGGGCGACGAGAAGGCGCTGACGCTGCCCCCCGGACAGGCTGCCGAACGCGGCCTTCTCCTTCGCCTCGAGCCCCCAGTCCTCCATCACAGAACGCCACGGCGGGCCGCCGGCCTGGAAGGACGAGAAGAGCGCAAGCGCCTCGCCGACTCGCAGGCGCTGCGGCAGCGAGGACTCCTGGAGCTGGGCGCCCGTGCGCTCGCGCAGGGCCGAGGCCTGGCTCCTGGGGTCCAGGCCGAGCACGTCGACCCGGCCCGAGTCCGGGGTGCGCAGCCCCTGAACACACTCGACGGATGTCGTCTTCCCCGCTCCGTTCGGCCCGAGGATCCCGAAGATCTCACCCCGCTGCACCTCGAAGGACACGTCCGCGACCGCCTGCAGGTCGCCGTAGCGCTTGGCCAGGTGCTCCACGACGATGACAGCGTCCACCCGGCCATGCTCTCGCTCCGGGGCAATCGGCGCAGTAACCCGGATCTCCCCTAAGCCCGACGACCGACGTCGCGTGGCAGGACATGGCCGGGAACGGTCACCTCACTCAGGGGCCATACCTCACCGCCACCCGGCACGAGCCCCTGAACGCGGCCATGACCTCCCGTCCGAGGACATCAGGGACCGGGCCAGCCGCCCCGGAGCGGCTCGTTCTGGTGGCGCCGGACGTGCGCTACGCGGCGGTGGGACGCACCTTCGACCGGAGGCCCAGCTGGAGAGGGTTCAGTGTCCTGGCGCTGGTCCGTGGATGTCCATGCGCAGTAGCTGGGAGTCGCCTTTGATGCTCGGAGGGGTCTTGGTGTTGTTGGGCAGAAGGGGCCAGATGTCGTCCTTCCTGACCAACCGTGGGGCGTGCAGCTCGATCTCCCGACCGTCGATGGACAGCCGCGCC
>DASQEZ010000249.1:0-3819 GCA_035633415.1 Ornithinibacter sp. | reverse complement strand
GATCGGGGCGGGGTGCGCAGGGCAATGGTCACGGGGTGGTCGGCTGTAGAACCACGGGCGTCCGGCCACGACCACCGATGGGCCTTCAGAGCTGCGGCACGAAGTCGAGGCCGCGCAGCGCGTCGAGGAGCAGGCCGGCGGCCCGCCGCGCCGACAGCAACCGCACGCCCTCGCACTCGAGGTCGGCGAGCACCTGGGCCACTCCCTCGGGGCCGATGTCGTCGACGAGGTCGACGCGCACCTCGCGATACGCAGAGCGCATCGCGTCGAGCTGGGCGTCGAGGTGCCGCACCGTGAACCACGCCAGGGCGACCGGATGCCGTCGCCAGGCCGGATAGAGCCGGTAGTCGGGCGGGCAGTGGTCGAGCAACCAGGCACTGGCCCGGTGGTCCCAGCCGCGTTCCCCGGGCGGCGGGACCCCGGGCGGCCAGCCGGGTGGGCCACCCATCCCGCTCGCCCCGGATGCCGAGCGCCGACCGGCGGGTGACCCCGGCGTGCCGGTGCGCAGCGGAGGGCCGCTGGGCACCATGGAGTCGAACACGTGTTCGACTATACGCGCCCGACCACATCGTGGACCGACCGTCCAGAGATAATCCGGAGTTATACATTGGATAACAGTTGATCGCATACGACTGGTGGGGAACCCATGACGACGCACCCGAACGAGACCTCGACCGGGCGGGCACTGCGCCCACCGCGCGCCGGGCGCTCCAACGGTCAGTGGGCGCTCGACGGCCGCGAGCCGCTCAACGCCAACGAGGCGTGGAAGCAGGAGGACGGCGGCCTGAACGTCAGGGCGCGGATCGAGCAGGTCTACGCCAAGGAGGGCTTCTCCTCCATCCCGCCGGAGGACCTCAGCGGCCGCTTCCGCTGGTGGGGGCTCTACACCCAGCGCAAGCCCGGCATCGACGGCGGCCGCACCGCACAGCTCGACGACACCGAGCTGTCCGACGAGTACTTCATGCTCAGGGTGCGGCTCGACGGCGGCGCGCTGACCCTGCGCCAGCTGCGGGTGCTGGCCGACATCAGCCACGACTTCGCCCGCGGCACCGCGGACATCAGCGACCGGCAGAACATCCAGTACCACTGGATCCGCGTCGAGGACGTGCCCGAGATCTGGCGGCGCCTCGAGGCGGTCGGGCTCCAGACGACCGAGGCCTGCGGCGACACCCCGCGGGTCATCCTCGGCAGTCCACTCGCCGGCATCGCGGCGGACGAGATCCTCGACCCCACGCCGGTCATCGACGAGATCACCACCCGCTTCGTCGGCGATCCCGAGCTCGCCAACCTCCCGCGCAAGTTCAAGTCCGCGATCACCGGCCACCCGAGCCTGGACGTCGTCCACGAGATCAACGACATCTCGCTCGTCGGTGTGGTCCACCCCGAGCTCGGCGCGGGCTACGACCTGTGGGTCGGCGGTGGCCTGTCGACGGCCCCACGCCTGGCCGAGCGGCTCGGCGTCTTCGTCGCCCCCGGCGAGGCCGCCGAGGTGTGGCTCGGCGTCATCCGCATCTTCCGCGACTACGGCTACCGCCGGATGCGCACCAAGGCCCGCCTGAAGTTCCTTCTGGCCGAGTGGGGCCCCGCGAGGTTCCGCGAGGTGCTCGAGACCGAGTACCTCGGGCGCGCCCTGCCCGACGGTCCTCCCCCGGCGCCCGCGTCCGGCCCCGGCGACCACGTCGGCGTCCACCTCCAGAAGGACGGCAACCACTACGTCGGGGCGGCCCCGGTCGTCGGTCGGATCAGCGGCGACGTGCTCACCGGGCTGGCCGACCTGATGCAGGTCGCCGGCACCGACCGCGTGCGCCTCACCCCGCACCAGAAGCTCGTGGTCCTCGACGTCGCGCCGGACGCCGTCGACGACCTCGTCGCCGGGCTCGAGCGCACCGGGCTCTCGGTCTCCCCCAGCCCGTTCCGCCGCCACACGATGGCGTGCACCGGCATCGAGTTCTGCAAGCTCGCGATCGTCGAGACCAAGGCCACCGCCGCCACCGCCGTCGCCGAGCTCGAGCGCCGTCTCGCCGACGTCACCGACCGCCTCGACACCCCGGTCACCCTCAACGTCAACGGCTGCCCCAACTCGTGCGCCCGCATCCAGGTGGCCGACATCGGGCTCAAGGGGATGATCGTCACCACCGACGGTGAGCAGGGCCCGGGCTTCCAGGTGCACCTCGGCGGCGGCCTCGCCTCGCAGGACCGCGACGAGGCCGGCCTGGGCCGCACCGTGCGGGGCCTGAAGGTCACCGCGCAGGACCTCCCGGACCTCGTCGAGCGCCTCGTGCGCCGCTGGCTCGACCAGCGCGGGGACGGCGAGACGTTCACGAGCTGGGTCCACCGGGTCGACGACGAGGAGCTGCGATGACCACCGCCGACCCGACCACCACGACCCGCACGACCGCCCGCCGGAGCACGCACGAGCTGCGGGCGCTGGCCGAGCGGGGCGCCCGTGAGCTCGGCCCGGACGCGACCGCCGACGCCGTCGCCGCGTGGGCGGCCCGCACCTTCCCCGGCACGCTCGCCGTCGCCTGCAGCATGGCGGATGCCGTGCTGCCCGCCGTCGTCGCGCGCCACGCCCCCGGTGTCGACGTGCTGTTCCTGGACACCGGCTACCACTTCGCCGACACCCACGCCACCCGCACCCGCGTGGCCCACGAGCTCGACGTCACCGTCGTCGACGTCCTGCCCACCCTCACCGTGGCCGAGCAGGACGCCGAGTACGGGCCGCGCCTGCACGAGCGCGACCCCGCCGCCTGCTGCCGGATGCGCAAGGTCGAGCCCCTACGGGCGGCCCTGGGTGGCTACGAGGCGTGGGTGACCGGCATCCGCCGCGACGAGGGGCCCACCCGTGCCGACACGCCGCTGGTGACCTTCGACGAGCAGTTCGGTCTCGTCAAGGCGAACCCCCTCGCGGCGTGGACCTTCGACGAGGTCGTCGACCACGCCGTCGAGCACCGCGTGCCGGTGAACCTCCTGCTGACCGCGGGCTACCCGTCGATCGGCTGCGAACCCTGCACCCAGCCGGTCGCACCCGGTGACGACCCCCGAGCCGGGCGTTGGGCCGGCTTCGCCAAGACCGAGTGCGGGCTGCACCCATGAGCGGAACCCCACGAAGTTCCGCCCACGCAGAGCGTGGGACCCGCCCCGCTTCGCTCCTCCAGATGCTGCGCGAGGACCCCTCATGACCACCATCGACACCCTGACCGAGGCGCTCCCCGTGACGACCGACGTGACCACCCACCGCACCCTGCCGGCCGACCTGCCGGTGCTGAGCCAGCTCGACGTGCTCGAGAGCGAGGCGATGCTCGTCATCCGCGAGATCACCGCCGAGCTCGAGCGGCCGGTGCTGCTCTTCAGCGGCGGCAAGGACTCCGTCGTCATGCTCCACGTCGCGGCCAAGGCGTTCTGGCCCGCGCCGATCCCCTTCCCCGTGCTGCACGTCGACACCGGCCACAACTTCCCCGAGGTGCTCGCCTACCGAGACGCGACCGTCGAGCGACTCAGGTTGCGCCTCGAGGTCGCCTCGGTGCAGGACTGGATCGACGACGGCCGGCTGCGCGAGAGGGCCGACGGCACCCGCAACCCGCTGCAGACCCAGCCGCTGCTCGAGGCCATCGCGACGCACCGGTTCGACGGCGTCTTCGGCGGTGGCCGCCGCGACGAGGAGAAGGCCCGCGCCAAGGAGCGCGTGGTCAGCCTGCGCGACGACTTCGGCCAGTGGGACCCCAAGAACCAGCGACCCGAGCTGTGGAACATCTTCAACCCGCGGCACCGCATCGGTGAGCACGTGCGAGTCTTCCCGCTGTCGAACTGGACCGAGCT
>DASQEZ010000248.1:0-10069 GCA_035633415.1 Ornithinibacter sp. | reverse complement strand
AGGCGCCGTGAGCTGCGGGCCCGCGGCGGCTTGTGCCAGCCCTGGGTCACCTCGCCGCTCTCGACGAGGAAGACCCCCTCGCTCGGCCGCCAGTCACCCACCGGGAGCCGGAGCCGCTCGAAGTGCGCCTGCCACACCGGCTTGTCCTCGCGGGCGTGGAAGAGCACCGACGACGCGACGAGCGCCACGGCCTGCTGCTCGGCGGATCGCTCGTGCGGCTTGACCCCGGCGAGCCTGCCTCGCAGGAGGGTCTCGAGCTCGAGAAGCGCGAGCCGTTGCTCGGACGGGGTCTGGGCAGCGGGGGCCTCGACCTCGGCAGCCGGGCCTGCCGCCGACCCCGCGGCGCCGGAGACCGGGGCCTGGGCGAGCAGCCAGTCGCGCAGCATCCACGTGGAGACGCAGTCGTCGCGGTTGTAGTCGGCGATCTCCTCGAGCAGGCGGGTGGCCTCGGCGTGCCGCTCGGCGTCCCGGGCGGCCATGAACTGGTGGTAGACGACGATGGAGTCGGCGGCATTGGTGACGGCTGCCTCGCGAGCCGGCATGTAGAGCGGCTCCAGCTTCTTGATGGAGTACGACCGCTGCGACACCCGGATCGCCGACCGGACCACGGCATAGAGGTCGACGAAGACGCCGTCGCGCAGCAGCTGGTCGACCTCGTCCTCGCACACCCCGTGTCGCGCCGCGAGGCGCAACAGGGCAGCGGTCTCGTAGGCGGCGTAGTGGTAGACGTGGAGGTCGGGCCAGCGTGCGCGCCGCGTGTTCAGCCAGGTCACGAAGTCGACGAGGGCCTGCCGCTCGGCGTCGCGGTCGTGGGCCCAGAAGGTGCGGAACGCCGGTGTGCCGGTGTCGACCTCGACGATTCCGAAGAGGTACTCCAGGCCCCACGTGCGTGATCCCCGCTCGGACCACAGCGGGTCGCCCTCGAAGTCGAAGAAGACATCGCCGGCGCTGGGCGGGGGCATCCGGCGCAGCGTGTCGGGGTCGGTGACCTCGGAGCGCACCCCGCCGGCGGGATCGCGCTCCTGCTCGAGCTGGAGGCGGGCCTGCTCGCGCAGCCGCTCGAGGGTGGCGCCCCGGACGTCGGCGACCGGGTCGGTGCGCACCGCGAGCTCGTCGATGGTCGTGACGCCGGCGTCGATCAGCCTGCGACGGGTCGGGGCCCGCACGCCCGCGACGAGCAGGAGGTCGCGGGCGGCCTCGACCTCGGGCTCGCAGGCCTCGCACCGGCCACAGGCGAGCCAGCGCGGGTCGCCCCACCGGGCCGGCCCCGGCGAGGACCGGTGCTCGAGCAGCGCCGCGTCGAGCCGGGCCCGGCGGGTGCGATAGACGGGCACGATGTCGTCGAGGGCGAAGTCGCGCACGTCGCCGCTGCCCACGACGAGGCGGGCGACGGGAGCAGTCGGTACGCCGGCCTCCTGCAGCATCGACGCGTACGCGGCGATCTGGAGGAGGGCGGGCACGCTCTCGGTGCGGGCGAGCTTGGTGTCACTGACCAGCCACCCGACATCGGTGCGCTCGAGGAAGTCGGCGTGGCCCACGAAGCCGCCGTCGAAGAAGGTCGCCTGGTAGACGACCTCCGTGTCGTCGGACCGCAGGGCCGCGATCGTCTCGGCGTGTGCCCGGGCCAGGTCGTCCGGGGAGTACCCGGGCCGCTCGAACTGGACGACCCGGCCCGGGTGGGAGCGCGCCAGCCGGCGCAGCTCGGCCTGCTCGTGCTCGTTGCCGAGGTCGATGACGCGTCGGGCCATCGGGTCGTCGGCGGGGGCCGCCGGCTGGGCGCGCCCGAGGACGACGTCGAGCTCGCGGACCAGGGCGAACTCGCACCCCGCCGCGGTGCGCAGGTCGCTCGCGCTGATCACGAGCCGCCGGTCGTCGCCGAGGAGGAACATGCCCCGAACCTACCGACGCCCACCGACAGCGACCCTTCGCCCACCGGCCGGTCCGGCCGCAGGCCTCCCGGTGCTCACTGCGGACCGCCGGAAGATCTCCGTGCCGTTTCGAGTGGCCGACTCGCACAGGTGGTCCTAAGGTGGCCCACAGTGTCGCCGTGCGGTGCGCTCGGCGGCGGCACCTCTTCAGATCACCCACCTGCAGGAGGAATCACGTGCGCAAGACCACATCCGGGCTACTCAGCCTGGCACTCGCCTCGGGAGTCGGGGCGGTGCTGGCCGTGCCGATCGCGGCCGCCACGCCGACCCCGTCCCAGGGGCCCCTCGGCACGCCACAAGCTGCCCCGCCGAGCGACAGCCTTCCCGACCCCATCGCCGAGAAGCACGCCGAGCTGCGCAAGACGGCCGTGGCCTCAGTGCTCAAGGGCGAGGCCACCCCTCAGCGGATCGGTGACAGCACGGTCGTCAAGGTGGGTGAGACCGAGCGGGCCGCCACCGCGGCGAAGGGCAACCGAGCCGCCAAGAAGGCCAAGAAGGTCGACCAGTACGTCGAGCTGGCGCGCGAGGACACCGACCAGCTGTTCGTGCTCGTCGTGCAGTTCGGCAACCAGCGCAGCCCGAACTACCCCGACCAGGACACCAACCCGGGCATCCCGGGTCCGACGGTCTTCGACGGGCCCCTGTTCAACCAGATCCCCGAGCCGAACCGCGCGGTCGACAACACCACCGACTGGTTCGCGAACTACGGCAAGGCCTACTACCAGGACCTGTACTTCGGGAACGGGGCCGTCACCGGCACCGAGTCCCTCAAGCAGTACTACCAGCGGCAGTCCTCCGGGCGGTACTCGGTGGCAGGTCTGGTCACCGACCCGGTGACCGTGCCCTACAACGAGGCGCGCTACGGCCGCAGCGACGGCTACCCCTGCAACAGCAACGTCTGCAGCAACACGTGGGCCCTGGTCAAGGACGGGATGGACGCCTGGGTCGCCCAGCAGACGGCCGCCGGCAAGACCCCCGCCCAGATCGCGGCCATCGTCGCGAAGTACGACGTCTGGGACCGCTACGACTGGGACGGCGACGGCAACTTCGACGAGCCCGACGGCTACATCGACCACCTGCAGATCGTCCACTCCGGTGGCGACCAGGCCGACGGTGACCCCTACCAGGGCGAGGACGCCATCTGGTCGCACCGCTGGCGCGCCTTCCAGGGCACCGACCCGGCCGCGCCCATCCCGCCGCTCGGCGGTACCCCCGTCGGCAGCACCGGGATCTGGGCAGCCGACTACACCATCCAGCCCGAGAACGGCGGCCTGTCGGTCGTCGCGCACGAGTTCGGGCACGACCTCGGCCTGCCGGACCACTACGACACCTCCGGGCCCTCCTCGGGCAACGAGAACCCGGTCAACTGGTGGACCCTGATGGCGCAGAGCCGCGTCTCCGCACCCGGCGACAACGCCATCGGGTCGCGCGCGGCAGACCTCTCCGCGTGGGACAAGCTGCAGCTCGGCTGGTTCGACTACGAGATCGTGGTGCCCGGCCAGCGGCGCACCCTCGAGCTCGGCCCGCACGAGTACAACAGCAAGAAGGCGCAGGGCGCCGTCGTGGTGCTGCCCGACAAGGAGGTGTCCACCGACCTGGGCGCTCCCTTCGCCGGCACGAAGCAGTGGTGGTCCGGCTCGGGCGACGACCTGAACTCGACGATGTCGCGCTCGGTCACGCTTCCCGCGGGCTCAGCCTCGCTGAGCTTCCAGGCACGCTGGAACATCGAGGACTGCGGTCCGGACCCGTGTGACTACGCCTACGTCGAGGTCGACGACGGCACCGGCTGGAAGGCCATCGCCGGCGACATCACCACGGCCGCCGAGGGCAACGGCATCGACGGCGACCAGCCGAACTGGACCCCGGCCACCTTCGACCTGTCGGCGTACGCCGGCTCGACGATCGGGCTGCGCGTCCGCTACTCCACCGATGGTGCAGTCGCAGGCCAGGACCCCGATGCCCCGGCCGGCATCTTCGTCGACGGCATCGTGCTCACCGCCAACGGCAGCGCCCTGCTGGAGGACGGCGCCGAGACCACCCCCAACGGGTGGACGCTGAACGGGTTCACCTCGGTCGGCGCGGCGTCGACCACGGAGTACCCGCAGTTCTACATCGCGAGCAACCGTGAGTACGTGGCCTACGACAAGTACCTCAAGACGGGTCCGTACAACTTCGGGTTCCCCGACAAGCCCGACTTCGTGGAGCACTTCCCTTACCAGGACGGCCTGCTCATCTCGCTCTGGGACACCTCGCAGAGCGACAACAACACGAGCCAGCACCCCGGTGAGGGTCTCGTGCTGCCGATCGACGCGCACCCGCGCACGATCTACAACCTCGACGGGGAGAAGTGGCGCCCGCGCATCCAGATGTACGACGCGCCGTTCGGTCTGCAGAAGGCCGACTCGTTCACCCTGCACAGCGCGAGCACCGGCAACGCCAGCTACATCCGTGGCCAGGCCGGCAACCCGCTGTTCGACGACACCAACAAGAACCGCTACTTCAAGACCGACCAGCCGACCGCTGGTGTGAAGGTCGCGGGCAGCGGGACCACGATCCGGGTGCTGGAGGAGAAGGGCACCTCCGTGAAGATCCGGATCGACACCCGGGCGGTCACCCCGTAGGCCAGGGGTCTCGTCCAGCACCATGACGAGCGGCGGGCCGGAGATTCTCCTCCGGCCCGTCGCCGCGTCACGGGGTGGGCCACGCCGGATGCCGGCCAGCGGCCCCCCGCTCGTCGAGGTCCCGCGACGCGCTGACGGTCGAGCCGTCGGAACAGCGTGTCGTGGGACCTCGACTCGCGCCGCGCTCAGATCCAGCTGGTGAACCACATCCGCCAGCGCCAGTGCTCGTAGGGGATCGTGTCCGCGACGTACACGGGGTGGAAGAAGGCGAACAGCGCGAGGGTGAGCAGCAGGTAGCCACCGACGACGAACCACCGCCACTGCCACCGCTGCGGGTCGTCCTCGCGTCGCCCGACCCACAGCCCGATGAGGAACGCGACCGCGAGCACGACGAACGGCTCGAAGGCCACGGCGTAGAACGTGTAGATCGTGCGGTCCTGGTACACGAACCACGGCAGGTAGCCCCCGACGAAGCCGGCGGCGATCGCCCCGGCCCGCCAGTCGCGACGCACCAGCCACCACCACAGCACGACGAGCAGGGCGAGGATGCCGACCCACCAGACCGAGATCGTGCCGATCGGGTTGATCGCCTGCGAGCACTGCTCGACGGTGCAGCCCTCGACCCCGCGGGTCGGGCTCTCGTAGAAGAACGAGGTCGGCCGCGTCTGCAGCATCCACGACCACGGGTTCGACTGGTACGGGTGCGGCGTCTGCAGCGTGGTGTTGAACTGGTAGGCGTCCTGGTGGTACTTCCACCAGTTGCGCAGCACCGGGGGTAGCCACTGCGGACCCTCGCCGGGATGGAAGGTGTCCCACTGTCGGTGGTAGCCGATCGAGGTGAGGAACCACCCCGACCACGACACGACGTAGACCGCGGCGGTCGTCCCCACCATCGCGAGTGCGGCGTAGGGCCCGTCCTTGAACAGGGCACCGCGCCCCCAGCGGCGCACCCCGGCAGCTCGCCGGGCACCCATGTCCCACCAGACCGACATGATGCCGAACGCGGCCAGGAAGAACAGGCCCGACCACTTGGTGCTCGTGCACAGCCCGAGCGACAGGCCCGCCACCCAGCGCCACGGCCGCCACCCCAGCCACGGGCCCGTTCCCGTGGGCCAGGTGCCACGGGGGAGCGCCCCCACCTTCCGGGCCAGGATCTCGCGGCTGCGGTCACGGTCGACGAGCAGCGCCGCGAACCCGCACAGCGCGAAGAACGACACGATGATGTCGAGGATGCCGGTGCGCGACATCACGAAGTGCGACCCCTCGAAGGCGAGGAGGAACGCGGCCACGCAGCCCAGGGCCGTCGACCCGAGCAGGCGCCGGGCCACCCGCCCGACGACCAGGATCGACAGGGTGCCGACGAGCGCCACGGCGAACCGCCAGCCCCAACCCGACCCGGACCCGAGCAGCCACTGCCCGCCGGCGAGGAGCCACTTCCCGGCGGGCGGGTGCACCACCATGTCGCCGTCGACCGTCGAGAAGATGTCCTGGCTGCCGGAGACGAAGGCGTCGTCGGGCTTCTTCAGCGAGTCGAGCACGCGCATCTCCACGCCGAAGCGCAGCAGCGAGTAGGCCTGCTTGACGTAGTACGTCTCGTCGAACACCAGAGCCTGCGGGCGGTCGAGGTTCCAGAACCGGAGCACCCCACCGACGAGGGCGATCAGACCCGGGCCGAGCCACCCCCACAACCGGTCCGTCGGGCGCGTGCCCAGCAGCCGGAGGCGCAGCTCGTCGGTCCGGGTCACCGGGACATCCTAGGTCGGTGGCCCGTGCCCTCCTCGGCCGATCCACGGCGTGCGAGGATCGACCCATGAGCGGCGGCGTGCTGGTGCTGGCAGCGACCCCGATCGGCGACCCCCGAGATGCCGCCCCCCGCCTCGCCGACGAGCTGCGCC
Source organism: Ornithinibacter sp. (assembly GCA_035633415.1). GTDB lineage: Bacteria > Actinomycetota > Actinomycetes > Actinomycetales > Dermatophilaceae > Fodinibacter. The sequence continues at coordinate 3,625 of DASQEZ010000248.1, read as the reverse complement.
TGGCCGACGTCGTGGCGGCCGAGGACACCCGCCGGCTGCGCCGCCTGTGCCAGGACCTCGACGTCAACCCCACCGGCCGGGTCGTCTCCTACCACGAGCACAACGAGGCCGAGCGCACCCCCGAGCTCGTCGAGCGGCTGCGCGAGGGAGCCCGGGTCCTCGTCGTGACCGACGCGGGGATGCCGTCCGTCTCCGACCCCGGGTACCGCCTCGTCAGCGCCGCCGTCGGCATCGACGTGCGGGTGACCGGGGTCCCCGGGCCGTCCGCGGTGCTCATGGCGCTCGCGGTCTCCGGCCTGCCGGTCGACCGGTTCTGCTTCGAGGGCTTCCTCTCCCGGCGCGCCGGTGAGCGGGCGAGTGCCCTCGCCGGCCTGGCCGCCGAGCCGCGCACCATGGTCTTCTTCGAGGCACCGCACCGGCTGGCTCGCACCCTGTCCGCGATGGAGGAGGCGTTCGGCGCCGACCGTCGGGCCGCCGTGTGCCGCGAGCTGACCAAGACCTACGAGGAGGTCCGCCGCGGTTCGCTCGCCGAGCTGGTCGCGTGGGCCTCCGACGGCGTGCGCGGTGAGGTGACGCTCGTCGTGGCCGGCTCGACCGGCCCGGTGGCCGATCTCGCCAGCCAGCTCGAGGGCATCCGCGAGCGGGTCGCCGAGGGGGAGCGGCTCAAGGACGTCTGCGCCGACGTCGCCGCCGCCACCGGCCTGTCGAAGAAGGCGCTCTACGACGCGGCCGTCGCGCTGCCCCGCCGCTGACCCACCGGTCGCGCCGGCGCACCCCGCCCGCGGTCCCGCCCCTTGACCGGGTCCTTACGCTGAGAGGATCCCGGCCCGCACCCTGCCCCCACGGTCGGGCCACCTCGACCCGGGAACACCTCGGACACCCTGGAGATCCCATGTCCCGCAGCTCGCTCGGAGTGCTCGCCGCCCTCGCGGTCGCGGCAGCCGCCGGCACGGTCGCGCCGTCGGCCCTCGCCGGCCCCGCGGCGTGCGGCACCCGCGTCAACGACACCCACGCCGAGCTGGCCGAGTGCATCACCCTCGCGGGTGTGCGTGAGCACCAGGCGGCGCTGCAGGCGATCGCGGACGAGAACCACGGCACGAGGGTCTCGGGGTCCCCGGGGTACGACGCGTCGGTCGACTACGTGGTGCAGCGGCTCACGGCCGCCGGCTACACCCCGCAGGTGCAGTCGTTCAGCTTCAACACCTTCGTCACCCTCGGGCCCGCCGTGCTCGAGCGGGTCGCACCCGCCCCCGCCGGCCCGGTGGCCACCACGATCCTCAACTACTCCGGCAGCGGCGACGTCACCGCCGCGGTGACGGCCCTGCCCGGGCCCGCCACGGACCCGACCCCCGGGTGCGAGGTGTCCGACTACGCCGGCTTCCCCGTGGGGCGGGTCGCGCTGGTCAGCCGCGGCGGGTGCACCTTCGCGACCAAGGCCCAGAACGCCTACTCCGGCGGCGCGTCCGCGGTCGTCATCGCCAACAACGTCGCCGGTGACCTCGACGCCACCCTCGGTGAGGGGTTCGCGCTCGACATCCCGGTCACGTCGGTGACCCAGGCGCTCGGCGACGAGCTGGCCGCCGTCCCCGGGCTGGTGCTACGGGTGAGGACCTCGACCTTCCGCGGCTCGGCCACGACCCACACCGTGCTCGCCGAGACCCCCACCGGGAACGACGCCAACGTCGTGATGGCCGGGGCCCACCTCGACTCGGTCAATGCCGGACCCGGCATCAACGACAACGGGTCGGGGTCCGCGGCGCTGCTCGAGGTCGCCGAGCAGATGGCCAGGAGCAACCCGGTCAACACCGTGCGCTTCGCATGGTGGGGGGCCGAGGAGTCCGACCTCGTCGGTTCGACGCGCTACGTGAGCGGGCTGGGTGACGACGAGCGCAGCAGGATCGCGCTGTACCTCAACTTCGACATGGTGGGCTCGCCGAACCCGGTGTTCTTCGTCTACGACGGAGACGACTCCGACGCCACCGGGGCCGGCGCGGGGCCCAGCGGCTCGGCCCGGATCGAGAAGACCTTCGAGGCCTTCTACGGCCGGCGGGGCCTGCCGTTCAAGGGCACCGACCTCAGCGGCCGCTCCGACTACGGACCGTTCGTCGCGGCCGGCATCCCGTCCGGTGGTCTGTTCACCGGAGCGGAGGGCGTCAAGACCGCGCAGGAGGCCGAGCTGTGGGGCGGCACCGCCGGCCAGGCGTACGACCCCTGCTACCACCGGGCCTGCGACACCGTCGACAACGTCGACCTGCGGGCGCTCGACGTCAACAGCGACGCGATGGGGTTCGGCATCCTGCAGTACGCGATGAACACCGCGGACGTGAACGGAATCCCGGGCAAGGGCACCTTCCCGCCGGTGACCCCCTCGCCCTGACTCCCTTGACTCCCTGACCGCCCGGCCGACCTTCGACAGGAGGCCGACGACCCGGCATACCCGCAGGTAACCGGGCCAATGTCACACGCCGGTAAGGTTCGCCTGATCTCGCCTGACCCCCGCCCCCTCGTTAGGCTGCAGTTCGTGGCCACAACGACAGCTCCATCGCGTCCCGCGTCGGCCCGCCGCACCACCATCGCCCTCAAGGTCCTCATGGCGGGGACCGGGCTGGTGTTCGTCGGGTTCGTCCTCGTGCACATGTACGGCAACCTCAAGCTCCTCGCGGGCGAGGAGGCCTTCAACACGTACGCCGAGCACCTGCGCACCTTCGGCGAACCGATCCTCCCGTACGAAGGGCTGCTCTGGGTCATCCGGGTCGGCCTGCTCGTGAGCATCGTCGGCCACCTCTACGCCGCGTTCTCGCTCTGGGCGCGCGCCGGCACCGCCCGCCGCACCCGCTACTCCGCGGCCCGCTCGGCGATGCGCACCGCGTGGATGCGCTGGGGCGGCGTCGCCATCCTGCTCTTCCTGGTCTGGCACCTCATCCAGTTCACCATCGTGAAGATCTCGGTGAACCCCGATGCCCAGGGTGCCGACGTGGTCAGCAACCCCTACAAGCTCGTCGTGGCGAGCTTCCAGGTGCCGTGGCTGACCATCGTCTACGTGGTCGCGATGCTCGCGCTGGCCCTACACCTGGCCCACGGCATCTTCAGCTCGCAGCAGACCCTCGGCTGGACCGGCACCCCGGCCGGCCACCGTCGCGCGAAGGTCGTCAGCCACGGCCTGTCCGCCGTCATCGTGGTGGGGTTCCTGATCCCGCCGCTCGCGATCCTCTTCGGCCTGATCAAGTGAGGCAGTGACATGACCGACACCACCGTCAACGCCGGCGTCGCCCACGGGCTCTACACCGAGGGCGACCCCATCGCCGACACCAAGGCACCCGCCGGGCCGATCGCCGACAAGTGGACCACGCGCAAGTTCGAGGCCGCCCTGGTCAACCCCGCCAACCGGCGCAAGCTCGACGTCATCATCGTCGGCACCGGGCTGGCGGGCGGCGCCGCTGCGGCGACCCTCGGCGAGGCCGGGTACAACGTGAAGGTGTTCTGCTTCCAGGACACCCCGCGCCGCGCTCACTCCATCGCCGCACAGGGTGGCATCAACGCCGCCAAGAACTACAAGGAGGACGGCGACTCCACCTACCGGCTCTTCTACGACACGGTCAAGGGCGGTGACTACCGGGCTCGCGAG
>DASQEZ010000247.1:0-7846 GCA_035633415.1 Ornithinibacter sp. | reverse complement strand
TCATGAGCCAAAACTCGGGCAGGTTCCTGTGTGGCACCTGTGCCCCGCATCGGCGTCGACCATGAGCGTGTGGAAACGGTTGCGCAGATCGGCAAGAATGCGCCCGTGAGAGCACCGGTGCCGCCGCCCTCGGTCCCCCTCCCCGACGGTCTGGGCCGGGACCGCGAGACGATGCTGCGCACGCGCGTCGAGCGCTGGTGGCCCGACCTGCTGGGGGGCCTCACCGCGGTCTACGGTGCCGAGCGCGCACCGGTGCTCGGGGCCGACCTCGTCGAGCTCGCCGCGACCGCCTTCAGCGTGCGGGCCGAGCGGCTGCACGTGCGGGACCTCGAGCGGATGCTGCGCCCGGACTGGCTGCAGGACCCCGCCATGATCGGCTACGCCGCCTACACCGAGCGCTTCGCCGACGACCTGGCCGGTGTGGCGACGCACCTGCCCTACCTCGACGAGCTCGGAGTGCGCTACCTGCACCTCATGCCGCTGCTGCGGCCGCGCGACGGCGACAACGACGGCGGGTACGCGGTCGCCGACTACCGCTCCGTTCGGCCCGACCTCGGCACGATGGACGACCTCGAGGACCTCGCCGAGCAGCTGCACGACAGCGGCATGAGCCTCGTGCTCGACCTGGTGCTCAACCACGTGGCGCGAGAGCACGAGTGGGCCCGGCGCGCCCGAGCCGGTGAGGCCACCTACCGGGAGTACTTCCACGTCTTCCCCGACCGCGAGATGCCGGACGCGTACGAGCGCACCCTGCCCGAGGTCTTCCCCGACTTCGCGCCGGGCAACTTCACGTGGGACGACGACGTGCAGGGCTGGGTCTGGACGACCTTCAACGAGTTCCAGTGGGACGTCAACTGGGCCAACCCGGCGGTGCTGCGTGAGTACGCCGCGATCATCCTCGAGCTCGCCAACCGGGGCGTCGACGTGCTGCGCCTGGACGCCATCGCCTTCATGTGGAAGCGGCTCGGCACCGACTGCCAGGGCGAGCCGGAGGTGCACGCCCTCACCCAGGTGCTGCGGGCGGTGACCCGGATCGCGTGTCCGAGCGTGGCCTTCCTCGCGGAGGCGATCGTGGCGCCGACCAAGCTGCTCGCCTACCTCGGCGCCGGGCCGTACACCGGCAGGGTGAGCGACCTCGCCTACCACAACAGCCTCATGGTGCAGGTCTGGTCGATGCTCGCGGCGCGGGACGTGCGGCTCGCCGTCCAGGCGCTCGGCTCGCTGCCGCCCAAGCCCCCGAGTGCGACGTGGCTGACCTACCTGCGCTGCCACGACGACATCGGCTGGGCGATCATGGACGAGGACGCCGCGGCCGTCGGCGTGACCGGCCACGGTCACCGCAGCTTCCTCGCCCACTGGTACGCCGGCGACTTCTACGGCTCCCCCGCCCGGGGCCTGGTCTTCCAGTACAACCCCGAGACGGACGACCGGCGCACGAGCGGCAGCGCGGCATCCCTGGTGGGGCTCGAGGCAGCGCGCTCGAGCGCGGAGGTCGACCGTGCGGCATCCGCGCTCCGGCTCGCGCACGCGCTGGTGCTCGGCTGGGGCGGCATCCCGGTGATCTGGAGCGGCGACGAGCTGGGCCAGCCCAACGACCCGCACTGGGCCGCCGAGCCGGGGCACGAGGAGGACAACCGGTGGGCGCACCGGCCCCGGCTCGACTGGGCCCGCGCCGAGCAGCGACACGACCGCGGCACCGTGGCGGGGCGGGTGTTCGGTGACCTCGTCGAGCTCGTCGCGGCCCGGGGGCGGCTGGTGCACCTGCACGGGTCGGTGGAGTCCACGGTGGGCCCGGTCGACGACCCCGGTGTGCTCGTCACGGTGCGCGAGCACCCGGTGGGGCGGTTCGTCGGCGTCTACAACGTGACGCCGGAGACCCGACCCTGGCCGGGCTGGCGGGTCAACGAGCTGCGCGTCGCCGACTCGCGTGACGAGATCACCGGCGCGGCGCTGCCCTGGGGCGGCGACGGCAACGTCTGGCTGCCGCCCTACGCGGTGCTCTGGCTGACCACCGACCACCCCTGAGCCCGAACGTGGGTGAAAACCGTTGCCCAGCCGAAGGTCTTCACCCACGTTCGCGGGGCTGTGGATGACGAGAACGCCGATGCGCCGCTTGCGACGATCCTCGGGGGATGCCCGAGCAGCCAGCACCCACTCGACGGGAACTGCGCCGCGCCGCCGTCGAGGGGGCTGCGGACTTCGACGGCGTCCTGACCCAGCGACGGCTCGCCGGGTTCGGGTACGACCACGCGGCGATCGGCCGCGAGGTGGACAACGACCGGTGGACCCGTCTCGGGACGCACACCATCGCCCTGCACACGGGCGCGGTGGGCGCGACCGCCCGGCGCTGGCGTGCGGTGTGGGAGGTCGCCGAGGACGTCGCCCTCGTCGACGGGGTCTCCGCGCTGCACGCAGCCGGCCTCGCCGGGTACACCGAGGACGTCGTCCACGTGTCGGTGCCCCGCGGTGCGCAGTGCCCCCGGGTCGACGGCGTCCGCATCCACCGGGTCACCCGCCGAGCCGGGGAGGCCATGGTCAGTGGCCTGCCGCGCACGCGGGTCGAGGTCGCCGCGCTCCGAGCCGCCGCCTGGGCGAGGAGCGACCGGCAGGCGGCGCTCGTCCTGACCATGGTGGTGCAGCAGCGCCTGACGACCGGGCTGCGGCTGCTGTCGGCGCTGCAGGTCGTGCGCAACCGCGGGCGCCGGCCGTTCGTGCGGCGGGTGCTGCGCGACGTCGCCGGCGGGGCCCACTCCCTCGGCGAGCTGGACTTCGCCGCGATGTGCCGCCGCCACGGCATCCCGCCGCCCGACCGTCAGGTGCTGCGCCACACCGCCCTCGGACGGGTGTACCTCGACGCCCGGTGGAACGGCAGCCGGTTCGTGGTCGAGATCGACGGCGCCGGTCACCGGGTCGGGCTCGCCGTCACCGACGACAACCTGCGCCAGAACGAGGTGGTGCTCGGTGACGACCGGGTGCTTCGGATCGACCTCGTCGGCCTCCGGGTCCACGAGGTGGCGTTCATGCAGCAGGTGCGCCGAGGTGTCCCCGACCGCCCCTGACTCGCGATCGTGGGTGAACTCCTTCGCCCAACCGGAGGATTTCACCCACGTTCGTGACAGTCACCACCAGCCGAGGAGGTCGCCGCCGATCCGCACGATGAACGCGCCGACGACGACGATGAAGACGACCCGCACGAAGCGGTTGCCCCGGGACACAGCGGTGCGGGCCCCGACGTAGCCTCCGGCGACGTTCGCCACGGCCATCACCAGGGCCACCCGCCACACGATGTGGCCCCCGGGAGCGAAGACGGTGATGGCGCCGAGGTTGGTCGCGAGGTTGGCGATCTTGGCCTTGGCGCTCGCCTCGAGGAAGGAGTAGCCCATCAGGCCCACGAGGGTCAGCACGAAGAAGGAGCCGGTGCCGGGGCCGAGTGCGCCGTCGTACACGCCGATGACGAACCCGATGAGCATCGCCACGACGGTGTGCCGGTGCCCCGACCAGCGCAGCTCGGTCGCCTCCCCCAGCGACGGTCGCAGCAGCGTGTACGCACCGACGGCGATCAGCATGACCAGGATGATCGGGTTGAAGGCGGCCTTGGGGATGTGCAGCCCGATGAGGGCGCCGATCACCGCACCGGCGTACGCCACCGCCGCCATCGGCAGCGCCGTCCGCAGGTCGGGGCGCACCCGGCGCCAGTAGGTGCCGGCCGCGGTCGCCGTGCCCCACACGGACGCGAACTTGTTGGTCGCGAGCACCTGCGCCGGTGACGCCCCGGGAAGCCCGAGGAGCAGGGCGGGCAGCTGGACCAGTCCTCCCCCGCCCACGACGGCGTCGACCCAGCCCGCCAGGAAGCCCGCCACGCCGAGGAGCGCGACGATGCCCAGCCCCGGGTCGGTCACGTGCGGCTCGACCGTCGGCTCACGACCGGGTCACCGGCGGCTCACCGGCCACGGCAGCTCACGCCTCGGCAGCCCACGCGTCGACGATGTCGAGCACGTCGAGCAGCTGGTGCGCGTGACCGTCGGGCATCGCGGTGACCTCGACCCGCTGCGCGACCGGGATGTCGGAGTGCGGGATCCAGATCGCCCGCATCCCCACCTGCTGCGGCCCGTGCACGTCCTCGAACACCCGGTCCCCGACGTAGACCGCACGCCGGGGGGTGACGCCGAGCTCGCGGCAGATCGCCCGGAACGCCTCCGGGTGCGGCTTCACGTGGTCGATCTCGCTCGAGTACAGGTCGGCGTCGAGCAGGTCGAGCACGCCGTCCCGCTCGAAGATGCCACGGTGGTACTCGCGCGACCAGATCGTGTTCGAGAGCACCCCGACCCGGATGCCGCGGGCGTGCAGCCCCTCCCACAGGGGCCGGACCTGCGGGTCGGTGAGGGTGTGCGGCTCCCAGAACCCCCGGTAGGCGGCCAGCGCGAGGTGGTGCCGGTCGTGGGCGGCGTCGACCCCGGCCGAGACCAGGATGTCGGCGAGCGCCGCGGAGGTGTGGTCCTCCCGACCGCGCTGCCAGGCGGCCGACTCGGCCCCGAGGATGCGGTCGGCGAGCCGGTGCGCCTCCTCGAGGTCGGCATCGGACACGTCCGGCGAGTCGACCGGGATGCCGTGGACCTCGCGCGCGAAGACCCGCCACTGCTCGGGCAGGTCGACCTGGTGCCACGGGGTCAGCGTGCCGCCCCAGTCGAAGACGACCGCCTCGACGGGCTGGCTCACGAGCGGCCGATCTCGGCGAGGATCTCGGCCACGGCCGAGCCGACGGCCAGGTTTCGCCGCTCGCCGGAGCGCCGGTCCTTCAGCTCGATGGTGCCGTCGACCAGCCCGCGGCCCACGACGACGATCGTCGGCACGCCGATCAGTTCGGCGTCCTTGAACTTCACGCCGGGGCTGGCCTGCCGCCGGTCGTCGAGCAGCACCTCGACCCCGCGCGCCTCGAGCTCGCGGGTGAGCTCCTCGGCGTACGTGGCGACGGCCTCGTCCTTGCCGGTGGCGACGACGTGCACGTCGGCCGGGGCCAGGGCCCGCGGCCAGATGAGGCCCAGCTCGTCGTGGTTGCCCTCGGCGACGCAGGCCACGGCGCGAGAGACCCCGACGCCGTAGGAACCCATGATCACGGTGCGCAGCTTGCCGTTCTCGTCGAGCACCTTGAGGTCGAGCGCCTCGGCGTACTTGGTGCCGAGCTGGAAGATGTGCCCCATCTCGATGCCGCGCGCCGACTCCAGGCCGTGCCCGCACGAGGGGCAGGCGTCGCCGTCGCGCACCTCGGCGGCCTCGATGGTGCCGTCGGCGGTGAAGTCACGACCGGCGACCAGGTCGACGACGTGCCGCCCGCTGTCGTCCGCGCCGGTCACCCAGGCCGTGCCCTCGCTGACCCGCGGGTCGAGCAGGTAGCGGATGCCGGACGCCTTCTCGGTGCCGAGCACGCCGGGCCCGATGTAGCCCTTCACGAGCACGGGGTGCGTCGCGAAGTCCTTCTCGTCGAAGGCCTCCACGGTCGCCGGCTCGACCTGGGCGCCGAGCCGCTTCTCGTCGACCTCGCGGTCACCGGGCAGGCCGATGGCCAGCGGCTCCCGAGTGCCGTCGGGGTGCACGAGCACGACGAGCACGTTCTTCAACGTGTCCGAGGCAGCCCAGGCCCGGCCGTCCGACCGCGGGAACGCCGACTCGAGGTGTGCGACGAGGCTGTCGATCGTCGGGGTGTCGGGGGTGTCCTCGACGTGAGCGGCGGGCACCCCGGACGCGTCGACGGCATCCGGAACGGGCACGCGCACGGCCTCGACGTTGGCGGCGAAACCGCAGCTCGTGCAGCGCACGTAGGTGTCCTCGCCGTTGTCCGCGGTGGCGAGGAACTCCTCCGACTTCGAGCCGCCCATGGCGCCGGCCATCGCCTGGACGATGACGTAGTGGAAGCCGAGCCGGTCGAAGATGCGCACGTAGGCGTCTCGGTGCAGCTGGTAGCTCTTGTCGAGCCCGGCGGCGTCGATGTCGAACGAGTAGCTGTCCTTCATCACGAACTCGCGCCCGCGCAGCAGCCCCGCCCGCGGCCGTGCCTCGTCGCGGTACTTGATCTGGATCTGGTAGATCGACAGCGGGAGGTCCTTGTACGAGCTGAACAGGTCCTTGACCGCGAGCGTGAACATCTCCTCGTGGGTCGGCCCGAGCAGGTAGTCGTTGCCCTTGCGGTCCTGGAGGCGGAACACGTTGTCGCCGTACTCCTCCCACCGGCCGGTCGCCTCGTAGGGCTCACGGGGCAGGAGCGCCGGGAAGAGCAGCTCCTGCGCCCCGATGGCGTCCATCTCCTCGCGCACGACGGTCTCGACCCTGCGCAGCACCTTCAGGCCGAGCGGCAGCCAGGTGTAGATCCCGGGGCTGACCCGGCGGATGTAGCCGGCCCGCACGAGCAGCTGGTGGCTCGGAACCTCGGCGTCCGCAGGGTTCTCGCGAAGGGTTCGCAGGAACAGGGACGACATGCGCATGGCCACGGGGGAGCTCCTGGGGTGGTTGGACAACCCGCCAAGGATAACGAGGCAGGTGGATGCCGTTCGCGCGCCTCCGCGTCAGGCGGGCGGTGAGACCGCGATCTGGGTGTAGCGCGCCCTGACCCCGTGGTCCTCGAAGCCGAGGCGCAGGTAGAGCTCGTGTGCGGGGTTGTCGACGTTGACGGCGAGCCAGGACTGGTCGCACCCGGCCTTGACCAGGGCCCGGAGGGAGCGGACGACCAGGTGCGCCCCCAGACCACGGCCACGCCAGGCCGGAACCACCCCGACCTGGTCGATCCAGTCCTCGGTGATGGTCACGAAGCCCACCGGTTCCCCGTCCGCGTCGAGGGCGACCCTCGAGGTCTTGGGGCGGAAGCCGGGCTCCCCGGACACCTCACGAACCCAGTCGTCGCGCGGGGGGTCGGGAAAACCGGGGCGCTCTGCGAACGACAGGCGGTAGGCCGTGAAGAACAGCCCGGCGGTCTCGTCGGTCCACGGCTCGACGGTGAGGCCGGCCGGTCGCTGCACCTTCGGGATCTCGTCGAGATCGTGACGCATCACGTACTCGGCGAAGGTGCGCTGCAGCCCGTGCTCGGCGAACAGCCGGTCGGACTCCGGCGAGGTGGTCTCGGCCACCACCCGCAACGGCACGCCACCGGCGCGTTCCTGCGCCCACTGCACCAGCTCCTCCCCGAGACCCTGCCAGCGGGTCGAGGGGTGGACGAGCCCCGTCGCGGTTCGATGGCCGGCGGCGTCGACGAAGACGGAGGCGGCCGCCACGATGTCACCGGTCTCGTCGCGGCCGGCGATACCGCTGCCGGAGAGGAAGAGCCGGCGGACCATCTGCTCGTGGGCGAGCTGCGGCAGCCCGCCGTCGGCCTCGAGGCACCGGCGAGCGAGGTGGCGCAGCGCGTCGAGGTCGTTCTCGGTCAGCGGCTGCCAGGCGAGCGTGGACATGACGAGGTCACCTCCCCGCAGCGCGCAGGGCGGTGCGGATCATCGGCAGCTGGAGGGGCAACCTGGCCACGGTGCCCGCGAACGAGGCCCGCGACGCGGCATCCCCACGACGCTGTGCGCGGCGGCCGTGGTCGACGCTCATCTGGACGTTCGCGGGGAAGACGGCCACCAGCAGCGCCGCGGAGGCGTAGCCCGCCGGGCGCCGGGTCGCGGGCAGGAGCAGCCCCGCGGCGCAGAGCAGCTCGGCCACCCCGGAGACGTACACGAGGGCCCGGCGGTTCGGCAGCGCGTGCGGCACGATCCCCTCGAAGACCTGCGGCCGGACGAGGTGCACGAGGCCCGAGCTCGCCAGCAGGACGGCCAGACCCGCGACGTCACGCGTCAGTGGAGGGGTCGCGGTGGCCATGTGC
>DASQEZ010000246.1:0-13143 GCA_035633415.1 Ornithinibacter sp. | reverse complement strand
GGTCGAACAACGTCTACAACCTCGTCACCAAGCGCGCCGTGGCATACGAGAACGCGACGATGGAATGGGTGGACGGCAACCTCGGCTCGAAGCTGACGATGAAGTACCCGGCGATCTACCTGATGGGCGAGCACGCCAAGGGCGAGACCCTGTCGGTCGCGTTCGCGGGTGAGGGCCAGCACCAGGACGCCGGCGCCAAGATGGTGCACGCGGCGCCGCACACCTCCAGCTCGATCCTCAGCAAGTCGGTGGCGCGTGGCGGCGGCCGGACGTCGTACCGCGGCCTGATCCAGATGAACGAGGGCGCGTACGGCTCGAAGTCCAACGTGCTGTGCGACGCGCTGCTCGTCGACCAGATCAGCCGCTCCGACACCTACCCCTACGTCGACATCCGCGAGGACGACGTGTCCATGGGTCACGAGGCCTCGGTCTCCAAGGTGTCCGACGACCAGCTCTTCTACCTCATGTCGCGTGGCATGGAGCAGGACGAGGCGATGGCGATGATCGTGCGCGGCTTCGTCGAGCCCATCGCCAAGGAGCTCCCGATGGAGTACGCCCTCGAGCTCAACCGCCTCATCGAGCTGCAGATGGAAGGAGCAGTCGGCTGATATGAGCCTTCTGACCCCACAGCGCCCCGCCGCGGGCGCGCACACCGACAGTGCCGCGACGATGGTCCCGAACCAGTCGCGTGCCGAGCGCACGACGTCGTACACCGTCGCCGACTTCCCGCAGCCCACGGGTCGCGAGGAGGAGTGGCGCTTCACCCCCGTCGACCGCCTCGGCGCGCTGTTCCGCGACGAGCCCAGCGGCGCGCACCTGCAGTGGAGCGAGTCGCTGCCCGACGGCGTCACGCTCGGCACGACATCCGTGCAGGAGTGGCGCGCCAGCGGCGCACCGGCACCCGGTGACCGCGCCGCCGCCGTCGCCGCCGCCCACAGCGGCGGCGTGGCCGTGCTCGACGTCCCGGCCGAGGCCGAGCTCGACGAGCCCGTGCGCATCCGGCTCACCGGCACCGCGCACGAGGTCGTCCACGGCCACCTGCTCGTGCGGGTCGGCCGGTTCGCCCGCGTCACCGTGGTGCTCGAGCACGCCGGCACCTCCGAGTACAGCGAGGTCGTCTCGGTCGTGGCCGGTGACGGCGCCCAGGTCACCCTGGTCACCGTGCAGGAGTGGGACGACGACGCCCACCACCTCGCCCAGCACGACCTGGTCATCGGGCGCGACGCCTCGGTGCGGCACATCGCCGTGACGATCGGCGGCGGCATCGTCCGGTTCAACACCAACGCCAGCTACACCGGGCCGGGCGGGTCCTTCGAGGGGCTGGGTGTCTACTTCGCGGATGCCGGCCAACACCTCGAGCACCGCCTCTTCGTCGACCACGGGGCGCCGCACTGTCGCTCCAACGTCGAGTACAAGGGTGCGCTGCAGGGCGACACCGCGCACACCGTGTGGGTCGGCGACGTCCTCATCCGCGCGAGCGCCGAGGGCACCGACACCTACGAGCTCAACCGCAACCTCGTGCTGACCGAGGGGGCGCGCGCCGACTCGGTGCCCAACCTCGAGATCGAGACCGGTGAGATCGAGGGTGCTGGGCACGCCTCCGCCACAGGGCGGTTCGACGACCAGCAGCTGTTCTACCTGATGGCGCGTGGCATCCCCGAGGACGAGGCTCGCCGCCTGGTCGTGCGCGGGTTCTTCGCCAGCGTCGTCGGCCGCATCGGCGTACCCGAGGTGCAGGAGCGCCTCATGGACGCCATCGAGCACGAGCTCGCCGGGGGTGCCGTGTGAGCGAGCAGCTGACCGACACCGGCTTCGTGCGGGTCTGCCGCCTCGACGAGCTGCCGGCCGAGGGCCCGGTGCTCGCCGAGATCGAGGGCCGCCGGGTGACCCTGGTGCGCACCGATGACGGCGTCCTGCGCTGCGTCGACGACACCTGCACCCACGCCAACGTCTCGCTGGCCGAGGGCGAGCTCGACGGCTGCACCCTCGAGTGCTGGCTGCACGGCTCGCGCTTCGACCTGCGCACCGGCGAGCCCTCCGGCCCACCCGCCATCGTCCCCATCGCCGTCCACACCGTCCGCATCGAGGGTGACGACGTCTACGTCGCCCTGTCCGAGGAGAGCTGAGCACCGCATGTCCACCCTTGAGATCAAGGACCTCCACGTCTCCGTCGACACCGAGGAGGGCTCCACCGAGATCCTCCGCGGAGTCACCCTGACCATCCGCTCCGGTGAGACCCACGCGATCATGGGCCCCAACGGGTCCGGCAAGTCGACCCTCGCGTACTCCATCGCCGGCCACCCCAAGTACACCGTCACCTCCGGCTCGGTGACCCTCGACGGCGAGGACGTCCTCGCGATGAAGGTCGACGAGCGCGCCCGTGCCGGGCTCTTCCTGGCGATGCAGTACCCCGTCGAGGTGCCCGGCGTGACCGTCTCCAACTTCCTGCGCACCGCGAAGACCGCGGTCGACGGCGAGGCACCCAAGCTGCGCACCTGGGTCAAGGAGATGAAGGGGGCCATGGCGCAGCTGCGCATCGATCCCGCCTTCGCCGAGCGCAACGTCAACGAGGGCTTCTCGGGCGGCGAGAAGAAGCGCCACGAGATCCTCCAGATGGAGCTGCTGCGGCCCAAGTTCGCCGTGCTCGACGAGACCGACTCCGGTCTCGACGTCGACGCCCTGCGCGTCGTCTCCGAGGGGGTCAACCGCGCCAAGGAGTCCACCGGGGCCGGCGTCCTGCTCATCACGCACTACACGCGCATCCTGCGTTACATCGAGCCCGACTTCGTGCACGTCTTCGTCGACGGCCGGATCGCCGAGGAGGGTGGCAAGGAGCTCGCCGACCGCCTCGAGGCCGAGGGGTACGACCGCTTCCTGCCCGACACCGTCGAGGCCTGAGTTGGCTGCCGCCCCCTTCACCGACGAGGAGCTGGCCCGGATCCGGGCCGACTTCCCGATCCTGACGCGCACCGTGCGCGGGGGGCACCCGCTCGTCTACCTCGACTCGGGTGCGACCTCGCACAAGCCGCGCCAGGTGCTCGACGCCGAGCGCGGGTTCTACGAGCGCACCAACGCCGCCGTGCACCGTGGGGCGCACCAGCTCTCCGAGGAGGGCACCGACGCCTACGAGTCGGCCCGCGAGACCATCGCGCGCTTCATCGGGGCCCGGGCCGCCGAGGTCGTCTTCACCCGCAACGCCACCGAGGCCATCAACCTCGTCGCGTACGCCTTCACCAACGGCACGCACGGTGGCGGCGGTGGGCACGGCGACCGGTTCACGCTCGGCCCCGGCGACGAGGTGCTCGTCACCGAGATGGAGCACCACGCCAACCTGATCCCGTGGCAGGAGGCCTGCCGGCGCACCGGCGCCACGCTGCGCTGGGTGCCGGTCACCCCCGACGGTCGGCTCGACCTCACCGACCTCGACACCCTGCTCACCGAGCGCACCAAGGTGTTCGCCTTCACCCACGTCTCGAACGTGCTCGGCACGCTCAACCCCGTCCAGGAGCTCACCGAGCGCGCCCACGCCGTCGGCGCCCTCGTCGTCCTCGACGCCTGCCAGTCGGTGCCCCACCTGCCGGTCGACGTCGACGACCTCGGGGTCGACTTCCTCGCGTTCTCGGGGCACAAGATGTTCGGGCCGCTGGGCATCGGGGTGCTCTGGGCCCGCCCCGAGCTGCTCGACGAGATGCCGGTCTTCCTCACCGGTGGCTCGATGATCGAGACGGTCACCATGGAGGGCTCCACCTACGCCCCGGCGCCACAGAAGTTCGAGGCCGGCGTGCCGGTCGCGGCCCAGGCCGTCGGTCTCGCCGCCGCCTGCGACCACCTCAGCGCACTCGGGCTCGACCGGGTGCACGCGCACGAGCAGGCGCTCACCCGGCGACTGCTCGAGGGCCTGGCCCTGCGCCCCTGGGTGCGCGTGCTCGGCCCCGACGACCTGCGCGAGCGCGGGGGAGCGGTGGCCTTCGTCGTCGACGGCGTGCACGCCCACGACGTGGGCCAGGTGCTCGACGACCGGGGAGTGGCCGTGCGGGTCGGTCACCACTGCGCGTGGCCGCTGCACCGCGCGCTGAAGGCCCAGGCCAGCACGCGCGCGAGCTTCGCCGCCTACACGACGCCGGCCGAGGTCGACGCCCTCCTCGAGGCGCTCGACCGGGTTCCCGCGACGTTCGGGCTGGAGGTGGCGGTCTGATGGACCTCTACCAGGAGCTCATCCTCGAGCACTACAAGCGGCCGGTGCGGGCCGGGCTGCGCGAGCCGTTCGAGGCCGAGGTGCACCACGTGAACCCGACCTGCGGCGACGAGGTGACCCTGCGCGTGCACGTCACCGGCACTGGCGACGATGCCGTCGTCGAGGACGTGTCGTACGACGCCATGGGCTGCTCGATCAGCGTGGCCTCCGCCTCGATCCTCGCCGAGGAGATCACCGCCGAGTCCGTCGCCCACGCCCGCGAGACAGTCGAGGCGATGCGCTCGATGCTCACCAGCAAGGGTGAGGACCCCGGCGACGAGGAGCAGATCGGCGACGGCGTCGCCCTCTCCGGCGTCGCGAAGTACCCCGCCCGTGTCAAGTGCGCCCTCCTGCCATGGATGGCGTTCACCGATGCCCTGCACCAGGCCGAAGGAGCCCAGCAGTGACCGAGACCACCACTCCCGAGACCTCCCACCCCCACGCCAACGTGGCCGACGTGGAGGAGGCCCTGCGCGACGTCGTCGACCCCGAGCTCGGCATCAACGTCGTCGACCTCGGCCTCGTCTACGGCATCACCGTCGACGGCCAGAACCACGCCGTCATCGACATGACGCTCACCTCTGCCGCGTGCCCGCTCACCGACGTCATCGAGGACCAGACCCAGCAGTCCCTCGAGGGGCTGGTGTCGTCCTACCGGGTCAACTGGGTCTGGATGCCGCCGTGGGGCCCGGACAAGATCACCGACGACGGGCGCGAGCAGCTGCGCGCCCTCGGCTTCAACATCTGATCCGCGCGCACTCGTGACCAGCCGCGTCGTCGAGGTCGCCCCCGCGCGCCTCGACGGCTGGCTGGAGCGGTTCTCCGCGAACAACCCCGACGGCCCGCAACGGGTCGCCGGGGTCGCGCGTTTCGACCACGACCCGCTGGCCGTCGTCCTCGTGCGCCGTGGTGGGTATGCCGTCGGCGTCGCCTCGGGGAACCGGCTCACCGCCCACAAGGTCGGCACCCGATACGTCCAGTCCCGCACGGCCGCAGGAGGCTGGAGCCAGCAGCGCTTCGCCCGGCGCCGGGCCAACCAGGCCGACGGGCTGGTCGGTGCGGCCGTGGAGCACGCGGTGCGGCTGCTGACCGGTATCCGACCGGCCGGCCTGGTGCTCGGTGGTGACAAGGCGCTGGTGGCGACCCTGCTCGAGGACCCGCGGCTGGCCGGCATCCGCGACCTGCCGCGCCGCGAGCTCTACGACCTGCCCGACCCGCGCCTCGACGTGCTGAAGCGGGCGCTGGAACGTGGCCGCGCGGTCCTGGTCACCATCGAGGAGTGAGCGCCCGCACAACGGTTGACACCGGCGAGTTTGTCACGCAAAGTAGATTCTGACTTTGCGGCACAAACACTGGAGGGGTCATGAACCACGAAGAGGCGTTCTCGGTCAGCGACGCAGCGGTCGTCCTCGACGACAGCGAGCGCCGGGCGGCGCAGGCGCTGGACGTGCGGACCGACGCGTTGCTCGCGGCATGGGGTGCCGCCGTCGTCGTCGGCCACGTCGGCATCTGGTGGGGTGTCCGCGGCCAGGACCCCTACACCGGGCCGCCCGGATGGTCGCTCGCGGTGCTCGGCGTGCTGCTCCTGGTCGCACTGGTCACGACGGTCGTCGTGATCTACCGGGCCACGGCGGGAGTCACCGGGTCGAGCGCCTCGATGGGCCGGGCCTACTCCCTCGCCTGGGGCCTGTCGTTCACGGCCTACTGGGCGCTGCTCATGGGCCTGGCCCGCCTCGACGCGGCTCCCGAGGTGGTCTCGCTCGTCTCCTCGGTGGTGCCGCTCCTCCTGGTCTCCACGATCTACCTGGCCGGGAGCACCTTGTGGGGGCGCTCTGCCTCGTCGGGGGTCGTCACCGGCGCACTGCTGGCCGCGACCGCGTTCACGGCGAGCTGGTTCGACCCGGCACGCCTCGCCCTCGTCATCGCCCTCGGTGCCGGTATCGCCTTCGGTGCCGGGGTCGTCATCGCCCGGCGCTCTCGGTGAACGACGCCCTCGACCCGGTCATCCACGCACCGGCCCGGCTGCGCATCGTCGCGTCG
The DNA here is from genome assembly GCA_035633415.1 of Ornithinibacter sp. Taxonomy (GTDB): domain Bacteria; phylum Actinomycetota; class Actinomycetes; order Actinomycetales; family Dermatophilaceae; genus Fodinibacter. The sequence goes on along the minus strand of DASQEZ010000246.1, from coordinate 6,869 downwards.
CTCTCGGCGCTCGATCCCGGCGACGCGCTCACCTTCAGCCGGCTGCAGTCGATCCTCGACCTCACCGGGGGCAACCTCATCACCCACCTGCGCCGGCTCGAGGATGCCGGGTACGTGGCCGTGCGCAAGACGTCCGGCCCCCGCGGAGAGGTCACCTCGGTCTCCCTGACCGACCGGGGGCGCACCGCGCTCGCCGACTACCGCCGCGCCCTCGCCGAGATCCTCGACGGCACCGGGGCGAGCACGTCCGGCACCGGCACGACGGTCAGTTGACGGAGGCGACCGCGAAGGTGTCGCACGAGTTGAGGTCACCCGTCCGGAACCCCTGGAGGAACCACCGCTGACGCGCCTCGGCCGAGCCGTGCGTCCAGTTCTCGGGGGTGACCCGGCCCGAGGTGGCCTCCTGGATGCGGTCGTCTCCGACGGCGGACGCGGCGGACAGGGCGTCCTTGATGTCCTGGTCGGTCAGTGCCTTGAGGAACGGGGTGCCGGTGTCCGGGTCCTCGACCGTGGTCGCGTGGTGAGCCCACACGCCGCCGAGGCAGTCGGCCATCAGCTCGATGCGCACGGCACCCGACTCCGGGCCCTGCTGGTCCTGCTGGGCGCGGCCGAGCAGGCCGAGCTGGTCCTGCAGTGCGTGGCCGTACTCGTGGGCGACGACGTACTCCTGCGCCAGCGGACCACCGCTGGAACCGAACTGCTGCTCGAGGATCTGGAAGAAGCTCGCATCGATGTAGACGGTCTTGTCCAGCGGGCAGTAGAACGGGCCGACCTGGTTGCTCGCGGTGCCGCAGGCGGACTGGGTCGTGCCGTCGTAGAGCACCGTCTTCGTGTCCTGCCACTCCTTGCCGTAGCGCGGCAGCTCGGCGCTCCAGTAGGCCTGTACCGAGTTGACCGTGCCGATGACCCGGCACACCGTGTTGGCGTTGGCGTCGGCTCCGGTCTTGCACTCCGCGAACGCGTCGCTGGTCTGCTCGCCCGCCGCGGTGACCTGGCTGCTGTCGATGCCACCCAGACCACCGGTGGGGTCGCCGCTGCCGCCGAAGATGCCGTTGAAGATGAGGGTGAGGATCAGGATGACGATGCCACCGATCCCGCCACCGACGACCAGGCCCCCGGGCGCGCCGCCCCCTCCGCCACCGGAGCTCACCTGTGAGGTGTCGAGGGTGACGTTCTCGTTGAAGCTCATGAGCGGGCCTCCGTGGCAGGTGCGTGGACCGCGTGGAGCGCGGCGGCACCTAGACTAGACGCCGACAGCCCGCCGTCGTGCGCCCTCGCGCAGCCCCCTGACGCTGGCGTCCGACCCCACCGAAAGGCCTCACCGTGATCACCGCTGCCGCCGTCGAGCTGCGCGCAGGTTCCCGCCTGCTGCTCGACGCCGCGACCTTCCGGGTCGCCCCGGGTGACCGGGTGGGGCTGGTCGGTCGCAACGGTGCGGGCAAGACCACGTTGACCAAGGCCCTCGCCGGGGTGACCCAGCCGGCCGCGGGAACGATCACGCGCAGCGGCGAGGTGGGCTACCTGCCCCAGGATCCGCGCACCGGTGACCTGCACGTCACCGCTCGCGACCGGGTTCTGTCGGCCCGCGGGCTCGACACGATCGTGCGCGACCTGCGCGCGGCCGAGCAGTCGATGGCCGCCGAGACCGGGGAGAAGCAGGACCGGGCGATGCGTCGGTACGGCCGGCTCGAGTCCGAGTTCACCGCCGCGGGCGGGTACGCCGCGGAGTCCGAGGCCGCGCAGATCGCCGGGGCCCTGGGGCTGGACGAGCGGGTACTCGGCCAGGAGCTCGGCACGCTCTCCGGTGGCCAGCGACGCCGCATCGAGCTGACCCGCATCCTGTTCTCGGGCGCGGAGACCCTGCTCCTCGACGAGCCCACCAACCACCTCGACGCCGACTCCATCGCCTGGCTTCGCGACCACCTCAAGGGCTACCGGGGCGGCCTCGTGGTCATCTCGCACGACGTCGAGCTGCTCGACGCCGTCGTCAACAAGGTGTTCCACCTCGACGCCAACCGCGGCGAGCTCGACCAGTACAACCTGGGCTGGAAGGCCTACCTGCTGCAGCGCGAGACCGACGAACGTCGGCGCAAGCGCGAGCGGGCCAACGCCGAGAAGAAGGCCTCGGTGCTCATGGCGCAGGCCGACAAGATGCGGGCCAAGGCGACCAAGACGGTGGCGGCGCAGAACATGGCCCGCCGGGCGGAACGGCTGCTCTCCGGCCTGGAGGCCGAGCGCACCCACGACAAGGTGGCCAAGCTTCGCTTCCCCAAGCCCTCTCCGTGCGGCAAGACACCGCTGCGCGCGAGCGGCCTGTCGCGGTCCTACGGGTCGCAGGAGGTCTTCACCGATGTCGACCTCGCCATCGACCGCGGCTCGCGGGTGGTCGTGCTCGGCCTCAACGGCGCCGGCAAGACGACACTGCTGCGGATGCTCGCCGGGGTCGACACCCCCGACACCGGCCAGGTCGAGCCGGGCCACGGGCTCAAGATCGGCTACTACGCCCAGGAGCACGAGAACCTCGACGTCGACCGCAGCGTGCTCGAGAACATGAAGTCCGCGGCTCCCGACCTCGGCGAGACCGACGTCCGCAAGGTGCTCGGATCCTTCCTCTTCAGCGGCGACGACGTCAGCAAGCCGGCCGGGGTGCTCTCCGGTGGTGAGAAGACCCGGCTCTCGCTGGCCCTGCTCGTCGTGTCGTCGGCGAACGTGTTGCTGCTCGACGAGCCCACCAACAACCTCGACCCGGCCTCGCGAGAGGAGATCCTGGGCGCGCTGCGCACGTACGAGGGCGCCGTCGTGCTCGTGACGCACGACGAGGGCGCCGTGGATGCGCTCGAGCCCGAGCGCATCCTGCTGCTGCCCGACGGTGTCGAGGACCTGTTCAGCACCGACTACCGCGACCTGGTCAACCTCGCCTGACCTGCCGGTCGCCCCGGCGGCGGTCATACTGCGGGCATGGCCCGTCGGCTTGCCACCGTGGTGCTCGTCACCGTCTCGCTGACGATCGCCGCCGGCGCGTGCACCGGACCGGATGCCCGAGACGGGCCCGCGGCGGCGAGCGCAGCGACCTCCACCGTGGTCGCGTCGCCAACGGGGTCGGGCAGCCCGGGGCCCCCGACCACCACGGCCACACCGAGCCCTTCCGCGAGCGCCTCCGGCGGTTCCGTGCGCTTCTCGGTGCTCGGCGACATCGACGCCACCGACGCCGCCGACGCCGTGCTGCGCTCGATCGCCGCGCGCCACGACGACTTCACCCTCGCGGTCGGCGACCTGTCGTACGGAGACGACGGGGAGGAGATGGCCTGGTGTCGCTTCGTGACGAAGCGCGTCGGCGCGACCCATCCCTTCGAGCTGGTCTCCGGCAACCACGAGTCCGACGGGCCCGACGGCGACATCGACCGCTTCGTGCGGTGCCTGCCCAACCGGCTGCCCGGGCTGGTGGGCACGTACGGACGGCAGTGGTACGTCGACCAGCCCGCGACGAACCCGCTGGTGCGGGTCGTGATGATCTCGCCGGCCCTCGACTTCGGTCACGGCAGCTGGTCCTACGACGACGGCACCACGCACCAGTCGTGGCTGAAGGCGGCGGTCACCGGGGCGCGCGCGGCCGGCATCCCGTGGGTGGTGGTGGGCATGCACAAGCCGTGCCTGTCGGTGGGCAACTACGCCTGCGACCCCGGTGCGGACGTCGTCGACGTGCTGCTCGACACCGGCGTCGACCTCGTCGTGACGGGGCACGAGCACCTCTACCAGCGCACGAAGCCCCTCGCCCTGGGCGCCGGATGCCGCACGATCCGCCCCGGCCGCTTCAGCCCGGCGTGCATCGCGACCGGGGGCGGCACGACGTTCGTCACGGTCGGCACCGGGGGCACCGGCTTGCGCGAGGTGCACGGCTCGGACTCCGAGCGAGGCTACTTCGCTGCGCTGAGCGGCAGGAACCGGAAGCCGGCGTACGGCTCGCTCGACGTGCGGGTGAGTGCCGACCGGCTCACGGCCACCTTCGTCCCGGTGGCCGGCGGCACGTTCACCGATCGCCTCGTCCTGACCCGCTGAGCACCTCGACAAACAGGTAACCGTATGGTTACCTGTCGGGATGGACGCCTTCACCGCGATCGCCGACCCGGTGCGACGCGACCTGCTGCGCACCCTCGCCGGGGGAAGCGCACGGGTGGTCGACCTCGCGGCGGGCCGACCGATCAGCCGACCCGCGGTGAGCAAGCACCTGCGGGTTCTCGCGCGGGCCGGGCTGGTCGTCGCCGACGACGTGGGCCGCGAGCGGCACTACCGGGTGCGCGCCGAGGCGCTGGGGGTCGTCGCCGCCTTCCTGCGCGAGCTCGCGGCCGGCGCCGTGGGCCCGCCGGTTCCCGCGGCGATGCTCGACGGCCTCGACCTCGAGGTGCGCCGGGTCGGCCGTGACCGCCGCGCCGACGAGCAGCAGCCGCACGGATCCGATGTACGCCACCGACCCACCGGGGAGACCGCATGAGCCACCACGACACGACGACGCCGGGACCCGGGCCGGTGGGCCGCCGCGAGGAGCGCAACGGCGCCACGAGCGTCGTCATCGAGCGCACCTTCCGAGCGCCCGCGGCCGACGTGTGGGCCGCCGTCACCGAGCCCGACCGGCTCGTGCGGTGGATCGGGACGTGGAGCGGTGACCCGGCATCCGGCGTCGTGCAGTTCCGGATGACCGCGGAGGGCGAGGACATCGCGGCCGAGCCGGTCACCGTGCACGAGTGCGACCCGCCGCGGCGCCTGGTGCTGAGCTGGAGCTCCGACGGCGTCCACTGGCACGTCGAGCTCGACCTCGCCGAGGTAGCGGGCGTGACGACGTTGACGTTCGCCCAGCGGGTGCCCGACACGGCCACCGGCCGTGACGTCGGCCCGGGCTGGGAGTACTACCTCGACCGCCTGGTCACCGCCGAGACCGGGGGCGACGTCACCGCCATCGAGTGGCCGGACTACGAGGGCATGGCGGGCCACTACGAGGCACTGTTCGCCGACCTGGGCTGAGCCGACTCAGGGCCGTGAGAACGTGGCGATCACGTGCTCGGTGATGGTGCCCCGGGCTCGCCGGCCCTCGGGCGTCGGTAGCAGCGGGTAGTCGTGGGGGGAGCCGTCCTCCACGTGCAGGGTGAGGTCGAGCGAGGGTGCCGCCAGCTCGCGAAGCCGGTCGCAGTCCGGGCGGCAGATGTCGCGCGACCCGACGAGGACGAGCGTCGGCGGCAGGAGCGTGAGGTCGCCGTACAGCGGGCTCACTCGCGGGTCGGTGAGCTCGCGGCCGGCGACCCAGTGCGCCGCGATGGGCCGCATCCCCGCCCGGGTGAGCCAGGGGTCGTGCGGCTCCACGAGGTCCGCCGCGGGGTTCGACATCGACAGGTCGAGCCAGGGTGCGATGAGGGTCAGCCCGGCGATCGCGCCCTCGCGCGCGTGCGACTGGGCCAGCACCAGCGCGAGGGTGCCTCCTGCGGAGTCGCCGAGCACGTGCAGCGCGGCGGTCGGTGACAGGTGCTCGTGCAGGGCCGTGAGGAAGGCCTCAGCATGCGTCACGTCGTGGGCGGGAGCGAGTGGGTAGCGCGCGACGTGCACCTCGCGGTGCGTGGTGTCGGCGAGGTGGGTGACGAGCGTCCAGTGCTGCGGCTGGATGCCGTTCACGAACGCGCCGCCGGGCAGGTAGACCAGCGCGCCGGGCGCGACCACGGCACCACCGGCGGGGCGCACGGTGACGACCTCGCCGCCCGCGAGGGCCCGCGCCGACGCGCGGTCACGCAGCGCGTCCGGCAGCGCGGCGGCGGGGATGCCGTCCGCCATGCTGCGCAGCCCGGCCTCGACCGTGCGGTAGCGCTTCTTGCGGGTGGCCCGCAGGTAGGCGCACACGGCGTGGGTCTGCCAGCTCGCCATCGCGGTCAGGGTCAGCCCGGGATGGCGGGCAGTCGGGTGAGGGCGTCCGCCACGGCCTCCTGCAGCTCGGTGTCCTCCCAGGTGTGGTCGACGAGGTCGCCGCGCAGGTAGGCGTCGTACGCCGGCAGGTCGAGGTGGCCGTGGCCGCACAGGGCGGTGAGGATGACCTTCTCCTCGCCGGTCTCGATGCAGGCGATGGCCTCGTCGACCGCCGCGGCGAGGGCGTGGGTCGGCTCGGGAGCCGGAACGATGCCCTCGGTGCGCGCGAAGAGGACACCCGCGGCGAAGCAGTCCTTCTGCGTCTTGGCGATCGCCTCGATCATGCCCTCCTCGTAGAGGTGGCTGATCAGCGGGCTCATCCCGTGGTAGCGCAGCCCACCCGCGTGGATCGGGTCGGGGATGAAGTCATGCCCCAGGGTGTGCATCTTGAGCATCGGGGTCAGGCCCGCGACGTCGCCGAAGTCGTAGGCGTAGGTGCCCTGGGTGAGCGAGGGGCAGGACGCCGGCTCCACCGCGCGGATCACCGGCCCGGTGCCCGAGGCGAGCTTCTCGCGCAGGAACGGGAACGTGAGCCCGCCGAAGTTCGAGCCGCCGCCGGTGCAGCCGACGATCAGGTCGACGCTCTCGCCGATCTTGGCGAGCTGGAGCAGGGCCTCCTCGCCGATGATCGTCTGGTGCAGCAGCACGTGGTTGAGCACGCTGCCCAGCGCGTACCGCGTCCCCGGATCGGCGGCGGCCATCGCCACCGCCTCGGAGATGGCGATGCCGAGCGAGCCGGGATGGTCGGGATCCTCGGAGAGCAGCGAGCGGCCGAACTCGGTGAGCTCCGACGGGCTCGAGTGCAGGGTCGCGCCGTAGATCTCCATCATCGTGCGGCGGTAGGGCTTGGCCCGGTACGACGCGGCGACCTGCCAGATCTCGCACTCGATGCCGAACTGGGCCGAGGCGAACGCCAGGGCCGTGCC
>DASQEZ010000245.1:0-3957 GCA_035633415.1 Ornithinibacter sp. | reverse complement strand
CGACCAGGAACGCCGCCCACCGCACCTGCCCTCACCGAGACGCCCACCTCCGCCACCACGTGGAGTGCCCTCGAGACCCACCTCCAGCTCCGCCTCGAACACCACCCACACCCGGACCGCGACCAGCACCTCTGGCTACCCCCGACACACCGACGCTGCACCTCGGCGACCGACCTGCGAGCCGGGCTCGCCCGCAGCCGTCCCAACGCGCCGATTCCCGACCTGCCGCCGTTCTAGAGAGCGAGCCACCTCCGAGCCCGCCGGCACAGCGCACAGAGGTCGGTGGGCCCGCTCCCGTTCCCCACGGCTGACGTTCCCCGGGGGTGGCGGCTCAGGCGAGTCCGTGCCGGACGCGGCTCTGCGCCTCCTGCGTGCGGAACTGGCCGAAGCGGGGGAGGAACTTGTCCCAGTCGATGATGTGCGCGTCGATCTCGGGGCCGTCGATGCACGCGTGCTTGCGGATCGTCTTCCCGTCGATGGTCACCGGGACCATGCAGGCGCCGCACATGCCGGTGGCGTCGACCATGATCGAGTTCAGGCTCGCGACCGTGCGCACGCCGAACCGGCGGGTCAGGTCCGACACCGCGCGCATCATGAGCGGCGGCCCGATCGCGACGACCTCGGCGATGGAGCGCCCGGTCCCCGCCGCGGCCGCCTCGAGCATGCCCTCGAGCGGCGTGGTGACGAAGCCCTCGACCCCGAAGGTGCCGTCGTTCGTGGTGTAGACCACCTCCAGCCGGTCGCCGAACTCGCGCTGGAGGGCGGCGACGCGTTCGTCGTCGCCGGTCCAGAAGAGCAGCCCGGCGCTGCGGAAACCGGCGATGAGGGTCACGTGGTTCCCGGCCCGCAGGTGCTCGCGCATGATCGGGTGCACCGGCGGCAGGCCGAGGCCACCGGCGGTGAACACGACGGTGTGGTCAGCGGGGTGTTCGGTGATCTCGCTGGGGCGGCCGAGCGGCCCGGCGATGCCGGCGAAGGAGTCCCCGACCTGCATCCGGTTGATCTCGATGCTGCTCGTGCCGACGCCCTGCACGACGAGGCAGATGGTGCCGGCCTCGACGTCCCAGTCGGCGAGGGTGAGGGGGATGAGCTCACCGTCCGGCCACGGCAGGACGCGGACGAACTGGCCGGCCCTGGCCGCCGCGGCGATCACGGGTGAGTGCACGGTGATCTCCTCGATGCCATCGGCGAGGTGGGCCGTCGAGAGGATCGTCTGCGCGGTCGAGGCGCGCTCCGTGAACTCCCTCGCCGTGCGCACCATCGCGGTGACCCGGTCGTCGGGCACGTCGACGTGACCGATGATCTCCCGGGCGGCGGCCTGGCCGTCACCGGCGGCGTTGATGGCGGTCGACCCGCCGCGGGCGGCGTCGCCACCGGTGTAGACACCGTGCAGCGAGGTCTCCTGCGACCCGGCGTGGTCGAGGTCGATGGTGCCCCACGACGTCGTGTGCAGCTCGGGCTCGGAGTCCTTGATGATCGGGTTGGAGGCGTTGCCGAGCGCCATGATGACCAGGTCCGCCTGCATCGTCTCGGTGCGACCGGTCGCCAGCGGACGGCGCCGACCCGAGGCGTCGGGCTCGCCGAGCTCCATGACCTCGAGGGTGGTCGCGCTGACGAAGCCGGTGGCGTCGTCACCGAAGAACTCCGCCGGAGAGCGCAGGGCGAGCAGGGTGATGCCCTCCTCGAGCGCGTGCTCCAGCTCCTCGACCCGAGCAGGCATCTCGCCGCGGGTGCGTCGGTAGACGATCGTCACGTGTCCGCCGAGACGGTGGGCTGTGCGGGCGGCGTCCATGGCGGTGTTGCCGCCGCCGATGACGAGCACCTCCTTGTCGACGGTCGCCGGGAGCGGCGTCTCGTAGTCGTCGCGCAGACCCTGCATGAGGTTGACCCGGGTGAGGAACTCGTTGGCCGACATGACGTTGAGGTAGTGCTCACCGGGCACGTCCATGAACCGCGGGAGGCCGGCACCCGTTCCGACGAAGACTCGCCAGAATCCGGCCTCCCGCAGCTCCTCGATCGTCGCGGTCTTGCCCACGACGAAGTTCGGGACGAAGCGGCCGCCGAGGAGCTTGATCTTCCCCACGACGTCGTCGATGAGCTCGTTGGGCAGGCGGAACTCCGGGATGCCGTAGCGCAGCACCCCGCCGAGCGCGTGGAACGCCTCGAAGACGGTCACCGGAAAACCCTCAGCAGCAAGGAGATACGCGTTGATGAGTCCCGAGGGGCCGGATCCGATGATCGCCACCGGCGGCTTCACCGCTGCCTGCCACGGGTCGACGTGCCCGGCGAAGCGGCGGGCGTCCCCGCCCGGGTCGACGAGCTTCTCCCGCTCGGGGAGGAACCACTCGAGCTGACCGATCGCGATCGGCTGGTTCTTGAAGATGCAGACGCCCTGACACTGCATCTCCTGTGGGCAGACCCGGCCCGTGACGTCCGGCAGCGGGTTGCACGACTCGATGAGCTCCATCGCCTCGTGGAACTTCCCCGTGCCGACGAGCTCGAGCACCTGCGGGATGTGGATCTTGACCGGGCAGCCGCCCTCGGGCTCGGCGCGCCCGGCGACCACGATGCCCACCTCGCAGTGCTTCTCCTCGCACTGCTTGTCGCGCAACGCCTCGAGCCACACGAGCAGGTCGACCTCGCCACGCGTGAGCCCCACGTTCAGGTAGCCGAGGTAGCCCTCGTTGACCAGGCCGAAGTCCTTCTCCCGCTCGTGCGGCTCGCGGATGTGCGGCGGGATAGCGTTGCTCGCGGGCCAGCCCTCGGACAGTCCGTCGAACATGGGGTAGCGGTCGGAGAGGTGGGCGTCGATCGCGCGGATGAACTTGCGTTTGCGGCTGAGCGGCAGCGCCCAGAGGAAGCGCATGATCAGCTTGCTGGCGTCGTCCTCGCGCAGCAGCACGTCCCACAGCGCCTTGGTGAAGTCCTCGCCGAGGTCCTGCTGGCCGAACTCCCACGTGACGGCGCTCATGCCGTCCTCGATGAACATCTCCCGAAAAGCCTGGGGCTCGGCCTCCAGGCGACGGCGCAGCAGCTCGACCCGCTGGTCGACCGGAACGTCGATGCTCATTGGATGATCTCCGCGTCGCAGGTCTTCTTGACCCGGTCGATCCGCTTGAGGATCTCCGGAGTCAGCTCGACCGACTCGAGGGCGCCGGGGATGAGCCGGGCGACCTTCTGCACTGCTCCGTCCACGACCATCGAGTGCGGCTCGAAGAGCTGTGGCAGCTCCTGGTAGCAGGTGCCGCAGTCGTTGCACTTGGGAATGTCGACCTCGGCGAGGAGGACGGGCGCTCCCGCAGGGGCGGGAGTGGCGGCAGCCGGTGCGGACGGCATCGCGGATGCACCGGGACGGACCGGGACCGCGGACCCGGGACCGGCCGGTGCGCGGCTCGTCGTCGCGAGCGAGGCCATCGCGGAGGCGATGTCGTCGATGGAAGACTCACGCTCGCGCATCGCCTGCTCGTAGCGCGACGTGAGGTCGGCGAGGTCGCTCTGGTGCAGTGAGGTGAGCTTCGCCTCGTGCGCGCCGGAGAGGTACTGCAGGATGTGCCAGTAGCGCCGCCGGTCCTTGACGAGCGCCACGATCGAGTGTGAGCACTGGACCTTGATCAGCTTCTGGTCCTCGTCGGTCGCATGGATGAACGGGACCCGCCCCGCCTGCTCCTCGCGGGTGAGCTCGACGTACTCGGCCATCGGGACGGCAACGCCCTCGAGCTCGGGGGCGAGCCGCGTGAACTGCTTGCGGAAGCGGGTCTCACCGAGCGCGAACTCGGCCGGCGTGAGCGGCAACCTCATCAGCTGCAGCTCGCCCGAGTCGTCCCGGTAGGCCAGGTCGGTGGTCGTCCAGGTGCTGCCGATGTCCGGGTTGCCGTCGAGGCTGAACCAGTCGTGCAGCGTCGAGCCACGGCGCGGGTCGTGCACGAAGACCGGGTTCATCCGGCTCTCGACCGCGAG
>DASQEZ010000244.1:0-33544 GCA_035633415.1 Ornithinibacter sp. | reverse complement strand
CGAAACTGCACACCCAACGAATCACGTTGACCAAGACCAGTACTGGCGGTCCCGGGGACGGTCCCAAGCTGATCATCGACTTCACCGGCACGGCCCCGCAGGCGAAGGGGCCGATCAACCACTGCGGCGACTACGTCGGTGGCAACTTCCTCAAGAAGTGGCTCGCGCCGATCCTGCGCAACCTCGCGGACACCCCCGAGCGGATGGCCGAGCTCGACGTCAACGAGGGCATCGTGCCGCTCATCGAGATGCGGTTCCCGGACAAGGGCACGCTGCTCACCCCGATCTACCCGGCGCCGACCAACGCACGCACCTTCGTCATCCTGCGGCTGCTCGGCGTGCTCGCCGGGGTCGTCGCCAAGGCCGTCGACGGCCGGATGCCGGCCGACCAGGAGACGATCCGCTACACCGGTGTCTACGGCAAGGACCGCGACGGCAACGACTACCTCATGCGCGAGGTGCTCGGCGGTGGGTCGGGTGGGCGCTACTACGCCGACGGCGAGGACACCATCCACGTGGTGCCGGACTCACGGAACCTGCCGACCGAGTTCACCGAGAGCCGCTTCCCCTTCATCGTCGAGCGGCTCGGCCTGGCCGTCGACTCGGGCGGCGCCGGCCGCCACCGCGGGGGCCTGGGCTACGAGAAGCAGATCCGGATGCTGCGGGACGCCCACTTCATGTCGATCGCCGATCGCTCGATCCTCGCCTGCTGGGGCGTCAAGGGCGGCAGGGCCGGGAGGTCCTTCGAGGTGACCATCGACCTCGGCGGCGCCACCGAGCGAACCGTCGACGCCCTGGCCGACGCCGAACCCGTGCTGGCCGGTCAGGTCATCCGCATCCGCACCACGGGTGGCGGCGGGTGGGGTGACCCGCTCGAGCGGCCGTACGACGAGGTCGAGCGCGACCTGCGCTGGGGCAAGGTCTCCTTCCAGGGTGCCCGGGCCGACTACGGTGTCGTCGCGAGCGGCACCAGGGACGAGCCGATCGTCGACGCCACTGCGTCCGACGCACTGCGCGCGCAGCGCCGCGCGGTCAGAACTGGCGAGGAGCCGTTCTTCGACCGGGGCCCGGGGTTCGCCACGCTCTCCGGCGGCGCCACGGCCGCCCGGGTCGACTTCGTCTGAGCGGTTGGGCAGGCTGGACGTCATGGATGCCGTGGACCTGCCAGTTCTCGTCGTCGGTGCGTCCGGGAAGACCGGTGGCGCCGTCGCGGCGGCGCTGCTCGCCCGGGGCGTGCCGGTCCGCGCGGCGGTCCGCCCCGGGCGCGAGGCCTCGGCACCGGCCGGCACGACGCCGGTGCCCGTCGACCTGCAGACCGGGGACGGACTGGCCGGGGCGCTGGACGGGGTGGGGGCGGCCTACCACCTGGCCCCCAACATGCACCCCGACGAGGTCGGCATGGCCACGAGGGTCGCGAACGCCGCCACCAGCGCGGGCCTGCCCCACCTGGTGTTCCACTCGGTGCTCCACCCCGACGACGCCAGGATGCCGCACCACCTGCGCAAGGCGGAGGCGGAGGCCGTGCTGCGGGCCTCGCTCGCCGGACGCCTCACCGTGCTTCGCCCCGCTGCCTATCACCAGAACCTCCTCGGGCAGGCGCGGTCAGGGATGCTGGCCGTGCCCTACTCCCTCGACGCACCGTTCACGAACGTCGACCTGGCCGACGTCGCGCAGGTCGCGGCCGATGCCCTCCTCGGCGCGCACGCCGGGTCGACCCTCGACCTCGCCGGGCCCGAGGTGCTGACCACCCGCCAGCTGGCGGAGCAGGCGGCCGCGGCCCTGGGGCAACAAGTGAGCGACATGCGGATTCCGCTGGCGCAGTGGCGCGCCGGGCCCGGCGCAGCGCTCAGCCAGCAGGTGCGTGAGGACATCGCCGCCATGTTCACCGCCTACGACGAGAGCGGCCTGACGGGCGACCCGACGGTGCTGCACGAGCTGCTCGGGAGGCCACCCACGACGTGGGTGACCGCTCTGTCACAGGTCGGTCCCGTGGCCAGGAGGCAGTGACAGCATGGACGGCATGACGGACGAGCAGGTCTGGTTGGACCGCGCGGTCGACCTCGCCACGGCGAACGTGGGCAGCGGTGGCGGCCCCTTCGGCGCCGTCGTCGTGCGGGGCGACGTGATGATCGGGGAGGGCGCCAACCGGGTGACGGCCGAGCGCGACCCCACCGCCCACGCCGAGGTGGTCGCGATCCGCGCGGCCTGCCGCACGATCGAGGACTTCTCCCTCACGGGAGCCACGCTCTACGCCTCGTGCGAGCCGTGCCCGCTGTGTCTGTCGGCGTCGCTCTGGGCGCGGGTCGACGCCGTCGTGTACTCCGCCGACAGCTCCGCCGCGGCCCGTGCCGGGTTCGACGACGACGACTTCCGCCGTCTCTTCCACCCGGAGGCGGACGCCGAGCGGTGGCCCCTTGGCCTCCGGCACCACCCGACCGCGCGCTCGGAGGAGCCGTTCGACGCGTGGCGCACGAAGGCCGACCGCATCGCCTACTGACGGCGCGTCATCCGCGACGGACCCTCGACCGCAGCCAGCCAGTGGTCCCATACTGGCGCGGGGCCGGCCGGCCCCGGAGAGGGACCCGGCATGGACGTCAGCACCTTCTACGCGCTGTTCTCCGCGACCTGCTTCACGCTCGTCGGGCTGTGGTGGACCGTGGTCGAGCGCAACCGACCGTGGCTGCAGGATCCGACGACCCGCCGCCGCGTCGGCGCGATCTACCTCTCCTTCCTCCTTCCCGCGCTCATGGGGCTGTTCGCGCAGGTCGGCGGCACCGAGACCCCGTTGTTCTGGCGCGCGAGCTTCGTCGTGATCGCCGCCGCCGGAGCAGTCGGAACCGTGCGGATGCTCAGGGCCGCGCGCGACGACCCGGATGCCGGGGTGTTCGCCCGCCTGTGGTGGGCCAGCGCGCTGATCTACGCGCTCATCGCGGTCATCGGGGTCGCGCCCGAGGCCGCGCGGTCGGTCGGCCTCACCCCGCTGCAGGCCGAGGCGACGATGCTCATCCTCCTGGTCGCCATCGCGCACGCCGTGGCCTGGGAGTTCATGACCCGGCGGGACCGTGCGGACTCGGCCTGACCGATCCGGATCTCGCGGACGACGCCATCCTCGTGGCCACGAGAGCTGGTGCAGACCCCGGCGGCTGGCACAACCTGACAGCCGTTCAGCAGCAACGACGGCCCGGCCTGCCGAACCGGGCCCGGATGCCGCGTGGCAGGGTTTGGCCCCATGAGCGGACCACTCGACGACGTCGTCGTCATCGACCTCACGCGTGCACTCGCCGGGCCGCACTGCGGCATGATGCTCGCCGACATGGGGGCACGGGTCATCAAGGTCGAGAGTCCCGACCACGGCGACGAGTCGCGCGGCTGGGGCCCCCCCTTCGTCGGGCCCGAGGACGACCCGGTGTCCACGTACTTCCTGTCGTGCAACCGGAACAAGGAGTCGGTGACCGTCGACCTGAAGTCCGACGACGGCCGTGCCCTGCTCGACCGGCTGGTCGCGCACGCCGACGTGCTGCTCGAGAACTTCCGCCCTGGCGTGCTCGACCGGCTCGGCTACGGCGTCGAGCAGCTGCACGAGCTCAACCCCCGGCTGGTGCTGCTGTCGATCAGCGGCTTCGGCCACGACGGGCCCGAGGGCGGGCGCGCCGGCTACGACCAGATCGCCCAGGGCGAGGGCGGCCTGATGTCGCTCACCGGCACCGACGCGGAGCACCCGCAGCGGGTCGGGGTTCCGATCGCCGATCTCCTGGCCGGCATGTACGGCGCCTACGGTGTGGTGTCGGCGCTGCACGAGCGGAACCGCACCGGCAAGGGACGCATCGTGCGCACCTCGCTGCTCGCGTCGATCGTCGGGGTGCACGCCTTCCAGGGCACCCGCTACACCGTGGCCGGCGAGGTCGGCCGCGCCGGTGGCAACCACCACCCGTCGATCTGCCCCTACGGTCTGTTCACCTGCGCCGACGGCATGATCCAGCTCTCGTGCGGCAGCGAGGGCCTCTGGCAGAAGCTGGCCGCCGGGTTCGGGCTCGACCCGTTCGCACCGGGTTTCGCCACGAACCGCGAGCGCGTCGGCAACCGGGACGAGGTCGTCGCGACCCTCGACGCGACCTTTGCCGACGTCCCCCACGCCGAGCTGATGGCGCGACTGGCCGAGCTCGGTATCCCGGCCGGTGAGGTGCGCACCCTGGACCGGGTCTACGACTGGGAGCAGACGCGGTCGCAGGGGCTGGTGGTCGAGGTCGAGCACCCGCTGCTCGGCACCATCGAGATCCCCGGGCCGCCGATCCGCTTCGACGACAACGCGTATGCCGGTGGGCGCAGCGAGCACCTGCACCCGCCGCTGCTCGGTGAGCACAATCAGAGCGTACGGGCCTGGCTCGACGAGCTCGACGACCCGGACGGATCGGAGCTGGACGGGTAGCACGGGCCCTGCCCGCCGCCATCCGGCGGCCGTTCCTTCCTCGCGGGTGTGAGGGACAGTTGCCGAACGGCACCCGCGGGTTGGGCAGGTCATGACAACGCCCGTGCGAGAGCCTGCTCCTAGGGTCGAGGTCGGGCACCAGCGCCCGACCCGACCGACAGGAGGTGGCCTGACATGCGGGTCCTGCTCGCCCTGGGCGGCAATGCGATGACCGCTCCTGACGGCAGCGCCACCCCGGCCGCCCAGATCGAGGCGGTCGGTGTCGCGATGCGCGCGGCAGCGCGGCTCGTCGCCGCCGGCCACGAGCTCGTCGTCACCCACGGCAACGGCCCCCAGGTCGGGAACATCCTGGTCAAGAACGAGCTCGCCGCCCACGTCGTGCCGCCCGTGCCGCTCGACTGGTGCGGCGCCCAGACGCAGGGCACGCTCGGCTTCACCATCCTCAACGCCCTCGACCAGGCGCTCGCGGATGCCGGTGTCGTCCGGCCCGTGGCCGTGCTCGTCACGCGCACGCTCGTCGACCGCGACGACCCCGGGTTCACCCACCCGAGCAAGCCGATCGGCCGCTACCTCCCCCGCGAGCAGGCGCAGACGCTCATCGACCACGGGCAGGTGTGGCAGGACCGCGGCACGAAGGGCTGGCGGCGTGTCGTCGCCTCCCCGGAGCCCCTCGAGGTGATCGACGTCGGGCCGGTGCGGGTGCTGCTCGAGGCAGGCCACGTCGTCGTGGCAGCCGGTGGCGGCGGCATCCCGGTCGTGCGCGACGCCGATGGTCGGCTGCGCGGCGTCGAGGCCGTCATCGACAAGGACCTCACCGCCGCCCTGCTGGCCCGTACCCTCGCCGCCGACGTCCTCGTCATCGCCACCGACGTCGACCACGCCGCCGTCGACTGGGGCACCCCGCAGCAGCGCGACCTGGGCCGGGTGACCCTGACGCAGGTGCGCCGGCACGCCGCGGACGGCCAGTTCGCCTCGGGGTCGATGGGACCGAAGGTCGACGCCGCGGTCCGGTTCGTCGCCCAGGGTGGCCCGCGCAGCGTCATCACGTCCCTCACCCACATCACCGACGCCGTCGTGGGCGGCTTCGGCACCGTGATCGAAGCCGACTAGGAAGGAACCGCACCGTGCCCGACGCCATCGAGGTCCGCAAGGTCCCGCTGCACACCGTGTCCGACGCCTCCGAGCTGGGCGCACTTCTCGACGACGGCGTGTTCGACGCCGACCGCGTCATCGCCGTCATCGGCAAGACCGAGGGCAACGGGGGGGTCAACGACTACACCCGGATCATCGCCGACCGCGCCTTCCGGGAGATCCTCGTCGAGAAGGGGGCCGACCCGGCCAAGGTCAAGGAGGTGCCGATCGTCTGGTCCGGCGGCACCGACGGCGTGATCAGCCCGCACGCGACGATCTTCGCGACGGTGCCGGCCGAGCGCGCCGAGCAGACCGACGAGCCGCGGCTCACCGTCGGCCACGCGATGTCCGAGCACCTGCTTCCCGAGGAGATCGGCTACACGCCGATGATCGAGAAGGTGGCCGCGGCGGTGCGCGTGGCGATGGAGCGAGCCGGCATCACCGACCCCTCCGACGTGCACTACGTGCAGACCAAGACCCCGCTGCTCACCATCCACACCATCCGCGACGCGAAGTCGCGTGGCAGGACCGTGTGGACCGAGCACACCCACGAGTCGATGGACCTGTCCAACGGCTGCACCGCGCTCGGCGTCGCCGTGGCGCTCGGCGAGATCGAGATGCCCACCGACGCCGACGTCATGCACGACCGGTCGCTCTTCTCGTCCGTGGCCTCGTGCTCCTCGGGTGTCGAGCTCGACCAGGCGCAGGTCGTCGTCGTCGGCAACGCCCGCGGCGTCGGCGGCCGCTACCGCATCGGCCACTCGGTCATGCAGGACGCCCTCGACCAGGACGGCATCTGGGCCGCCATCAAGGATGCCGGCCTCGACCTTCCCGAGCGCCCGCACCGCAGCGACCTCGACGGCCGGCTCGTCAACGTCTTCCTCAAGTGCGAGGCCTCGCTCGACGGTCAGGTCGCGGGCCGGCGCAACGCGATGCTCGACGACTCCGACGTGCACTGGCACCGCCAGATCAAGTCGTGCGTCGGCGGCGTCACGGCGTCGGTCACCGGCGACCCCGCGGTGTTCGTGTCGGTGTCGGCGGCGCACCAGGGGCCCGAGGGCGGCGGCCCGGTTGCGGCCATCGTCGACCTCGGCTCCGGCGAGCCGACCGGGTACCGCCCGCCGGCCCCGATCGCCTGAGGCCGCGCGGCACACTGGGGCCATGCCGACGACCGACCGCCTCGACGGCCTCGACGCCGCCCGCGGGCTGGCCGTCGTCTCGATGCTCGTCGCGCACCTGAGCCCTGTGAAGGGCGCCCTCGAGGTGTCGGAGTACCTCACGGCGCCGCTCTTCGCGGTCGTCATCGGCATCGCGATGGGGGTGCAGCTCACCGAGCGGCGACCGCCCGCGGTGGTCTTCCTGCGCGACAACCTCCAACGCGGGCTGGTCCTCATCGTGCTCGGCGTGCTCCTGCAGGCGGCGTACGACCAGATCCTCGTGGTGCTCCCCTACCTCGGGGTGCTCATTCTCGTCCTGGCACCGTCGGCGCTCCTCCTCCACCGGATGCCGGTGCTCACCCTGGGCCTGGCCGCCGCCCTGGCGGTGGTCGGGCCGCTCGCCGTCGAGCGGGCGCGCGATGCGGTCCCCGACCTCGTCGAGAGCTGGCCCGCCTGGGCCATGGACCTGCTCGGGTGGGCGGCCACCGGCGAGTCCTACCGCCTGGTGTCGTTCCTGCCCATGGCGCTCGGGGGCCTGGCCCTCGCCAGCGTGCTGCGTCGCGCCGCCGACCCACCCGAGGGCTACCTCGTCGCCGGTGCGCTGTTCGTGCTGAGCGTCGCGGCCTACGCGCTCGGCCGGGGCACGGCGGACGGGGCGGCTCCCTACTCCGGGACGACCGCCGAGGTCGTCGGCGGCACCTTCCTGGCCACCGCCACGGTCGTCGCGAGCTGCGTCGCCGTTGCGCTGCTGCGCGGGCGCGCGGCCGGTGGCGTGCTGGTCCCGCTGCTGTCGACCGGCCGCCTGGCCCTGACGGCCTACACGCTGCAGATCCTCTTCCTGGCTGCCGTCCAGGTGGCCTTCGGACCCGTCGACGACGACTCGTGGCTCATCCTCGCCTCGACCACGCTCGTCGTCGTGGGTGGGTGCTGGCTGCTCGAGCGCCGGTTCGGCACCGGTCCCCTCGAGTGGGTGGTCCACAGACTTCGCCCACCCTCCGCGCCGCCGAGTGGTCCCACGGCGGAGGGTGCTGGCGCCTCCTGAGCCGTCAGTGGGCGAAGTGCCGGGTGCCGGTGAAGTACATCGTCACCCCGGCTGCCTGCGCCGCCTCGACGACCTCGGCGTCGCGCATCGAGCCGCCGGGTGCGACCACCGCGCGCGCCCCCGCATCGAGCAGCACCTGCAGCCCGTCGGCGAAGGGGAAGAACGCGTCGGACGCCGCGACGGCGCCGCTGGCCCGCTCCTCCCCGGCGCGGGACACCGCGAGGTGGCACGAGTCGACCCGGTTGACCTGGCCCATGCCGATGCCGACCGAGGCCCCGCCGCGGGCGAGCAGGATCGCGTTGGACTTCACGGCCCGCACCGCCCGCCAGGCGAACTGCAGGTCGGCGAGGGTCGCCGCGTCGGCCGGGTCGCCGGACACCAGGCGCCAGCCGGCCGCGTCGTCGCCGCCCACGACGGTGCCGGACTCGTCGGTGACGACGGCATCCACGGCATCGCGCTGCTGCATGAGCAGGCCGCCGCCGATCGGGCGTACCTCGGCGCCCGAGCGCACGGGGGCCGCGCACTCCATCAGCCGGATGTTCTTCTTCGCAGTGAGCACCTCGAGGGCGTCGGCGTCGAACGCCGGCGCGACGACGACCTCGGTGAAGATGTCCGCGACCGTGCGGGCCATCTCGACGGTGACCGGGCGGTTGGTGGCGATGATGCCGCCGAACGCCGAGACCGGGTCGCACTCGTGGGCCTTGCGGTGGGCGTCGGCGACGTCGGCGCCGACGGCGATGCCGCACGGGTTCGCGTGCTTGACGACGGCCACCGTGGGCTGGTCACCGTGGTCGTACGCCGCCCGCACGGCGGCGTCGGCGTCGACGTAGTTGTTGTACGACATCGCCTTGCCGTGCAGCTGGGTGGCCTGGGCCAGGGCCGGCTGCGGCTGGAAGCCGTTGGTGTAGAGCGCGGCGTGCTGGTGCGGGTTCTCGCCGTAGCGCAGCACCGTCGCCCGCTCCCACGTCGCGCCGACCCACGCCGGGAAGCCGGTGCCGTCGGAGCTGTCGGTGTAGGCGTTGCCCATCCACGAGGCCACGTGCACGTCGTAGGTGGCGGTGTGCACGAACGCCTGCGCCGCCAGGTGCTTGCGCTGCTCGAGGGTGAAGCCGCCGCCGCGCACGGCATCCAGCACGTCGCCGTAGGTGGCCGGGTCGGTGACGACGGCGACGCTGGGGTGGTTCTTGGCCGCGGCACGCACCATCGAGGGGCCCCCGATGTCGATCTGCTCGACGCACTCGTCGGGGCTGGCGCCGGACGCGACGGTCGCCGCGAACGGGTAGAGGTTGACGACGACGAGCTCGAAGGCCTCGACCCCCAGGGCCTCCAGCTGCGCGACGTGGTCGGGCTTGCGGGTGTCGGCCAGGATACCCGCGTGCACCCGCGGGTGCAGCGTCTTGACCCGGCCCTCGAGGCACTCGGGGAACCCGGTGAGGTCCTCGACCTTGGTCACCGGCAGGCCGAGCGACTCGATGAGGGCGGCGGACCCACCGGTGGACACCAGGGCCACGCCGGCCGAGTGCAGGCCGCGCACGAGGTCCTCGAGGCCGGTCTTGTCGTAGACGGAGACGAGGGCCCGGCGGACGGGGCGGACGTCCTGCGAGGGGCCGGGGGCGGAGACGGCGGCGGACATTCGGGTGCTCCTTGCGGGGTCGGGTCGGTCAACCTCCGGGGCACCCAGGCGGGCGATGCCCCGACGTGTGACTTCCCGGTGGTGACCCACCCTCGCCAGTCGTCGTCGTCGAGTCTAGCGAGCGAGGGTCAGGTGGGGTACGGCGAGGGCGGGAGCGGGTCGGGCCACGTGCCGCCGAGCACCCGGTCGACGTCGAGCAGCACGACCACCCGCTCCGGGTTGGGCCGCGGCTGCCGGTAGCGCACGGCATACCGCTGCTCGGCGTCGTGCACGGATGCCGCGTCCTCGAGCACCCGCGTGGTGCCCTCCAGGCTGATCCAGCGCCGGCCGTCGACCTGGGTCAGCGCGGCCCGGCGCCCGGCCCGGGCCTGCACCACCTTGGCGCTGGTCCGGCTGGCGATGACCCGGGCCACGAGCGCCTGCGCATCCCAGGTGAAACCGACCGGCACCGCGTGCGGGGAGCCGTCGCGGCGCAGCGTCGCGAAGGTCGCCAGGTGCCGCTCGGCCAGGAAGGCGAGGGAGGCCGGCGTCAGCGCGGCGGGGTCGGTGGCCACGCGGGAAGTGTGCCACCCCCGGGCGGTCAGCAGGCCGCGGCGTCGAGGTGGAGCAGGAAGCCCTGCGCCGGCGCGAGCACGGGCATGGCCAGGCCGACCTGCCCCAGGGCGGCCCCGCTCGCGAGGATGCCGTCGGCGGTCGCCTCGCCCCACCACGCCGGGGGCGCCGCCTGCACGGTGGCCGGCAGTCCCGCCTCCGTGCGGACCCGCACCCGGTAACGACGACCCGGGTCGAGCCCGGGCAGCGGCACCGTGCCCGGGGTGACACCCCGGCCGGTGACCGTCGAGACGACGGTGAACACGGCAGCCGACCGGTCGTGGGCGACGACCCCGCTGACCAGCACGGCGTCGTCAGGATGGTCCGAGCGCACGGCGTCGCCGCCGTGGAGGAGCGGGCGCAGCTCACGGTAGAGCGCGGCCCAGTCGCGCAGCAGCGCCAGCTCGTCCTTCGTGCAGGTCGTGATGTCCCACTCGAGCCCGGCGTGGCCGCCGAGGGCGACGAGCATCCGCAGGGACAGGTCGAGGTCGCGGTGGGTCGTGTGGGCACGCGGCGGGCCGACGTGCGAGCCCATCCGCTCCGGAGGCACGAGCAGACCGGTCCACCGCTGGATGGCGACCCGCTCGACCGCGTCGTTGCAGTCGGAGGTCCACACCCGGTCGGTGCGGGCGAGCACCCCGAGGTCGACCCGGGCGCCGCCGCTGGAGCAGGACTCGATCTCCAGGTCGCGATGCCGGGCCCGCAGCTCGTCGAGGAGCCGGTAGGTCGCGAGCGTCTGGGCGTGCACGGCCGGGCGGTCGGTGCCCGACGCGTCGGTGCGGACCGCCTCGTGCAGGTCCCGGTTGTGGTCCCACTTGACGAAGTCGACGTCGTACCTGCCGACCACGGCGCTGATCGCCTCGAGCACGTGGTCGAACGCCTGCGGGTTGGCCAGGTCGAGCACGTGCTGGCGACGGGACGGCAACGGCACCCCGGCCACCGGACCCAGGACCCAGGACGGGTGGGCGCGCACGAGGTCGGAGTCGAGGTTGACCATCTCGGGCTCGAACCACAGGCCGAACTCCATGCCCAGGCCCTTGACGTGGTCGACGAGCGGGGCGAGGCCGTCGGGCCACACGTCGGGTGAGACCTGCCAGTCGCCCAGGCCGCGGGAGTCGTCGCGGCGACCGCCGAACCAGCCGTCGTCGAGCACGAACCGCTCGACGCCGATCGACGCGGCGGTGTCGGCGAGCCGGGTCAGGTGGTGGAGGTCGGTGGCGAAGTAGACCGCCTCCCACGTGTTCAGCACGAGCGGCCGAGGGCCCGACCGGTAGCCGGGCGCCGCTCGCTGGTGACGCACCAGCGAGCGGGTGAGACCGTCGAGCCCCTCGCTCGAGTGGACGAAGACGACGGCAGGGGCGGTGTACGTCTCGCCGGGGCCCAGCCGCACCTCGCCCGGCGCGAGGGCCTCGCCACCGCCGAGCACCGCGGCGTGCGGGCCGGCGCCCTCGGGGAGCCGCTCGACCAGGTGTTCGTGGTTGCCGCTCCACGCGACGTGGGTGGCCCACACCTCCCCCGACCGGAACCCGAACCCGGTCGTGCCGGCGACCATCAGCAACGTGGCGTCATGGCCGGTGCGTCCGCGGCGCCCGGTGCGCAGCCAGGTGCCGTCGGTGAGCGGTCGCCGCTGCGGCGCGCGTTCCCGGCACCAGCGGCCGGTGAGGTCGAGCACCTCGTCGGCGCGGGCCGGCAGGGGCAGCACGGCGCGCAGCGCTGCGACGTCGAGCGGGATCACGTCGTCGGAGGTGTTGGTCAGGGCGCTCTCGACGACGAGCACGCCGTGCTCGTCCAGCCGGTAGTGCAGCACGACCTCCACGCCCGCGTCGGATGCCGTCGCCCGCACCCGCGCGCTGTCCGCACCACCCGCGAGATTCGCCACCCACCGGGGTGCGGCGCGCCCGCCGGCGCGGTGCGCGGCGTAGGCGGGCGTCCCCTCCCAGCCCTCGCCGGACGTCGGGAGGACGCTGAGCGCCCACGGGACGTCGAGCTGGTTCTGGGCGACCGGGCGGCCGGTGAGCAGCACGAGGTCGGCGACGGCGGCATCGGGCAGGTCGGCACCCCAGTGCAGCACCTGCGGAAGTCCGTCCCCGTCCTGGGCCAGGACGAGGGCGGACCCACCACCACGGATCGCGACGAGCGCAGCACTCATCCCTTGGTCGACCCGAGGGTCAGCCCGGACACGAACTGCTTCTGCAGGACGAAGAAGACGATCAGCACCGGCAACGCGACGATGATCGACCCGGCGGCGACGAGGTTGGTGTCCTGGAAGAACTGCCCGCGCAGGTTGTTCAGCGCGCTGGTCACCGGGTACTTGTCGCCGCGGGACATGAGCACGGTGGCCCAGAAGAACTCGTTGTAGATCCAGGTCACCTGCAGGGTCGCCAGCGCTGCCAGCGCGGGCCGGACCAGCGGCATGGTCAGCTGCCAGTACTGGCGCCAGACGCTCGCGCCGTCCATCTCCGCGGACTCGTAGATCTCGTACGGGAGCGTCTTCATGTAGTTGCTCAGCACGAAGGCGCAGAACCCCATCTGGAAGGCCGTGTTCACCAGGATCAGGGCCCAGAAGCTGTTGAGCATCGTCCCGCCCTCGCTCATGAAGGTCGGGAGCGGGATCTCCTTGAACATCCGGAAGACCGGGATCAGGAGCGCCTGGGGCGGCAGCAGGTTGGCCGCGAGGAAGACCCCGAGCAGGGTGAGGTTGAACCGGTAGGAGAACCGGGCGAGCACGAAGGCGACGAGCGAGGACAGGAAGAGCGTCAGCGCGACCGCGGGCACCGTGATGAGCAGCGAGTTCTTCAGGTGCAGCCCGAAGTTGCCCCGGCTCCAGGCCTCGCGGTAGTTGTCGAGGGTCCACCCACCGAAGGAGAAGTACCCGTTGACCTGGGTGTAGGAGTACTCCCTGAAGGAGTTGTACAGCGACCACAGCAGCGGGAACAGCCACACCAGGGCCAGCACCACCATGACCACCGTGGCGACGGTGCCCCGGCGTCGGTTGATCACCCCGCCGCCGCCGCCCCGTTGCGCCGCCGCCTTCTTCCGGACCCGGGCCGGAGCCGCCGTGGTCGCACTCATCGGCGCTCCTCCCGGAAGACGATGCGTAGGTAGATGGTGATGAACACCGAGGAGATGACCATCATGATGACCGCGAGGGCCGAGCCGAATCCGTAGCGGGTGGCCTCGCCGATCACGTTCTGGGACACCAGCGCAGAGATCAGCTCGAGTCCGTTGCGGCCCTTGTTGATGACCCAGACGAGGTCGAACGCGCGTAGCGACTCGATGACGACGATCACCAGCACGATCATGTTGATCGGCCGCATCACCGGGAAGATGACCTGGAAGAACGTCTGGACCTCGCTCGCCCCGTCGACCGCGGCGGCCTCGCGAAGGGTCGCGTCGACGCCCTTCAGCCCGGCGAGGTAGATCAGCATGATGTAGCCCGTGTGCCTCCACGCGGTCGCCACCAGTACCGCCCACAGGTTGACGTCCGGGTCGCCGTACCAGTCGACGTTGGTTCCGAAGACCTGGTTGATCAGGCCCTGGTCCGTGGAGTAGAAGAGCTGCCAGATGAAGCCCACGAGCGCGAGCGACAGCACGACGGGCAGATAGAACGCCGTCTGGTAGAAGCGGCTCCCCCTCATCTCGCGGTCGAGGACGACGGCGAGCACCATGCCCAAGATGGTGGGCAGGACGAAGAGGAAGACCAGCCAGATGAGGTTGTTCTGGATGGCGGGCCAGAACGGCGGGTAGATGGTGGCGATGTCGGTGTAGTTCTTGGTTCCGACCCACTCGATCCCGCTCAGCTGGAACCCGTTCCACTTCGTGAAGGACAGGTACACCGACGCGAGGGCCGGGAGCCACACCAACCAGACGACGAGGATCGTCGGGATGGCGATCATGGCCACGATCACCAGTCGGTCGAGTCGACCCTTCCGCCTCTCGACGCGACGGGTACTGCTCCGCACGGTGGTCTTGGCCATGATGCCCTCCCGACGTCCCAGGTCAGCCGAGGATCGAGGCGGCCTGCTGCTGGATCGACGCGGTGATCGCGTCGATGTCGTCGGGGTTCTTGAGGAAGTCCTGGAGGGACGCGGTGATCACCGTGTTCGCCAGGTCGGCGTTGGTGTCGCGGTCGAGGAACTGGGCGATCGACTTCGCCTTCGCGACGACCTCGACCGACTTCTTCTGCAGGGCGCCGTAGGTCTCCGTGCTCGCGCCGGCGTTCGCCGCGATGAACGGAGCGGTCGCGGCGGTGTTCCCGGCGTCGGCGGCCTCCGGGGTGCCCAGCCACTTGATGTAGGCCTTCGCCGACTCCTGGTCCTTGCCGGCCGCGGCGACGCAGAACCCGTCGATCGGCGCGTCGAGGGCGTCGGAGCCGATGGTCTGGTCGAGTGCGGGGAAGGTGAAGAAGTCCAGGTCGGCCTGGGTCTCCTTCGGGATGCCGTCCACGACGAACGTGCCGAGCAGGTACATCCCGGTCTCACCCGTGGCCATGGACGTGGCGGCCTCCTGCCAGGTGCGCCCGAGGGAGTTCTCCTGCTGGTAGGGCAGCAGGGTGTCCTTCCACGTGGTGAAGACGTTCTTGACCTCCGGGCTGTCCCACTTCTCCTTGCCCTGGCACAGGGCCATGTGGAAGTCGTAGCCGTTGAGCCGCATGTTGAGGATGTCGAAGGTGCCCATCGGCGCCCAGGCGTCCTTGGCGGCGAAGGCGATCGGGGTCAGCTTCTTGCCCTGCATGTCCTTCATGAGCGCGGTCATCTCGTCCATCGACGTCGGCTCGGTCCAGCCGTTCTTCTCGAAGACCGACTTGCGGTAGAAGACGGCCCACGGGTAGTAGCTGATCGGCACGAAGTACTGCTTGCCGTCCGGCGCCGTCGACGACTTCTTGAAGGCGTCGGCCATGCCGTCGATCGGCCAGACGCTGCTGAGGTCGGAGATGAGGCCGTTCTCGGCGAACTGCGCCATGCGGTAGCCGGCGAACCAGGTGAAGACGTCGTCAGGCGTGCCCTGGAGGTAGGTGTTGATGCTCTCCTGGAAGGTGTTGTGGTCGACGGCGTTGACCGAGACCGCGGAACCGGTCTTCTTGGCGTACGCGTCGGCCATGCCCTGGAGCCGCTCGTTGGCCGGCCCGGAGCCCTTGGCCTCGTTGATACCGAAGGAGACAGGCCCGGCCTTGGCGCTGGCGCCGCCGGAGGCGGCCGGAGTGGCGTCGTCGCCACAGCCGCCCAGGAGCGTCGGCACGCCGAGCAGTGCAGCTGCTCCGACGGATCCGCGAAGGATGGACCGGCGGTCGACACCGCGGACCGAGTTGGGAACGATGCTCGCGAGGTACTGATCGCGGTTGGCCGGGCGCGCCATGGGGGTCTCCTTTGACATCCACATTTCTGACACATTCGATCAGAAATCAACACTGACAGGGCCGAGTCTTGCCCTGCGCTGCGGACGCTGTCAAGAGCCGACACCTATCCTCTCGGTCACGTTTTGGTAGTGGGCGTCCGTGCGACAGACGGTGGTTACCTCTCAGTGCAACGTTGGACAGGTGCCGGGCGGGGGCTGGACGCTGGTGTCCTCTCTGTCGCAAACTGTTGACATTTGTTCGACTGCTGAACAGAATTGTCGCCATGCGCCCGTGGCCCGACGACCGGATCGCCTTCGGAGGGGACTACAGCCCCGAGCAGTGGCCCCGCGCGGTGTGGGACGACGACATGCGCCTGATGCGCGAGGCCGGCGTCAGCTTCGTCACCCTCGGGGTCTTCTCGTGGTCCTGGCTCGAACCCTCCAAGGGCGAGTTCACCTTCGAGTGGCTCGACGAGGTGATGGACCTGCTGCACGCCAACGGGATCGCCGTCGACCTCGCCACCGCGACCGCGACTCCCCCGCCCTGGTTGACCTCGGCCTACCCGGAGATCCTGCCCGTCGACCGCGACGGCCACACCCTGTGGCCCGGCAGCCGGCAGGCCTGGTGCCCGTCGTCGCCGCTCTACCGCGAGATGGCCCTGGGCCTCACCGACCGGCTCGCCGGCCGCTACCACGACCACCCCGCCCTGGCGATGTGGCACGTCTCGAACGAGTACGCGTGCCACAACCTGCCCTGCTACTGCGACACCTGCGCCATCGCCTTCCGCCGCTGGCTCGAACACCGGTACACCAGCCTCGAGGCACTCAACGACGCCTGGGGAACCGCCTTCTGGAGCCAGCGCTACACCGCCTGGGACGACATCCTCCCGCCCCGGCGCACGACGTCGTTCAACAACCCCACCCACGTGCTCGACTACCACCGTTTCGGTTCCGACACCCTGCTCGACTTCTACCGCGCCGAGCACGAGGTGATCCGACGGCACTCCCCCGACGTGCCCGTCACGACGAACTTCATGACGCTGAACCACTTCCGCCTGCTCGACTACCACGACTGGGCTCCGTTCCAGGACGTCGTCAGCACCGACCACTACGTCGTCGACGCGCTGCCCCACCCCCAGGCCGAGCTGTCCTTCCACGGAGACCTCACTCGCGGTCTGGCCGGCGGTCGCCCCTGGCTGCTCATGGAGCACTCGACCAGCGCCGTGAACTGGCAGCCCGTCAACCCGGCCAAGCCGCCCGGCGGCACCATCACGGACTCGCTGGCCCATGTCGCCCGCGGCGCCGACACCCTCGGCTTCTTCCAGTGGCGCCAGTCCAGGTCGGGCTCGGAGAAGTTCCACTCGGCGCTCGTGCCGCACGCGGGCGAGGACAGCGACCGGTTCCGCGAGGTCCGTGAGCTGGGCGCCATCGCCGGCCGGCTCGGTGAGCTCGTCGGCTCCCGGGTCGAGGCCGAGGTGGCCGTGCTCTGGGACTACGAGTCGGCGTGGGCCGTGGCGGGCCCGTGCATGCCGTCGTCCGCGATCGACTACGCCACGGCCGCCCACACGGTGCACCGGCTGCTGCGCGAGCGCGGGGTCACCTGCGACGTCGTGCACCCGGACACCGACCTGTCCCCCTACCGGGTGGTCGTCGTCCCGACCCTGTACCTCGTCTCCGACGCGCAGGCGGATGCCGTGCGCGCAGCCGCCGAGGGGGGTGCCCACGTCCTGGTCACCTACTTCTCCGGCATCAGCGACCCCGACGACCACGTGCGGCTGGGGGGGTATCCGGGAGCGTTCCGGGAGCTGCTCGGCATCCGGGTGGAGGAGTTCTTCCCCTTGCGGGTCGACGAGACCGTCGCCCTCTCCGACGGTGGTGCCGGGTCGCAGTGGAGCGAGCACGCCCGCCTCGTCGACGCCGAGGTCGTGACGACCTACGCCGTCGGTCCGCTGGCCGGCCGCCCCGCCGTCACCCGGCGGCCCACCGGCGACGGA
Source organism: Ornithinibacter sp. (assembly GCA_035633415.1). GTDB lineage: Bacteria > Actinomycetota > Actinomycetes > Actinomycetales > Dermatophilaceae > Fodinibacter. The sequence continues at coordinate 16,236 of DASQEZ010000244.1, read as the reverse complement.
GTCGCGTGGTACCTCGGCACCCTCCCGGACGACGACTCCCTCGGTGCCCTGCTCGACCGGGTCGTGGTCGAGGCCGGCGTCGCACCGGCCGTCGTGCCGCCCGCCGGGGTCGAGGTCGTCCGTCGCCGCTCGACCGGAGGCAGCTGGCTCTTCGTGCTCAACCACACAGACGAGCACCGCGAGGTCGACGCCGCGGGTCACGACCTGGTCTCCGGCGTCGACGTGGGCCCGACCGTGCGGCTCGCCCCGCACACGGCGGCCGTGGTGAGAGAGGAATGAGCGTGCTCGCCAGCCAGCGTCGCGCCGCCATCCTCACCATGGTCGAGGAGTCCGGGGCGGTGCGCGTCTCCGACCTCGTCGAGCAGCTCGGTGTGTCGGACATGACCGTTCGTCGCGACATCGAGCGGCTCGACGGCGAGGGCCTGCTCGAGCGCGTGCACGGAGGCGCCCTCGCCGTGGTCCCCCGGGCCACGGACGAGCCGGGCTTCAGCGCCAAGTCGCTGCTCATGACGGCGGCGAAGCACGCCATCGCCGTGGCGGCGGCGCGCCTGGTCGAGCCCGGGGCCACGATCGGGATCTCGGCGGGCACCACCACCTACGAGTTCGCCCGGGCCATCCGCAACGTGCCACACCTCACGGTGGTGACGAACTCCGTTCCCGTCGCGCAGCTGCTCCACGAGTCCGGTGGCGGGCACGTGGTCGTCCTGACCGGTGGCGTCCGAACCCCGTCGGATGCCCTGGTCGGCCCGGTGGCCGTGACCGCGCTGCACGGACTGCACGTCGACCGGCTGTTCCTCGGTGCCCACGGCATCGATCGCAACGCGGGTCTCACCACGCCGAACCTCGTCGAGGCCGAGACCAACCAGGCCCTGGTCCGGGCGAGCAGGTCGGTCTGCGTGCTCGCCGACCACACCAAGTTCGGCATCGTCGGGCTCTCGACGTTCATGCCGCTGCAGGACGTCGACACCCTCATCACCGACGCGGGCATGCCGAAACGGGCGCGCGCCGTCCTCGAGGAGATCGTCGAGCACCTCGTCCTGGCCGAGGTGGCGCCCTCGCTGCCCGGTGCGGTCCGTGGCGTGCGCCGCCAGGGCGGTGGTGAGGCGGGGTGACGACGACGTCGAGCCTCGCCCGCCGCACGTCCCGCACGCTCGCCGACGGCAGGGAGATCATCTACTTCGACGACACCCCCGACGCCCCGCCGCGCACGGTCGACGACAGCCGCGAGCTCGGGGACCGGGCGGCGGCCGGCCACGTGCGCTACGACGCGCTCGTGGGTGACTGGGTGGCCGTGGCCGGCCACCGGATGAACCGCACCCTGCTTCCCCCGCGCGAGGCGTGCCCGCTCTGCCCGTCGGGGCACGGACCACTGCCCACCGAGGTACCCGACCACGACTACGACGTGGTGGTCATCGAGAACCGCTTCCCGTCCTACGCCCCGGTGGCGCTCGACGACGCCCCCGACCCGTCGCCCTTCGAGCACCGGCCGGCGCTGGGCCGCACCGAGGTCGTCTGCTTCACGAGCGACCACGACGCCAGCTTCGCCGCCCTCTCCCCGCAGCGGGTGCGCACCGTCATCGACACCTGGGCAGATCGCACCACGCACCTGGGCGAGCTCCCCGAGGTGGAGCACGTGTTCTGCTTCGAGAACCGCGGACCCGAGATCGGGGTGACCCTGCACCATCCGCACGGGCAGATCTACGCCTACCCCTACGTCCCGGCCCGCACCCGCGAGATCCTCCGCCAGGCTCAGGAGCACCACGGGCGCACCGGCCGGCTGTTGGGCCGCGACATCCTGGAGGCGGAACGGGCCGACGGGTCGAGGGTGGTGCGGTCCGGCCGGCACTGGACGGCGTACGTGCCGTTCGCCGCCCGGTGGCCGGTCGAGGTGCACCTCGCCCCCCACCGCGACGTGCCCGACATCGTCGCCCTCGACGATTCCGAGCGTGACGAGCTGGCCGAGGTCTACCTCGACCTGCTGGCACGCCTCGACCGGTACCACCAGTCGGCCGACGGCGCACCCGTGCCCCTCCCGTACATCGCCGCCTGGCACCAGGCCCCGGTGCGCACCGGCCGGGAGGTCTCGCGCCTGCACCTGCAGGTCATGTCGGTGCTGCGGGCTCCGGGCACCCTGAAGTACCTCGCCGGTTCCGAGAGCGGCGTGGGTGGCTGGGTCAACGACGCGCGCCCCGAGGCGATCGCGGCCCGGCTGCGCGAGCTCGGCTGACCGAGGTCCGGCCCTGCCGCTACCGCCAGGAACGGTCGGCAGCCAGGCGGCGCACGACGTCGACGAGCATCTCGCGCTCGAGGACCTTGATCCGCTCGTGCAGGGTGTCGACGGTGTCGGCAGCCTCGATCCGCACGGCGCGCTGGTCGAGAATCGGGCCGGTGTCGACGCCCGCGTCGACCCAGTGGCACGTGCACCCGGTGACCTTGACGCCGTGGGCCATCGCGTCACGAACCCCATGGGCCCCGGGGAAGCTCGGCAGCAGCGCGGGGTGGGTGTTGACGACCCGGTGGGCCTCCAGCACCGCCGGTCCCAGCACCTTCATGAACCCGGCCGAGACGACGAGGTCCGGCGCGAACGCAGCGACCTGGCGCTCGAGGTCGAGGTCCCAGTCGGCCCGGGTCACGTAGTCGGGAACCCGGGCGACGAACGTCGCGATGCCGGCCCGCTCGGCCCGCTCGACGCCGCCGGTGCCGTCACGGTCGGCGCCGACCCCGAGGACGCGGAAGGGTGCGCTGTCGTCGGCCGAGGCGTCGATCAGGGCCTGGAGGTTGCTCCCCGAGCCCGAGACCAGGACGACGAGACCGAGCGGCTGCACGGCATCCGAGGCGGTGGAGGCGCTCATCGCCGCAGCCGCCACGCGTCACGGACGACGACGACGAGTGCGCCGACGGTGAGCTCCACGAACAGCGCGAGGAACAACCGGCCGGCCGGGGCGCCCACGGCCGACAACCGGAACTGGCCGAGCGAGCCGCCGGCGACGAGGTCGAGAGCGGTGAGCGTCAGGGCCGTGACCGTGCACGCGGCGAGGGCGACGGCGAGCTTGGTGCGCACCCGGGAGAGCCGCGCGACCCGGGCCAGGGCGCGGCGCGCGACGTACGCTCCCACCGCGACGACGACGAGCACCGACGCCGCGGTGAACCACGGGAAGGCGCCGGGCTGCGGAAGCGCGGCGAGCACGGGCAGCATCGGCAGCAGTCCACCGTCCGACCCCGACCAGGTGACGGAGCCGCCCTCGACGACCCGGAACCCCGGCCCGGCCATGAACGACACCGCCCACAGCGCCAGGTTGGGCAGGGCTGCGACCTGGGCCAGGGCGAGCACGACACCACCGACGCCACCGGCCGCGACGGCCGTGGAGATGGTGGACACCTCGGCCCAGGAGAGCGCGACCAGGGTGAGCACGACGGCGAGGCCGACGGCGAGCAGGATGCCGGCACCCACCAGGCCGGGTCGCAGCGACCGCCGCACGGTGTCGGGCATCCACGCGAGGCCGAGCCGCGGCCCGAGCACGTCGGGGTCGTCGCGGGAGACGGGGCGAAGTGCCAGGACGAGCGCGAGCAGTGGCACCAGCAGCACCGGCACCACGAGTGAGACAGGGCCGGCCCGGAACGGGCCGGCGACGGTGAGGCCGACGGCAGCGGCGACGGCGACGGCATACCCGGCCCACCAGGCGCCGAGCGCGGCGGCGAGCGGTCTCGGCAGCGTGCCGCGCCAGTGCTCGCCATCGGTGGACACGTCGACCATCGCCTCGCGCGCACCGAGCCAGGCGACGCAGACGAGCAGGGCCAGACCGAGGAGGGGGACCAGTGAGACGGTCACCGAACCGATGGCCAGGTGCGCCCCGGACACCAGCAGCCACAGCGCCGCACCGGTGCCCACGACCTGCCACCCGTCGCCGGTCGCGAGCGGCTCGACCAGCCAGGCCAGCACCACGGGCACCACCACGACGACCAGCGACGTCAGCCCGGTGAGCAGCCCGACGACGGCACCGCGCACCCAGCCGGACCCGTTCGGCTCACCGACGGGCTCGTCGGAACCGGGGAGGACGGCACGGAGGCGTTCGCTGACGGTCATCGTGCCCAGTCTGCGGGAGAACGGCCTGTCGATGTCCGAGCAACGCCGTCAGCCGACCCCACTTGCCTGCGACTTGTTGCGATCTCGCGACAGCGGGACCGGCCCGTCCCCGGCCACCGGTGTCCGGAAATCGCAATGAGTCGGCAGGGGTGGGCTCAGGCAGACAGCCCCTGCATCACCTGACGCATCAGCTCAGCGGTCTCGTGCGGCGTCTTCCCGACCTTGACCCCGGCGGCCTCGAGGGCCTCCTTCTTGGCCTGCGCGGTTCCCGAGGACCCCGACACGATGGCGCCGGCGTGGCCCATCGTCTTGCCCTCGGGCGCGGTGAACCCGGCGACGTAGCCGACGACCGGCTTCGTGACGTGGTCCTTGATGTAGGCCGCGGCCCGTTCCTCGGCGTCGCCGCCGATCTCCCCGATCATGACGATCGCGTCGGTGCCGGGGTCGTTCTGGAACGCCTCGAGGCAGTCGATGTGCGTGGTGCCGATGATCGGGTCGCCGCCGATGCCGACCCCGGTGGAGAAGCCGATGTCTCGCAGCTCGTACATCATCTGGTAGGTCAGGGTGCCCGACTTCGAGACCAGGCCGATCCGGCCGGGGCCGGAGATGTCGGCCGGGATGATGCCGGCGTTGGAGGCCCCGGGGCTGATCAGGCCGGGGCAGTTGGGGCCGATGATGCGCGTCGTGCCCTTCTCCTGGGCGTAGTTGTAGAACTCCGCGGTGTCCCTGACGGCGACGCCCTCGGTGATGACGACGGCCAGCGGGATGCCGGCGTCGATCGCCTCGGTCACGGCGGCCTTGGTGAAGGCGGCCGGCACGAAGATGACGCTGACGTCGGCGCCGGTCGCCTCCATCGCCTCGGCGACGGAGCCGAAGACCGGCACGGTGGTGCCGCCCTCGAACTCGACGGTGGTGCCGGCCTTGCGGGGGTTGACGCCGCCGACGATCGAGGTGCCGGAGCGCAGCATCCGCCGGGTGTGCTTGATGCCCTCGGAGCCGGTCATGCCCTGGACGATGACCTTGGAGTCTGCGGTGAGGAAGATGGCCATGGGTGTCGTGTCTCTCTTCGCGCTCGGGGGTCAGTTCTCGGAGGCCAGCTGGGCGGCCCTGCGAGCAGCGCCGTCCATGGTGTCCTCGATGATCACGCGGGGGTGGTCGCGCTCCGCGAGGATGCGCCGGCCCTCCTCGACGTTGTTGCCGTCGAGGCGGACCACGAGCGGGCGGTCCTCCTCGTCACCGAGGGCATCGAGCGCGCCGACGATGCCGTTGGCCACCGCGTCGCACGCCGTGATCCCGCCGAACACGTTGACGAAGACGCTCCTGACCTGCGGGTCGCTGAGGATGATGTGCAGGCCGTCGGCCATCACCTCGGCGCTCGCGCCACCACCGATGTCCAGGAAGTTGGCCGGCTTCTGACCGCCGAACTCCTCGCCGGCGTAGGCGACGACGTCGAGGGTGCTCATGACCAGCCCGGCGCCGTTGCCGATGATGCCGACCGAGCCGTCGAGCTTGACGTAGTTGAGGTCCTTCTCCTTGGCCGCCAGCTCGAGCGGGTCGGTCTCGGAGGAGTCCTCGAGGGCCTCGTGCTCGGGGTGGCGGAAGAAGGCGTTCTCGTCGAGGGAGACCTTGCCGTCGAGGGCCACGATGTCGCCGGCAGCGGTCCTCACCAGGGGGTTGACCTCGACGAGCGTGGCGTCCTCGTCGCGGTAGACGAGCCACAGGGTCTTGAGCACCGGCTCGATCTTCGCTGCGGTGTCGGCGTCGAAGCCGGCCGTCTGCACGATCTCGCGAGCCTTGGCGTCGTCGATGCCCACGTTGGGGTCGACGGGCACCCGGGCCAGTGCCTCGGGGCGCTCGACCGCGAGCTGCTCGATGTCCATGCCGCCCTCCTTCGAGCACATCGCGAGGTAGGTGCGGTGGGCGCGGTCCAGGAGGATGGAGAAGTAGTACTCCTCGTCGATCTGGGCACCCTGGGCGATCATCACCTGGTGCACGGTGTGGCCCTTGATGTCCATGCCCAGGATGGCGCGGGCGTGCTCCTCCGCCTCGTCCGCCGTCTTCGCGACCTTGACGCCGCCGGCCTTGCCACGCCCGCCCGCCTTGACCTGGGCCTTGACGACGGTCACCCCACCGCTCGCGCTGCCGATCCGCTCGGCCGCCGCACGGGCCTCCTCGGGGGTGGTGGCCACCGCCCCGGCGAGCACGGGAACACCGTGCTTCTCGAACACGTCACGGGCCTGGTACTCGAAGAGATCCACGAGGCGATCCGTCCTCACTGTCGCTGGCTGACTGGCAGGTGGTCCGTTGGGGAGCCTAACGGGGGCCGGGGGGTGGGTCGCGCCCGAGGTCGTGCGGGGCGACCGGTGGGACCGATCTCACGCCCGAGCGGTCGCCCGGCGCGACGACCGGTGGTGGGACACCAGTACACCGGTGGTGGGACGGCCGTACATTGGTGCGGCCATGGCGACCCTCCCGCGGCCGGCGGCCGACCAGCCCCGCGAGCACCCTGCACCGACGCAGGTCTCGCTCCTGCGGCGCGCCCGCGACCTGGCCACGGCCGCCCGGCACCTCGTCGACCCGGCCGTGATCGCCGGCAACGCCGTCGAGTCGGTCTGGCTCGCCGCCCACGTCACGACCTGGCCGCTCGGTCTGGTGACCGGTCGCGGGGAGCGAGCCGGACCGGCGTACCGGGTCGAGCACCTGCCCCCGGTGCAGCGCGGCCTGCTCGTCTCCAACGTCGAGGCGGCCGGCACGCCGATCCTGCTGGTGCACGGCATCGTGAGCAACCGCTCGATCTTCACCCTCCTGCGGCGCGGCCTGACCCGGCGCGGGTTCTCCAACGTCTTCGCGATGAACTACCTGACCGTCGCCAACGACGTGCGCGCCGCTGCGGCCCGGTTGTCGGTGGAGGTGGAGCAGATCGTCGAGGAGACCGGCTTCGAGCGGATCCACATCATCGGGCACAGCCTCGGTGGGCTCATCGCCCGCTACTACGTCACCCGGCTCGGTGGGGACGCGCGGGTGCACACCCTGATCACCCTCGGCACGCCGCACAGCGGCAGCTACGCGGCCTACGTCGTGCCGACGACGCTGATGCAGCAGATGCGGCCGGGCAGCGGGCTGATGCGCGAGCTCGACCGGCCCGTGCGCGGGTGCCGCACCCGGTTCATCTCCTACTGGTCCGACAACGACTGGGCGATCCACCCCCAGCGCAACGCGGCCCTGCGCCACCGCGACCTCGGCGCCCGCAACATCAGGCTGCACGGGGCGGGGCACCTCACCCTGCCGATGATGGGCGAGGTCGTGCACGGCATCTCGACCGCGCTGGCCCATCTCGACGCCGACGGCACCACGGTCACGTCGGGCGTCACGCTGCTCGCTCGCGACGAGTGACGGGACCCGGCACCCTCTCGGTCGGCGTCGCACCGCTGCTCCCGCTGTGAGGTACGTCACGGGTTGCATCGGGTTACGTGCGGGTAGCCAGCAGGTGGACGGCAATTCTGAGAGCACGAGGGTGCTCTTTCTCAGGCGACGTTTGTGTTGTCACGGAATGGTCACGGTACGGTGGGGCAGCCCCGTCTACCCCCCCTGAGGTCATCTCCCTGTGAGTTCTTCGTCCTACCGAGGACGTCACTACGGCGGACGCCATCGCGTCCAGTCCCGTCGTGCTCGTCTGCCCCGAGCCTTCAGCTCGAGCTTCGTGCTGCCGACCCTGGCCGCCGGCGCGCTCGTGGTGACGGCCACCGGAGCCACGGTCACGGCCGACGCCACCCCCCTGACGCTGGACCTCAACGGCAGCCAGACCGCCATGGCTCGCTCCGAGCAGGCCTCCGACGAGGCGATGGTCTCCGACCTCGCCCAGCGCCGGCAGGACGCGTCGATGGGCACCTCCGCACTGCAGGGCCGGGTCGAGCAGCAGCAGCGAGCCACCCGCGCCGCCAAGCGCAAGGCCGTGGCCAAGGCCAAGGCCGAGCGCGAGGGCAAGCGCTGGGTGCGGCCGATCAAGACCTGGAACATCACCTCCGACTTCGGCTGGCGCTGGGGCAAGACCCATGACGGCATCGACCTCGGGGCCAGCACCGGCACCCCCCTCTACGCGATGTCCAAGGGCGTCGTCATCGGCTCGTTCTACGACTCGAGCTTCGGCAACAAGGTCGAGATCAGGTACTGGGACGGGTCGATCTCCTGGTACGGCCACCTGAGCAAGCGCGTGGTGCAGAAGGGTGACACCGTCATGCCGGGCGAGCTCGTCGGGCTGGTCGGCAACACCGGGCACTCCTTCGGCTCCCACCTGCACCTCGAGCTGCAGAAGACGGAGTCGAGCGACACCCCGATCGACCCGATGTCGTGGCTGCGCAAGCACGGGCTCGACTGACCCGCTCCGCAGCACACGCCGCGTCAGCCCGGCCCGGCCGGACCCCGCTCCTCGCCGGCCCTCCCGTCGGTCGTCGGTGGCTCAGAGCTTCTCGAGCGGGGCGAACCGCAGGACGAACCGCTTGACCCCCAGCTCGCCCCCGAAGTCGACCTCCGCCTGCGTCTTGTCCCCCTCGCCCAGCGTGCGCACCACGGTGCCGAGACCGTAGCTGTCGTGGGTGACCCGGTCGCCCGCGAAGAGCGGGATGACCGGCCGGTTGCCCGGCGAGCGCACCCCGGGCCGCGCCGCGAGGGTGGCGACCGCCGGTCGCTGGTCGCGACGACCGATCGCCGCCGCGCCGGAGAGCTCACGCTCCCACTCGACCAGCTCGGCCGGGATCTCGTCGAGGAACCGGGATGCCGGGTTGTACTGGGGTGCGCCCCAAGCAGATCGGACCGCAGCGCGTGACAGGTGGAGCCGCTCCCGTGCCCTGGTGATGCCGACGTACGCGAGCCGCCGCTCCTCCTCGAGCTCCTTGGCGTCGCCGAGGCTGCGCAGGTGCGGGAAGGTGCCGTCCTCCATGCCGGTGAGGAACACGACCGGGAACTCCAGCCCCTTGGCCGTGTGCAGCGTCATCAGCGTGACGACACCGGCCTGCTCGGCCTCCTCGGTGTCAGGGATCTCGTCGGCGTCGGCCACGAGTGAGACCTGCTCGAGGAAGTCCTCGAGGCTGATGACCTCGCCCGTCTCGCGCCGGGCCCCGTCGAACTCCCCGGCGACGGCGACGAGCTCGGCGAGGTTCTCGACCCTCGTCTCGTCCTGGGGGTCGTGGCTGGCCCGCAGCTCGGCGAGGTAGCCGGACCGGTCGAGCACCGCCTCGAGCAGGTCGGCGACCCCGGCGTCCTCGTCGTCGCGGACCCGGCCGAGGTCCTCGAGCAGGGTGGTGAAGCCCTTGATCGCGGCCACCGAGCGGGTGGCGATGCCGGGGGCGTCCTCGGGGCGCCCCAGGGCGGCGACGAACGGGATGCGCTCGCGCTCGGCGAGGGCGCCGATGCAGGCCTCCGCCCGGTCACCGATGCCGCGCTTGGGCACGTTGACGATGCGGCGCAGGTTGACGGTGTCGCTGGGGTTGGACAGCACCCGCAGGTAGGCCAGGGCGTCCTTGACCTCGCGTCGCTCGTAGAACCGGGTGCCGCCGACCACCTTGTAGGGCAGGCCGACCCGCACGAACACCTCTTCCAGGGCACGCGACTGCGCGTTGGTGCGGTAGAACACCGCGACGTCACCGGGTCGCACCCCGTGGTCGTCGCCGAGCCGGTCGATCGAACGGGCCACGAAGGACGCCTCGTCATGCTCGTTGTCGCCGACGTACCCGATGATCCGGGCACCGTCGCCGGTGTCGCTCCACAGGTTCTTCTTGCGCCGCCCCTCGTTGCGGGCGATGACGGCGTTCGCCGCACGCAGGATGGTCTGGGTCGAGCGGTAGTTCTGCTCGAGCAGGATCGTGCGCGCGTCGGGGTAGTCCTGCTCGAACTCCTCGATGTTGCGGATCGTGGCGCCCCGGAAGGCGTAGATCGACTGGTCCGCGTCACCGACGACGACCAGCTCGCTCGGCTCGACGCCGTGCTCACTGCGGTCGCGGGGCGAGCCCACCAGCTCGCGGACCAGCTGGTACTGCGCGTGGTTGGTGTCCTGGTACTCGTCGACCATCACGTGCCGGAACCGGCGGCGGTAGTGCTCGGCGACGTCGGGGAAGGCCTGGAGGATGTGGACGGTGGTCATGATCAGGTCGTCGAAGTCCATGGCGTTCGCCTGCCGCAGGCGCCGCTGGTAGGCCGTGTACGCCTCGGCGAGCACCTGCTCCTGGTGCGGGCTCGCCTCACCGACCCGGCCGGCGTAGGTCTCCTCGTCGATGAGGTCGTTCTTGAGGTTGCTCACCTGGTGGCTGAACGAGCGCGGGTTGTAGCGCTTGGGGTCCAGGTCCATGTCGCGGATGACCATCGACATCAGCCGCTGCGAGTCGGCGGCATCGTAGATCGAGAAGGTCGAGCGCAGGCCCACCTTGTCGGCCTCGCGGCGCAGGATGCGCACGCAGGCGCTGTGGAAGGTCATCACCCACATCGCCTTGGTCCGCGGACCGATGAGGGCGGAGACCCGCTCACGCATCTCGGCCGCGGCCTTGTTCGTGAAGGTGATGGCGAGCACCTGGCCGGGCTGTACGCCACGGGCAGCGAGCAGATGGGCGATGCGCTGGGTGAGCACCCGGGTCTTGCCCGAGCCGGCGCCGGCCACGATGAGCAGCGGGCCTCCCTCGTGGAGCACGGCCTCGCGCTGCTGCGGGTTGAGCCCGACCAGGAGCTGCTCGGGGTCGGCGCCCGGTCGCGCCACGCCGGGGCCGCCGTCGGGGCCGAGCCCGGCGGCAGCCGCCTCGGCCCAGGTGGGCACGCCGGCCGCGTTGACCAGTGCCGCGTGGGCGCTGGCGCGGGTGGCGGCGTCCACGTGCGGCTCGTGGCCGGGTTCGCCGAAGTCCAGGCCGTCGAAGAGGGTGCTCATGTCGGGGTCAACCCTACGTGGCGGGACCGACCCCTCCCGCCCGGTCGGCCCTGGTGCGGCGGCACACGGCATACGGTGTCTGGCATGGCCTCGCGCAAGGGTGAGTTCGGGGAGCCGGTCGTGCTCGACGTCGACGGCTTCGACGTGCGGGTCTCGAGCCCGCAGCGCGTCTACTTCGCGGCGCGGGGCGAGACCAAGCTGGACCTGGTCAACTACTACCTCTCGGTCGGCGACGGCATCGTCAACGCCCTGCGCGAGCGACCGTGCATGCTGCACCGCTTCCCCGACGGTGTCTCCGGCACCAAGGTGCACCAGAAGCGACTCCCTCGCGGCGCGCCACCGTGGGTGGAGACCGTGCGGCTGCACTTCCCCCGCTACGGGCTGCACGCCGACGAGCTGTGCGTGACCCGGCTGGCCGACGTCGCGTGGGCGGTGCAGATGAGCACCGTCGAGTTCCACCCGTGGAACAGCAGGCGGGCCGACACCGAGAAGCCCGACGAGTGGCGCATCGACCTCGACCCGATGCCGGACGCACCCTTCGCCCGGGTGCGCCGCGCCGCCCACGTCGCGCACGAGGTGCTCGACGAGCTGGGTGCCGTGGGCTGGCCGAAGACCAGCGGCGGGCACGGGTTGCACGTCTACGTGCGGATCCGCCCCGACCTCGGGTTCGGTGACGTGCGCCGCGCGGCACTGGCGTTCGCGCGCGAGGTGGAACGCCGCATCCCGGACGACGTCACCACGACGTGGTGGCGCAAGGACCGGGACCCGAGGGCGGTCTTCGTCGACTACAACCAGAACGCTCGCGACCACACGATCGCCGCGGCGTACTCGGTGCGCGGGAACGACATCGGCACCGTCTCGACGCCCTTCCGGTGGGAGGAGCTCGACGACGTCGAACCGAACGACCTCACCATCGCGACGGTGCCGGAGCGGTATGCCGAGCTCGGTGACCTCCACGCGGGCATCGACGACGCGGTCTTCGACATCGCGCCGCTGCTGGAGTGGGCCGAGCGCGACGAGGCCGCCGGTGCCGAGCCGCCGCCCGAGCCCGAGGACGGCACGGGGACACCCTGATGGACCTCGTCGTGCCGCCGGGCCCCGGCGTGCCACAGGGGCTGACCGTGCCGTCCGGTGAGCTCGTGGAGCGGTTCTCGCGGTCGTCCGGGCCGGGCGGCCAGGGTGTCAACACGGCCGACAGCCGGGTCGAGCTCGAGCTCGACGTCGTGGCGTTCGAGGGGTTCACGCCGACACAGCGGCGGCGCGTGCTGCGCGTCCTCGACCCCCGGCTGGTCGGGGGCCGGCTGCTCGTCGTGGCCGCGTCCGAGCACCGGCAGCAACGGCGCAACCGGGTGGCCGCACGCGAACGGATGTCCGCCCTCCTGCGCGACGCGATGGCTCCCCCGCCGGCGCCACGCCGCGCCACCCGACCCACCCGGGGGTCGAAGGAGCGTCGGCTCGCCGCCAAGAAGCGCCGCGGTGAGACGAAGGCGGGCCGCTCGCGGCCGGAATCCGACGCCTGATCCGCCCGCAGATCGCTCGATCCGTGTGATCTGCGCCACGTGTGGCGACACTTTCCCGTTCATTCGCTGGTCACGCGTGCCCGCAGGCCCCCCCATACAGCACACTTGTCAAGGGCGACTACCAGGGCGCCGAGATTCGCTGGAGAGGCACCGATCACCATGAAGACGCGCAGCAAGGTGCTGCTCACCGCCGCCGTGGCGATCCCGCTCGTCCTCGGAGGCGCCGGAACGGCCTATGCGGCGCACTTCCAGGACCGGGCCCTGCCCGGGAGCTCGCTGGGCGGCGCTCCGGTGGCCGGGATGACCCGCGACCAGGTCGCGGCGGCCGTGCGTGACCGCGCGGCCGACGTCACGGTCACCATCGACACCGGTAGCGGCACCAGCACGGCGGCCCTGGCCGACCTCGGCTACGCGGTCGACGTCGACGCCACCGTCGACGCGGTGTTCGAGGCCAACCGGACCTGGTCGTCGTACGCGACCTCGCTCGTCGCCCCGCGCGGTGTGGACGCCGTCGTCGTCACCGACCCGGCGAAGACCGCCGCGGTCGTCACCGACCTGGTCGGCCGGGCCGACAAGGCCGGCCGCGACGCCGGCGTGAAGCTCGCGGCCGACAAGAAGTCCTTCACCGTGACGCCGGCGGTGTCCGGCCAGACGGTCGCCCCGGAGAGCTTCCAGGACGTCGTGGCGGTGGCCGCCCGTGAGCTGTCGTCCGCGACGGCGACCGTGCGGTTCGTCGACGCGGTGCCGGTCGTCACCACGTCGGCTGCCCAGCAGGTCGCCGACCAGGCCAACGCCCTGGTCGCCCGCAAGGTCTCGGTCTCCGACGGCGAGGACGAGCACGCCGCGTCCGCGAAGGTCAAGGCGTCCTGGGTGACGATCCCCAGCACCGACGGGGTGCTCGGCAGCCCGACCCTGAAGGCCGCCAAGGTGCAGGCCTGGGTCGACGGCCTCGCGAAGGACGCCAAGGTCACCCCCAGGGCGGGGGTGCGCAACGTCAGCGAGTCCGGCAAGGTGCTCGTCGTGGTGACCAAGGCCCGTGACGGTGCCACCGTCTCGAACGGCCCCGCGGTCGCGAGGGCCGCCGCGGCGGCCGTGACCACCGGCAGCGACTACCAGGGCAGCTTCACGTACGACAAGACCCCCGCGAAGTGGACCGAGCGCAGGGTCGCACCCGGGGCCGAGAACCTCGCCTACCCGGCCACCACCGGCGAGAAGTGGATCGACGTCAACCTGTCCAGGCACACGATGACCGCCTACATCGGGGCGAAGGTCGTCTACGGCCCGATCAAGATGGTCAACGGGTCGGACCAGAAGCCCACCGCGGTCGGCACCTTCCGCGTCTACCACAAGCGCGAGCTGCAGACGATGCGCGGCAGCAACGCGGACGGCACCAGGTACGAGACCCCCGACGTGCCCTACATCTCGTACTTCCACCGCGGGTACGCGCTGCACGGCGCACCCTGGCGCTCGTCGTTCGGCTACGCCGGCTCCCGGGGCTCCCACGGCTGCGTCAACCTGCCGGTGTCGGTGGCCAAGTGGGTCTACGACTTCGCGCCGATCGGCACCACGGTCGTCTCCCACCACTGATCCGGCCACCGCCCCGGCGGGCGCCGCTCAGCGTGCCGTGGCCTCGCCGACGAGCCGGACCACCTCGTCCGCGCAGCCCCACGAGAGCGTGACCCCGGCGCCACCGTGCCCGTAGCACGTGACCACCGGGCGCCCGCCGACCACGGAGGCCGCCAGCCGCACCGCGGGTGCGACCGGCCGCAGCCCGACCCGTGCCCCGAGCACCTGGGCACCCTCGAGCTCGGGCACGACCTCGCGGACCCGGCGCAGGATCGCCTCGTGCACCACCGGGTCGGGTTCGGTGTCCCACGACCCGGTTCCGTCGGTGCCGCCGCACACCACCCACCCGGGGTGCGGCAGGGCGTAGGTCATGCCGTCCGGGTGGGCGTCGTCGACGATCCACCGGGTCAGGCCGGGGTTGGCGAGCAGCGCGACCTGGCCGCGCGAGGGCATCCCGGTGGAGTCGCCCATCATCGGGCCCGAGCCCAACCCGGCCGCCACGACCACCACGTCGCCCCGGACCTCGGCCAGTCCGGTCACGTGGCCGGGGGCGAGCTCGACCCCGGCCTCGACGCAGCGGGTCTCGAGCCACGGCAGGAACACCGGCATGGCCACGAGCGGCACCGTCGCCACGACACCACCACTGGCACCGGCCGGCAGCTCGTCCGCACCGGCCTCGCGCCACACCGGCAGCGCCTCGGTCCACCAGCGGTCGGCGACCCCCCGCTCGACGACGAGACCCTCACGGATCGACACCCCGGCATCCGGCTCGCGGGCGAGCGCGGTGAACCGGTCCAGGGTCACCCGCCCCCACGCGAGAACCCGGTCGCGGGGGTCGACGTGGTACGGGAACCACAGGCCGCCGGCGACGGCCGAGGTGGTGTCCGCGACCGGGGCATCGCGCACGCAGCGCACGGCGTGGCCGGCCCGGGCGAGGCCGAGGGCGCATGACAGGCCCACGACGCCACCACCGATGACCGTCACCCGTGCCATGAGGGCATCCTCCCCTAGCGTGGGCCTCATGGACCGGCTCGACCCGCACCCCGTCACGGGAGACCTGTTCCACTCACCGGTGCCGGCCGGCGAGGGGTGGCCCGGCGACCCCGCCGATGCCGACACCCCCGCGGCCGCGACCCCGGCCCAGGTGCGGCGCCTGGCGGCGTCTGCCGACGGCATCCCCCAGCTGCAGGCCCGGATCTCGGTGTGCCGGGCCTGCCCCCGCCTCGTCCGTTGGCGGGAGGACGTCGCGCGGTCCGGTCGGCGGGCGTCGTTCGCCGACCAGCCCTACTGGGGGCGGCCCGGCCCGTCCTTCGGGGACCCCGACGCCGAGGTGCTGCTGGTGGGGCTCGCCCCCGCCGCCAACGGCACCAACCGCACCGGCCGGATGTTCACCGGCGACTCGTCCGGCGACGTCCTGTATGCCGCGCTGCACCGCACCGGGTTCGCCGCCCTTGCGACCTCGGTCGCGGCCGGTGACGGCCAGTCGCTCACCGGCATCCGGATCGTCGCCGCGGTGCGGTGCGCTCCTCCGGCGAACAAGCCCACGCCCGCCGAGCGGGCGACCTGCTCGTCGTGGCTCGAGCGCGACCTCCAGCTCGCGGCGCCCCGGCTGCGGGCGGTCCTCTGCCTCGGCGCGATCGGGTGGGACGCCGCCCTCGCCGCCGCCCGGGCGATCGGCTGGACGGTGCCCCGACCCAGGCCACGGTTCGGCCACGCCGCCGAGGTGCGGCTGACGACGCCGGAGGGGCACGACATCCGGCTGGTCGGGTGCTACCACGTGAGCCCGCACAACACCTTCACCGGGCGCCTCACTCCGGCGATGCTCGACGAGGTGCTGCTGTCGCTCCGGGTCGACTGACCACGCGGGGATGAGCGGTGGCCGTGCCGGCGCGGATCGCCCAGCGTCGCGGGACGATCCGGCTCGACCCGGCCCTGGTCACCTGTGACGTCGACAACGTCGGCTCGGCGAAGGTCATCGAGGCCAACGGCGGTGTGCTCGAGGACGTGCGGGGCGACAAGAGGCGGTAGGTCCGGCGGCCGGGCAGCCGCCCTAGGGTGGCGGGATGAGCGACACCACCGGCCCCGCCCTCGTCGTCACCCGGCACGGGGGCATCGACGTTCTCGTGGTCGAGGACCGCCCTGCCCCCACCCCGGGCGCC